>CAZNWH010000006.1:0-42980 GCA_964576765.1 uncultured Hellea sp.
AAGGACGAGCCTTGTAATGACGGTGTGGTGGAAAAGCCTTTATCCTCACTTATAAGCCCCGCTCCGCCAATTATTCTCTAATCAATTCAATCCCTTATAAAATAAACAAAAAACTTAATCCTCACAAATTCCGGCGGGGGTAATGTTTTATCATTGAAGTTCAGGGATGCTGTCTGTGTATTTGCTAGCGCAATTACACTGAACAAAATTGCACTCATTGGCCTTCGATATACATATAGTTTTCTCGTGGGAGGATAGGTGAGAGTACGTTATCTTGCTGCCATGAGAGACGATGAGACTGAGCATCGGGTTGTAACGCGCCCGACTGTGCCGGGTCTGCGTGAGGTGTTAGGCCCAACCGCCACAGTCAGGCATCGACAGATGTCGTAAAGCTGTGACTGCGGGATTAAGAGGCCCTTGCGCAAAAATCATCGCCGCGTGGTTGATGCTGCGTAAAACAAACTAACTTTATCGGTATCCGTCGCGGATATCGACCACGCGGGCCGTCCTTTTTATAAGGCTGGTTGCCGCCGAGTTGATTTTATCCCCGGATAAATTCAACGCACCAAGCCAATAGGCGGTCACTCGATGGGCCGCGAGCGTTATCCCCTGTTTGAAACTCTAATGAAAAAGGCCCAGCCATGCCCCGAAATAAAACCAAATTATTATCTCTTCAAGACGAATTGGCGGCGGTCAATCTCGAGATTCAAAAGACGCGCCTCGCCTTATTGGACGGGCCGAAACCGCAAAAGGTCAATCAGGATGTGCCCTATGAAGAGATTCCGCCGCTCAGCCCCGAAGACCGCAAGCGCATGGAACGGGATGTCGAAAGATTAATCGGCGATGTTGAAGGTCATCACGAGCGCCAGAAACGGGCGTGGTATTTGTCGATGGCCCACCACGCGCCCTAAGGCATTTCGTTTCACGACTTGCACGGCCACATAGATAGAAAATTCACCAACACGATGAGACATCACATGAGAAACTCCCCCATCACCCCCTCACTTCAAGACGAAGTTCTCGCCGCGAGGCTGGCCATTGCGAAAGCCACGCTGGCCAAGCTGCAAGCGCGGCTGCCCGAGCCTGCACCGCCGCAATATACGCCCTATGAAGAGCTGCGGCCGCCAACCCGTGAGGAACAAGAGCGGTTTAAGAAACGCATGATAAAGCTGATGAACGATATTATGAGAGACGCCGAAACCGAAAAGCGCGAGTGGTATCTCTCCTTAACAGCTTACGCACCTTAATGTATTTTGCGCTCTACAGAGAATTTGAAAATGGTCGAATAAGGGCCAATTTCAAATTTAAATCTTTCGCAAAATACATCGCAAAAATGGTTTTATGGGTGAATTTTTCTAAGGTCGTTCAAGGAAAGTTTCACTAATGCGAAACCTTCTTTCCTTTGCTTGCCTTAAAGGCATCCACCGCCTCCAAACCGGCCGTTGCGCTGTCGCCGCGGATCTCGGCTTCCTTTTGCGCCCAGAGGCGTTTTTGGTAGCGATTGGACAGAACATCGGTAATGACCAGCACGCCGACAACCAGATAGAAGCTCGATTTGCTCATGGCGTCGATCGGGAAGCTAAAGAGTTTAAGGTGGGCCAGATGCGCGCCTTCGGTGACCAGCAAGACGCCGACCAGAAAGAGGATGAACAGGCCGAGCACTTCATACATGCGGTTTTTCTTGAGGAAATCCGTCACCGCGTCAGCCATAAAGATCATGGCCAGACCCGAGAGGACAATGGCGATGACCATCAGCGGAACCTGATAGGTGGGCGGGCCGCCATCTACGCCGGGTACGCTGGCAATCGCCATGGCGGAGAGGATCGAGTCGACCGAGAAGACGAGGTTCATCAACACAATCAAAGCGACGGCTTTGGCGACCGAGCGGCGGCCCGAGCCTTCACTATGTTCGATATGGTCGACAGCGAGCAAATGGTGAATTTCTTTGACCGCCGTATATATAATGAAACCCCCGCCAAGCAAGGTCACCAAGGCCTGCATGGTAAATTCACCCTCGATGAATTTTTCAACGTGAATGTTAAAGAGCGGCTCGGCCATCAGCCCGAAAAGCCCGACAATGACGAAGAGCAAAATGATACGAAAGACTACGGCAATGCCGATGCCCCATTGGCGGACTTTCTTGGCATCTTTGGGGTCGCCAACCTTGTTACTTTCAATCGCAATATAGAGCAGATTGTCAAAACCAAGCACAGCTTGGAGCAATATCAACATAAATAAAGTAAAGAGCGCTTCGAGCGTAAAAAGGTCTGCCACTTGGGTCTCCATCAAATTTACCGATGTTCTTAATCTGATTTGGGTATTCTTGAAAAGGGGGAATTAAAACAGCTTCAGGTAATGTAATCCCAGCTTTCAGACGTGCAGATCAAGCGCCGTCTTGGCCCGGAAGTCTCTAGCTCCAGACTATCATAAGCCGCATCGCCTCGCCAGAGGGTAACAAAACCGGATTTGCCTTTCAGGAATTTGGTTTCAAAAATCTCGTCGGGGGCAGCAGCTGTCGCGCTCATAATCGCATCTATTGTGTCATACTGGGCAAGGTGGATCAGCGATATATATGTTGGCGGCATGATCATAATATCAGAAGACGGGATTTGAGACAGCAAGGTTTTGGGCTCGACCCAGCGAAAATCATGGATTTCGCCTTGATCAATTTTTACGCGGTCATTCGGGGCACGGGCAATAAAAAACCATGTTGAGAAGCGGCGTTTTTCCTGCACGGGCGGTATCCAGCGCGAGAGCGAGATTAGGTTTTCGCCAGAGATGTCCAGTCCCGTTTCCTCAGATGTTTCTCGAATAGCGGCGACGCGAGCTCGCGTTATATCATCCTCACCCGGAGCATCACTTTCATCTACGCGGCCACCTGGAAAAACCCAAGCGCCGCCAAAGGCTTTAAGTTTGCGGTTACGACGTAAGATCAAGACTTCAAAACTTTTGCCCTGCTCACGCAACAACATAATAGTCGCCGCAGGAATAAGCTTGGTTTCAGATTGAGAACTCACACTTAAAGTCTCTAATGTTTCATACGGCGTATGAGGTCATCGAGCTGCGCCGATGTTTTATAATATATACGCAATTCCCCGCCCGGTCCCTTATGCCGGAGATCTGTTTTCAGGCCGAGCAGATCGGTAAGGTCAGTTTCGACTTTACGCGTATCGGCGTCTTTTTGCGCGGGGATTTTAACGGCAGCCCCCTGCGCGGCTTTTATCCGGCGCACCCAATCTTCGGCCTCGCGCACAGACAGGCCTTTATCGGCTATAACATCTGCCAGCTCCGTCGGATCAGGCGCGGCAATAATAGCGCGGGCATGACCTGTCGAGATTTTACCTTTGGCTAGATAAGTCTGCGCGCGTTTGGGCAAGGTCAAAAGCCGGAGCATATTGGTGATATGGGGCCGTGATTTGCCCACGGCTTGCGCAATGTCTTCTTGGGTACGTTTAAATTGCTCCGAGAGCGCTTGATAGGCCAAGGCTTCTTCGATGGGGTTTAAGTCCGCGCGCTGGACATTTTCAACAACGCCGATTTCGAGCACGTCTTGATCAGAGAGCTCCCGGATGAGAACCGGCATGGAGTCGAGCCCCGCTTTAAGCGCGGCTTGCCAACGCCGCTCGCCAGCGACGATCTGGTAATGGGCTTTACCGTGGCCACTGCGCAGGCTTTCCGGCAAAGGCCGAACCAAGACCGGTTGCAGGACGCCTTTATTTTTGATCGACTCTGTCAACTCCGCGAGTTTGTCTTTATCAAAATATTTACGTGGCTGATCGGGGTTACGCTCCAGCTGATCTATGGAGACAGAAGTGACCCCGCGCTGAGGGGCTGCGGGTTCCGGCTGTTGTGTTTCTTTTGTCTTTGTTATGGGCGGCGCTATAGGTTTTGATTCAGCTTTTGATTTTACTGGCACATTTATCGTGCTGACATCTGACATTAAAGCTGACAATCCACGGCCTAATCCGCGTTCATTTGATTTCTTTTTTGTTGGTTTTGCCATTTTATATCCTTCCGTCTTTTTCCTAAGTCAGCCGCGAGCGCGTATGCCGCGACAGCATTTCTGTGGCCAAAGCCTTATAGGCTTTGGAGCCTGCACAATTTGGATCATACATTATGACAGGTTTTCCAAAGGACGGGGCCTCGGCAATTCTGACATTGCGCGGAATAATTGTTTTAAATACGGCGCGGCCCAAATGTTTTCGAACATCGGCTGCGACCTGCGCGGATAAACGGTTGCGAGGGTCGTACATTGTTAACATAACACCATCGATAACGAGCTTCGGGTTGATATTCGCCTTAGCCATTTCGATCGTTTTTAAAAGTTGACTTAATCCTTCAAGGGCAAAAAATTCACACTGCAAAGGAACAAGAACGGACCGTGAAGCGGATAAAGCATTGACAGTTAACAAGTTTAAAGAGGGCGGGCAGTCTATCAGAATATAATCATAATTATTATGATCACCTTTAATAGCGTCACGTAATATTGTCGTACGCCCTGCCCTATCTCCAATTTCCAATTCCGCGCTGGCCAGATCTATATGGGACGGAACAAGTTTGAGTCCCGGTACAGTGGTTTCTAAAGTAGCATCAGCAATTGAGGCACCGTCAACAAGGACATCATATATAGTCACCTCGCGCGAGGCCCGGGGAATGCCCAAACCTGTCGCCGCATTACCCTGTGGATCCATATCTAAAATGAGAACCTTTTTTCCTTGCAGAGTTAAAGCCGACGCAAGATTGATGGTTGTCGTTGTTTTACCAACGCCACCCTTTTGATTGACAATAGCGATTATACGTGGACCTTTGGCCATTGTGATTCCCATAATATGGACTTAAGTATTTAGGCGCGCTAACCCTGTGACTTTAAGTATTGATCCCGTGGAATCGCTTACACTTGGTTTTATATCCACGTCGTAATTCCATGTCTTTTTAGCTTCCGTTAACTCATATTGGACGTTTTCACCTTTTAAAAAAAGGCCTTGCGTGTTTTTCCCCCAAAATCTCTGTGCATAATCAAATAAGCGCGGTAATGGTGCAAAAGCTCGAGCACTCACGACATCATAAATTTCAGCAGGAAGGGTTTCTGCTCGATCTGATATCACCTTTGCTGGTAAATCTAGTTCTCTTATAACTGTGCGCAAGAAACTGGCTTTTTTTCCAGCCGATTCAACTAAGAGCACAGAACCTTGTGCTCTTTCTTTGCAAGAGATGGCTAAGGATAGGCCAGGAAAACCCGCGCCAGAACCCAAATCAATGATTTTTTCGACACTTTCAGGTAAATATGGCGTTATTTGCCAACTATCAAGTGCATGACGGGCCCAATAATCCTCTATAGCGGTGTGGGAGACGAGGTTTATCCTTCTATTCCATTTTAGCAAAAGGCTGTGCCAAAGCTTATAGCTTTCTAATGTTTCACGTGAAACATCGCTTTGCCGAGCAAAGTCATCAACTGTAAACACAGTCTAACTCGCTTTACGTACATAGGCGAGAACAGCCGTTAGAGCGCCAGGCGTCACACCTTCAATACGCGCGGCTTGCCCTAATGTCGCTGGTCGCACGGCTTGAAGCTTAAGACGAACCTCATTGGACAGCCCACCTACACTGTCATAATCAAAGCCCTCCGGTATACGTAAACCTTCATCCCGTTTAAAAGCCGCAATATCTCTGGCTTGCCGTTCTATATAGCCCGCATATAATGCTTCGGTCTCAAGATATTCGCGCGCAACATGAGGAAGGTCGTATAATTCCGGCCAAACGGGTATTAAATCTGCAAACTTAATATTAGGGTAGGCCAAAAGGTCCAATACACTGCGCGTGACCCCGTCTTGGTTGACCTTAAGTCCTTGTTTTTTAAGCTCATTAGGTGTTTTAGCTAAAGTTCCCCCTAATTTTTTGGCTCGCTTTAAAACATCTATTTTATCTAAGAATGAACGTTGTCTCTTGGGCCCTATAATACCTATCTTGTCCCCTAGCGGAGTAAGGCGTTGGTCAGCATTATCTGCTCTGAGCAATAAACGGTATTCGGCCCGGCTCGTAAACATCCGATAAGGCTCAGTGACGCCTTTTGTAATGAGGTCGTCAATCATGACGCCGATATAGGCCTGACTTCTATCCAATATGAATGGCTTGGAACCGCCTGCAGAAAGCGCTGCATTTAATCCGGCGATCATGCCTTGTGCAGCCGCCTCCTCATAGCCCGTTGTCCCATTAATTTGTCCTGCAAGATAAAGGCCTGACAAGGAACGTACTTCCAATGTTGCCCGCAATTCCCTTGGATCAACATAGTCATATTCTATCGCATAACCATAGCGTTTGACCTTAACATGCTCTAGCCCTCGCATCGTTCTCATAAATTGATCTTGAATATCTATAGGAAGAGACGTTGAAATTCCATTCGGATATACCGTGTCACCATCGGGATTACCAATAAGACCTTCAGGTTCCAAAAACACCTGATGACGATTACGGTCACCAAAACGCACCACTTTGTCTTCGATAGCCGGACAATAACGCGGCCCCTTACCAGATATGGTGCCTCCATAAACTGCTGATTTATCAATATTTTCTGCTATAATTTTATGCGTATCTTCATTTGTATGCGTAATCGCACATGTCACTTGAGGAACCGTAATTTTGTCACTCATAAAAGAAAAAGGTATAGGCTGCTCATCTGCAGCTTGCTGTTCAAGACTATCCCAATCAATCGACTCTTTTGATAACCGCGCCGGTGTTCCTGTCTTAAGCCGCCCCATTTTTAAGCCCAAATCATAAAGTCGATCAGCCAAACCAATGGCCGGGTCTTCTCCAAAACGACCTGCTGGGGTGCGATCAAACCCAATATGAATAACACCTTTTAGAAATGTACCTGCTGTTAAAACAACATGTTCACATCTATAATTACTGCCAATAGCGGTCTTAACACCCACAACACGGCCATTTTCAACCAACAAATCTTCGACGGCAGCCGCTTTTACAGTTAAATTCGGATAATTCAGAAGCGTACCCTGCATAGCCATTTTGTAAAGCCAGCGGTCGGATTGGGTTCGGGGTCCTCGAACCGCAGGCCCTTTGGAACGATTTAACAGCCTAAACTGAATCCCAGAGGCATCTGCAACATGGCCCATGATTCCGTCCAAAGCGTCAATCTCACGAACAAGGTGACCTTTCCCAAGCCCCCCTATAGCCGGATTACAGGACATTTCTCCGATAGACTCTATCTTGTGCGTCAATAATAGGGTTTTTGCTCCCACACGGGCTGACGCAGCCGCAGCCTCACAGCCTGCATGACCACCCCCTATAATAATGACATCCCAATTAAGGGGCATAAAGTGCTCCAAATACACAGCCATGGCCACAAGGCTTTAACTTTCGCGGCCTATAACCTGTGTCTAAAGGCTTGTCGATACATCACATATAACTGGATCCAAATGTTTCACGTGAAACATTATTTTCCAACACAGAATTTTGAGAATATTCTATCAAATACATTTTCTATATCCATCTCACCCGCAAGTTCCTTTAAAGCATGCATAGCTCTCCTGATATCTTCACCTGCTAATTCTGGTGCAATACTCAAATTTGAAACAGCGCTCTGCGATGAATGAACCGCTCGTTCTATACAATTCCGGTGTCGAGCTCGCGTTAGCCCTGCATGTTGATTAGGCTGAAATCTATCAATGACAGACTTTTCCAGCGCCCGAACAAATTCATCAAGGCCTTCTCTTGTCGATGCGCTAATGTTATATACTCTTCTCGTTAGGGCAGGGGAGGGCTTAGCCTCACCCAGATCTGATTTATTCATGAGGACAAAGTCAGATTCGGTTACCAAGGACAAAGCTTGTTTATCCCAAGCGGTATTTTGACTATCTTGCACATATATTCGAATATCGCTCTCTTCCGCCCGGCATATGGCGCGGCGCACGCCTTCCGCTTCAACGTCATCTGAAGCTTTCCGAAGACCTGCCGTATCAGAAAGCCTGACCGGCAAGCCAGCTATAACCATTTGGCTTTCTATAATATCACGTGTTGTTCCAGCAATGTCTGACGTTATAGCTATATCTCTACCCGAAAGCGCATTCATAAGCGTTGATTTACCCGCATTAGGGGGTCCTATAATAGCAATATCCAGACCGGACCTTAATCGTTCACCGCGCTCAGCATCTTTGAGCAAATCCTCCATCTCTTCTATAACGTCTTTCAAGTAAGGGTAAGCTTTATGGGATAACGTATCCGGTACATCCGCTTCCTCCGAAAAATCAATTTCTCCTTCAATCTGTGATAAAGCGTCCAGCAAGGATTCCTTTAACCCCTCATAAATTTCTCGTAGACCGCCTTGCATATGATTAAGGGCTTGGCGGCGTTGGCCTTGTGTTTCAGAGTCGATAAGGTCAGCAAGACCTTCCGCTTCTGTCAAATCCATTTTATTATGCGCAAAAGCACGACGCGTAAATTCACCCGCTTCAGACTGGCGTAGTCCTAAACCTAAAAAAGCTGTACCCATGGCTTCGATGGTGGCGGGACTTCCGTGAACATGAAATTCAGCGCAATCTTCTCCCGTAAAACTATGTGGCTTTGGCATCCATAAAACCAAGGCTTGATCCAAGAAGTCTCCTTCAAACCGTAAACCTCTCAATACTGCATGTCGCGCCTTAGGTAATTTTGACGATATAAGTGAGAGTAAAGCGTTCTTAGCCTTATCACCGCTAACACGAAACACAGCCACGCCAGAACGTCCAGGTGCGGAACTTAAAGAAAAAATCGTATCAGCGTCATTAAACTGCATAGTCGCGGCTTTATACACCCTTTGTATTGTAGCAAAGCATTGTTAAAGCACGCTATGAATTTTACCAGACTCATAACCCCTATTATTCTTCTAACAGTCACTATTATTCTCTCCGGCTGCGGCGTAGAACCCCCTAAATTATCAGCTCCTCTCCCATCGCTACAAAAACAATTTGACTGCCTTCCGCAAGAAACAGCCATAATATCCGCGCATAGGGGAACCGCTCGCGGAACAGATAAAGCGGAAAACTCAATCGCTGCCTTAGAAATGCTTATAAAAAAAGGATACCTCATGGCCGAGATAGATGTGGCCAAATTAAAAGATGGCACACATATCCTATATCATGATGGCGTTTGGGAAGATGGCTCCACTGGCAAAGGGGTACTCGCTGCAACAACATGGGAAAGCGCTAAAACCTTTTTACTTAAGGACACACAAGGCAGGTTAACGTCGCAAACTATTCCAAAGCTTAAAGATTATTTATTGGCTGCTAAGGACCGGATATATCTGGAAATAGATTTTAAAAGCAGCGCCAATTATCAATATGTAATCAACGCTATAACAGATCAGAACATGTCTGATCACGTGATCCTTATAGCCTATAGTCAGAAACAAGCCCGCGCGCTCTCTAAGCTCGCACCACAAATGATAATCTCGGTCTCAACTAACAGATCAAATGATGTGCTGACCTTAAGAAATCAAAAAGTTGCCGCTTGGGTTGGCGGGGCCATTAATGACCAAAAGCTGATATCAAAGCTTGGGCAACACAATATACCTATTCTCGGAAAAATAGGCTATGACTGGTCAGCTCAAAAGGCCGATGCAGCTCATGTCTTGGTGACAGACTATGCTTTTGAACACAGACCAATTACAGGACTTACGGCAAAATTGAAAAAAAACTATGCAGACTGTATAAGTTCTTAAGCTCTCTCCGACTTACGCCAATATTTCTGCCACAACATATCCTCGCTAATTCCGTTTATAAAACTGGCATGTTGTTCTTTTTCCAAAGGCGTTAGCAAACTAGGCAATGGGTCTGGGCGAGAGCGACTAACAGCTATTAGTTTAGTCATATCCCTATCCTGTATAGAATCATCAAGGGCAAGACTATGTTCTCTGCCGCCATTTAATTGCAGATAAACTTCGGCCAGAAGTTCAGAGTCAATGATAGCGCCATGCGTATTACGCCCCGCTAACGAAACGCCAAAGCGTTTACAAAGGGCATCAAGAGAGGCCGGCGACCCCGGAAACATTTCCCGCGCCATCTGCAATGTATCATTAAAGCGATTACGTGGAATTGGTTCAAAAGATGCGCGTTCAAGCTCAGCATTTATAAAGCTTCTATCAAAATCTGCATTATGCGCGACGAGGGGGCTGTCACCAATAAATTCAAGAAAACCTTCTGCCGCATCTTCGAAATAGACGCCATTAGCTATGAGAAATTCTTCTGTTAATCCTGTAATCTCAGTCACTTTTTCAGGCACGCTACGCCGCGGATTAATATAGGCATGAAAGTTCTTACCCGTCGGTAAAAGGTCTATAATTTCAACGCAGCCAATTTCAGTAATTCTGTCATCGCCTGTCGCATTAAAACCCGTCGTTTCCGTATCGAATACAATTTCCCGTTTGCCGCTCATCATCTATTTATCGTTCTTAACTCGCAATTTTAAAAGTAATGCCTGCACCTGTTCGCGGGCATTATCTAGGCCCTGGTCCGTAAAAATAAGTGTATCAGCCCGCGCTCTTTTTTCACTATCGGGCATCTGACGAGATAATAAAGACTCAAATAAGTTTTCGCTCATACCCTCGCGAGACAGAACCCTCGCGCGTTGAACATCAAACGGCGAAGTCACAACAACGATATGGTCTACATAAGACTGGCCGCCAGTCTCAAATAATAGAGGTACATCCATTAAGACGATGTCACTATCTTTATGCTCGCTTAAAAACTTCGCCCGGCTTTCTCCTACTAAGGGATGGATAAAGCTTTCAAGTACTTTTAATTGCAGAGGGTCTTGTTTCATATGCGCTCCTAAAACCTTACGATCTATAGCGCCTTTTTTAATGGCGTCGGGAAAAACAGCCCTAATAATAGGCACGGCTTTTCCACCTTTTTCATATAGCTTATGCACTTCAGCATCAGCATCAAAAACCGGACACCCTTCCGCTTTGAACATATCGGCTGTGGTTGTCTTACCCATACCTATAGAGCCCGTCAGGCCAATGATAATCACCGGCGACCTCTCAACTCATTGAGTAAAACCTCCGTCGGATCACAATCAGCTCGTGGTAACTGCCCATAAAACCGTTTAAATGACGGCCGAGCTTGCGCAATAAGCATATCAAGCCCGCCCAATGTCCGGCATCCCAAAGCCTTAGCCTCACGCAGAAGTTTCGTCTGACTCGGCGTATATATAAGATCGTAAACAAAACTATTGGCCCCAATTCCTGATATATCCAGATCAAGTTCAGGTTTACCCTTCATCCCTCCAGCACTCGCATTAATAATTAAATTTGCGCTCTTAACGGCTTGGGCTCGCTGGTCCCATTTGATGCTATATAGGCTCGGTAAATTAACGGCCCTAGCCATAGCTTCAGCAGTTTCATCTGTCCGCCCGCATAATCTGATTTCAGGTATATTCAATAAAAGTAGCGCCCCGATAACTGCTTTGGCAGCGCCTCCAGTCCCTATGACCAATGCGGATGTGTCAGCTAGTTCTTTTGGCCCCATAGCCTTTATCAGCGGTGAGGCAAAACCTTCCATATCAGTATTATGCGCAATGAGCTGGCCATTTTTTTTATAAAGACAATTCGCTACGCCAAGTTTTATAGCATCAGCACTATGTCTATCAGCAGCTTCATAAGCGAGTGATTTAAGAGGAAGAGTTACGTTCACACCCGAAATTGATGTATTTTTAAGACTTTTAAACGCCCTGATAGCATTGTCCGGCCTAACAGCAAAATGAACATAGGCGCCCGTCATACCTAAATCTTTAAGCCAATAATTATGCAAAACAGGCGATAAAGAGTGATGGATAGGCCAACCACAAACACCTGCAAGTTTTACGACTTGGCTCACGATGGAATAGCCCCTCTCATCCTTAAATAATCTAAAATAGCTAAGAGTGATAAGCCTAAAATAGAAAAGAAGTCACCCTCGACACTTGAAAACAATTGAGATCCCCTGCCTTCAAATCTGTAAGCACCAACAGATTTCAAAATAGTTTCACCTTCAGCTAGCAAATAATCATCCAAAAAACCATCGCTGAAGTCTCGCATCGTTAATTTAGTTTTTGACATATGCCGCCAAACAGGGATCCCGTTTTCGCAAATCACAACAGCCCCTATAAGCTGATGAGGCTTGCCTCTCATCAATTTAAGCCTCTCTCTCGCTTCATCCATTGTTTTAGGCTTATCAAAAAGCTGTTGATCCATCACCATGATTTGATCAGCACCAATAACAAGACCTGGCATTCCCTGACTAACTCGCATAGATTTAGCTTCAGCTAGGGCATCTGCTATATCTTTGATGAGCGCGTTTTGCGCCAGCATAGATTGCTTTATCGACTGCTCATCTACGGGTTTAACAACGACTTCAAAATTTAAACCAGCGTCAGCCATCAATTGACGACGAATATCACTACCAGACGCTAAAATGATCGGTAGATTATCCATTTTTTTCCCGAGTCTGATAAGCATTAATAATTTGTGCCGATGTTTCTTCAATAGACTTTCTCGTCACATCAATAACTTTATAGCCCTTTTTAACAAACATGCGTTTAGCTTCTCTCATTTCTTCGCGCACACGGTCTACATCAATATAATCTGTTTGGTCGTTTTGATTAAGTCCCATTAGCCTTTGTTCTCTTATTTGAACAATACGGTCAGGAGAGGCCACCAAACCTATAATATATGGCATTGTGAAGTTATCTAATATAGTTGGCAACGGAGCATTAGGGACTAAAGGTATATTTCCAGCCTTAAATCCTCTATTAGCGAGATAAATACATGTTGGAGTTTTAGAGGTCCTACTTATTCCTAAAAGAATGATATCTGCATTGCGCAATCCTTGAACATTTTGTCCATCATCATGTGCCATGGCAAAGTCAAGAGCTTCAATCCGGTTGTAATATTCTGCGTCCAAATTCCTTTGCGCCCCAACTTCACTGATCATAGCAGAGCCCAAATAACGGCCAAGCATAGATAATGTTGGGTCTAAAATTGAAATAGCTGGAATGTTAAGTTCAGCACAGCGACTCTCCAGTAGCTTTCGGCGGTCGTGATTAACAAGAGTATAAAGAACTACACCAGGCTTTGATTCTATCTGTTCAAGTGATTTTTCCATCTGCGCTTCACTTCTAACCAGAGTGTGCAGATGTTCTAACGCCGTTGCATTTCTGAACTGCGCTGTAGAAGCTTTCATCATAGCGACAAGGGTTTCACCCGTCGAATCAGAGACTAAATGGACATGAAAATATATTGATATATTTTTATTACGCTCAGCCATCTGTTATCTCATTTCTGATATAAACTATCACCTATTATCCACATCTAAAATGACTTGTTTAATAAAACTATGAAACAAATACAAAACTTTGCTTTAATTACTCAAACTATTCAGAATGTGAATTAGATAATATTAATCTATAGTAAAACAGGGATAACTTTATCCTCAAAAATATACAGTGATTAATCCACAAAAATAATTAATATAAAACAAGTGGATATACCTGTTTAAACATAATCAAAAACAAACAATTCATTTCGTATCATAGAATATATTCTTAATAATCTAACACATATTAAGCTTTCTCTCTCATCAAAATAACTATCAACATATGCGTCTTTCTATCACTATCATCACTTAATAATAAAAATATAAGAGAGCTGATCAAAAGTGAACAAATAGGAAGATAACTTGACCTCACCCATATTGAACGTTCTGAAAGGTAAACCTCAAAATCCAACTCCTATATGGATGATGAGGCAAGCTGGACGACATTTGCCTGAATACTTAAAGGTCAGAGAAACAGCTAAAGATTTTATAGATTTTTGTTTCACCCCAGAAAAGGCAGCGAAAGTAACATTACAACCAGTCGAACGTTATGATATGGACGCCGCTATTTTATTTGCTGATATATTACTAATTCCCATTGCTTTAGGCAGAGATGTGAAATTCGTAAAAGGTCTCGGGCCTGTTCTGGATCCTTTATCTATAGCCGATGTTTCAAATTTAACCATTAAAGATGCAGCAAAGAGAATATCTCCAGTTTATGAAACTGTATCGCGTGTCCGAAAAAACTTATCAAGGACTAAAGCATTAATAGGATTTTGCGGAGGCCCATGGACTGTTGCAACTTATATGATTGAAGGAAAAGGTTCTCCAACCAAAGAAATAGCTAAACGTTTTGCTTATGAAAATAAGTCAGCTATGGATGATTTATTAAAGGCGTTAGTCATATCAAGCGCTGATTATTTAATTCATCAAGCTAAAGCAGGTGCTGATGTTTTAAAGATATTTGAAAGCTGGGCTGAAGGACTTCCGCCTAAACAGTTCGAAACTTTAATTTTAAATCCGACAAAAGAAATTATATCTTTAGTTAGAGCTGCGGGGATTGATAAGCCTATTATAGGATTTCCAAGAGGTGCCGGTTTTAATGCTATTAGATATGCTAAAGAGACCGGAATTACAGCATTAGCAATAGGAACCGACACAGGATTAGATGATATTCGATATCATATTCCTAAGAATATGCCCTATCAAGGAAACTTGGATCCTTTGGCGTTGCGTATAGGCGGTAAGGTTTTAGAAAATGCCGTTCAATCTGTTTTGGATAAAGCCTCTGGACCTCATATTTTTAATTTAGGACACGGAGTAACGCCGGATGTCAAAATTGAAAATGTTCACGCAGTGATAAATCATATTCGAACAGGACAAGGTAATTATGTTTGATTTTTATAATTGGGCGAAAGCGTTTCATCTTATATCAGTCATTTTTTGGATGGCTGGCTTACTTTATTTGCCTCGATTATTTGTTTATCATAGTCAATCAAAACCGGGCGGGGAACTTGAAATAAAGATGGTTGAAGCTGAGCAAAAACTTATCCGTATTATTATGACACCGGCTATGGTAGCGGCTATTATTTTTGGGCTTATTTTAATTGGCTATAATATAGGGAACTTAACCCGTACAATTTGGTTACCTGTTAAGCTTCTGCTTGTTTTAGGTTTAATTGGCTATCACGGTTTCTTATCGAAACAGCGAAAACTATTCCTGACAGATATACGTCCTAAATCGGAAATATTTTTCAGGCGTATAAATGAAATTCCTGCTATTATGACGATTATTATTGTAATTTTAGCGATTATAAAACCGTTTTAATTAACTTGACGGGCCTAAAACATTTCGTTTAAGGAGTTTTCCAATTGGTCGTCCTGATCATATATCTTCCTTTATAAATTTATTGCGCTGAAGATATTAAAACCTTCTTATTAAAATACGGAATATCATGTCAGATACTATAACGCTTAACCCGGAGGGTTTGACCTCTATCAGTTTGGACGATTTAAAAGCCCTTAAACCCGCTGATCTTATAAATTTTGCTGAAAAAGTAGGCGTTGAAAATGCGGGCTCAATGCGAAAACAAGATATTTTTGTTAAAGTTCTAAAAGACCTTGCCGAAAATGAAGTTGAGATTAATGGCGGGGGAGTTCTCGAAGTTCTCCAAGACGGGTTTGGTTTTTTACGGGCGCCGGAAGCCAATTATCTACCGGGTCCGGATGATATATATGTAAGTCCCAATCAAGTTCGTAAACTTGGGTTAAGAACGGGTGATACTGTTTCCGGCGAAATTCGAAGTCCTCGTGAAAATGAGCGCTACTTTGCTTTAACTAAAGTTTCCTCAATGAATTTCGGGACGCCAGAACAAGCGCGTAATAAAGCTCATTTTGACAATCTCACACCTTTATACCCTGATGAACGTTTTCAAAT
Organism: uncultured Hellea sp.; assembly: GCA_964576765.1. Lineage (GTDB taxonomy): Bacteria > Pseudomonadota > Alphaproteobacteria > Caulobacterales > Maricaulaceae > Hellea. The sequence continues at coordinate 15,778 of CAZNWH010000006.1, forward strand.
GGAAATTGAAGATCCAACGATCAAAGATATATCTGGCCGAATAATTGATATTGTTTCTCCTATAGGTAAAGGCCAACGGGCTTTGATTGTTGCACCTCCGCGGACAGGTAAAACAGTTTTACTTCAAAACATTGCCCATTCGATAGAAAAGAACCATCCGGAATGTTATGTTCTGGTTCTTTTAATTGATGAACGTCCCGAAGAAGTTACGGATATGCAGCGTTCCGTCAAAGGGGAAGTTGTATCGTCAACATTTGACGAACCTGCCACACGCCACGTTCAAGTTGCCGAAATGGTTATTCAAAAGGCTAAACGTTTAACTGAGCATGGCAAAGATGTCGTAATATTGCTTGATTCGATTACACGTCTGGGACGGGCTTATAATACGGTTGTTCCAAGCTCGGGTAAAGTTCTTACAGGCGGCGTTGATGCTAATGCTTTGCAGCGGCCAAAAAGATTCTTTGGCGCGGCGCGAAATATTGAAGAAGGCGGCTCTCTAACCATTATTGCGACGGCTTTGATTGAAACCGGTTCACGTATGGATGAAGTTATTTTCGAGGAATTTAAAGGAACAGGTAACTCTGAAATCGTTTTAGATCGAAAAGTTGCTGATAAACGTGTCTTCCCGGCTATTGACGTTACAAAATCAGGGACTCGAAAAGAAGAACTTTTAATATCGCCAGTTGAATTGCAAAAAACCTATGTCCTTCGAAGAATTTTGAATCCTATGGGGACAATGGATGCTATCGAGTTTTTACTCTCTAAACTAAAAGATAGTAAAACAAATTCGGACTTTTTTGAAAGTATGAATACCTAAAGCTAGTATGACAAAAAGGCTTCATAGATAAAGTAATATTCAGACAAGATGGGGAGAAGGAGAGTATAAGCTGATGCAATTTCTTAAATTCTTGATATCAACCCTTTTTGTTGTTTTTGCAGCTTTACCCGCTTTCGCCCAAAATGAAATTGAGCGTCCTGATTTTTCAATTACATCGATCGAAAAAACCCTTCAGTCTTTATCTTCTAATGATAGGTTAACTGACGATCAAAAAAAACAAATACAAGGATTTTTAGAAACAGCCAGTGCTGCTCTCGCAGCCGCTACAAAGGATAAAGAAAGCGGAGCTCTTTTTCAGGCAGAGCTGGAAAATGCATCCGAGACGCTTAAAGGATTAGAAAACCAGATCGCTAAAGAGCAAGACCTTGTCAAGCCAGACGCCTCCGAAGCCGGGGCAGATGAACCTATGCGAGAAGAAGACCTTGTAAAACTTGAACAAAATTTGATTGTGCAAGAAAGCCGCGCCAACGCCTTACGCTCCGAACTTGAAGGTTATGAAACGGGGTTACAAAACTTATCAACGCGGCAAGTCGAAGCGCCAAATGAGCTGACACAGACAGGAGAAAAATTAGGAGATCTGACAACGCAATTGACTGAAGCGGGGGAGGGTCAATTGGACCGTGTGGGCGATGCGCGGCGTAAAAGCCTTGCCGCACAAAAATATATGCAAGCAATTAAATTAGAAGCTTTGGAACATGAAATTGCAGGCTTGCCTGAACGTACTAAAATTCTCACGGCTCGTAGAAATCTCGCGGAATTAAAATTAGAAAGCGTTGATGCCGAGGTTAAATATTTACATGATAAAACGGGTCAGGGACGAGCTAATGAAGCGGCTCAGTTTAAATCGGACACTTTATCAATTTTAGCCTTATATGCGGAATCGCACCCTTTAGTTCAAAGTCTTGCTCGCTCTAATGTGGCTTTAGCAGATTCGCTTGTCACTTTGGCAGCTGATGCGACCAGTATTTCAAAACGTGGAGCAACCGTCAGATCGCGTTTGGATGATGTCGAAAGTGACCTTAGAGTTGCACATGATTTTATAAATTTAGGTAATTTGAATCGACAAACTGGCGCGACATTACGGCGTCTCTCCAATCAGTTACAAGCACCCCAAGCCATTAAAAATCAAATTGATACTACCCAAAAATCTCTCATAGCTTTGACTCAAAAACGTCTTATTGCCCAAGACACTTTGAGGGATCTTCCTATTGGCCGTCCAGATACCGAAAAAGCTCTGGCATTTGCCCGCCTCGAAGACCCAGACCTTATCGCATTATCAGCGGGTGATGAAACATCATATAGAACCCTTTACACTCAACATCGAGATATGTTGCTACGAGTATCGAGCGCGTCTTCGACCCAAATCAATGAAATCGTTGAATTACAAAACCAGCAAAAGGGGCTGTTAGCTTCAACGATTGAACTCAAAGACTTATTGGATGAAAAACTCCTCTGGGTTCCCAGTGTTCCCCCCATTAATTTAGCCTGGTTTCAAAAAGCTATCAGGGGCGGCATTTTACTTTTTTCTCCAGAACATATTAGTCTTGCAAGCCAAGAATTGATTTCTCAAGCTGTTTTGGTTTGGCCCTTTATTCTTATTTTTATAATCATAGTGAGCACGATTATTTTACTTCGGCCCAAAATCTGGCTTGATATTTATCGCCGAGGTAAAATGGTTGGTGATGTTAGCAATGATAGTTTTTGGCATACGCCAATTGTTGTACTCGCTTGTATTTTTATTGCGCTGCCCTTGCCGTTAATGTTTTTAGTGCTTGCAGGCTTGTTTGAAATTAGCAATTCTCCACATCCCCTCATTGAAGACCTTCAAGAGACATTTTTATATCTGGTCATTTATAGTTTGTTCTTTCTGACTTGGAGGGCGTGGGATAAAGATAAATCTTTATTTGACCTCCATTATAAGTTTCCAGAATCTGTCCGCAAAGCCCTCAATAAAAATTTTATATGGTTTGTTCCTTTTACTGGATTTACGACAGCTCTTATTGGGTTTAGCGAAGGAAGCCTAACCCCGGAAATATCTGAAGGCTTTAGTCTATTTTCTTTCATCATTTCTGCTTTATCATTAGCCATTTTAAGTTATCGCGTCATTTTAAGGCGGGACAAACAGCAAGATAGTGATAAAAATAAAGACAGGTCCTTCAAAAAATATTCGATAGTTTTAGGAGCTATATTTATTGTTGGCCCGCTTTTATCTATCGGTATGGCCGCTTCAGGATATTACGATACGTCCAACAAAATATTGTGGCGATTATTTTTATCTGGCTGGCTGTTTTTACTGACTTATGTTGTTTACGGGTTTATTCATAGAACTGTGCTTATTGCACAGCGTCGTCTGGCTTTACGTGAAGCTATCGCGAAAAGAGATGCGGCTGTGCTGGCCAGACAACAAAAAGCAGAAGCAGAAGAGCGTGGCGAAACTATGCCTCCGCCTCCGCCCGTTGATGCGAGTAAATTTGATATAAAAGCAATTTCGCGGCAATCTTCGCAGCTCTTGAATACCTTGATCATCATTGGGTTTACCGCATTAATGTGGGTAACCTGGTCAGAGCTTCTTCCTGCCTTATCTATCTTTAATGATGTTGTTCTAGGTAGTTACACAGGGCAGGTCTTTGATGATGCGGGCGCGATTATCGATACGAAAATCCCGATCACGCTTTGGAATTTAATTCAATCTATTATTATTTTGGCTCTAACCTATATCGCGGCCAAAAACCTTCCGGGCTTTCTTGAAATATTTGTTTTAAACCGAGCGGGTATAGATGCCGGTACGCGGTATGCCATTCGAACAATTTTGGGTTATGTTATTATCGCAACAGGTGTCATCATTGGATTTGACCGCCTTGGTCTGCAGTGGTCTCAATTACGTTGGATAGTGACGGGCCTGTCTGTGGGTATTGGATTTGGCCTTCAAAAAATTATCGCCAATTTTATCTCAGGACTTATTATCTTATTTGAACGCCCCATTAGAATAGGCGACTATGTCACAATTGGCGAACAAAGCGGTACAGTCTCACGCATTCAAATTCGGGCAACAACATTAAGTGATTTGGATAATCGTGAAATCCTTATTCCAAATGAAGCATTGATCAGTGAACGCGTCACTAATTGGACGCTTAGCAACTCAATTACGCGGATGATAATTCCTCTCGGAATTGCCTATGGCTCGGATACCGATCAAGCGCGGGAGATTATGTTAAAGGTTCTCAGAGATAATCCAAAAGTTCTGGACACTCCAGCGCCTAATGTACTGTTTACAGGCTTCGGAGACAGCTCTTTGGATTTCCAATTACGAGTCTTTTTAAACCATTTCGAAGACCGATGGCCTGTAACACATATCATTCATACGGAAGTCAATAAGGCCTTGGAGGCAGCAGGAATTTCAATCCCATTCCCGCAAACGGACTTGAATATTGTGTCGCAAAATTCACCGTTTGAGATTAAGTCAAAAACAGCGCCAAAACGGCCTTCAAAACCTAAGTCAAAAAAATAAAATTTACTTTTGTACTTTAACATCTTGGGGCATATCAGCGTGATGAAATATCTGGTTTTAATTCCGCTATTATTTGCTGCCCCCGCATGGGGGCAATCAAGCTTAAATGAAATTATAAATACGCCGTTATTAAAGGCCGATGAGGCTTTGATTGTTCATGGGATTTATGATGAAGATCGCAGATTGACCCAAATTGCGGGTAGCGTGGATGTCATAGACGCAGAAAAATTGGCAACCATTTCATTGGTTCATCCAGCGGAAGCTTTGAACGGCGTTGCCGGAGTCAATATTCACCGTGGTTCTGGCCAAGAACATTTAACAGCCATTCGCTCTCCGGTTTTGACGGGCGGAGCGGGGGCAGGGTCTTTTTTATATCTTCAAGATAGCGTAGCTTTGCGCGCGGCAGGTTTTGCTAATGTCAATGGATTATTCGAAGCCGGAACAGAATTTGCTAAAAACATAGAAGTTTTTAAAGGACCGGGCCCTGCCCTTTATGGCTCCAACGCTGTTCACGGTCTTATAAATGTTCAATCCCGATCAGTGGAAGGGCCCAACCATTTTCGTATTTTAGGCAGTAATGATGGTCTTGTATCGGCTCAGCTTTCAGCCAGGGTTGGAAATGCATTCAGGGCCTCGCTATCACTCGTCTCTGATAATGGATTTCGTGAGGATAGCGGCTTTGATCAACAAAAATTCGAATTAAAATATGAGCAGAACTTTGGCCCGTGGTCTGTTGATTGGCTCACGGCCATTAATAACCTTAACCAAGAGACAGCAGGTTTCATCCAAGGTGATGATGCTTACTTGGATGATGATATTCGCTTTACTAACCCTAATCCGGAGGCTTTTCGGGATGCTAGATCATATCGAACCCAAGCGCGTTTTGAACGAGAATTAGGTGGAAAAACATTAGCCCTTACGCCTTATGCTCGGCGTGCTGAATTACGCTTTCTTCGCCATTTTGTGCCAGGACAAGCTTTAGAAGAAAATGACCACAGCTCTATCGGTCTTCAATCGGCTTGGTTTGGTGATGGGCTGAATATCGGGGCGGATATTGAATACACCCAGGGATCGCTATTTGAATTTCAAGAAAATCCTAGCCGATTCTCATTTGTTCAAGGCTTGCATTATGATTATGAGGTCGAATCTATTGTCGCTGCGACTTATGCTGAGAAAAGCTTTGAATTTGGCCCGGCTGTTTTAGAACTGGGCCTGCGCGCAGAATACACCGATTACAGCTATGATAACCTAGCTAGTGACGGTCGCTCAGGACGCTTTATCCGCTCGGCTGACCGATCAGATGATTTTTTGACAGTGACTCCGAAAATAAATTTTGGCTATGATATTAATGAAAACTCTGTTGTTTATGTACGCGCCGCGCGGGGCTCGCGTGCGCCGCAAGTTACGGATTTATACTCAGCTCAGCTTAATCAGGTTCCAGGGGAGGCCGGTGTTGAAACTCTCGATAGTCTAGAAGCCGGTTGGAAATTTGATAAAAATGGTATTTATGCTGAGCTTGCAGCCTTTACCCAATGGAAAGACAATTTCTTTTTTCGCAATGCCAATGGCTTTAATGTCGTCAATGGCAAGACGCGTCATTCAGGTATAGAACTGAGCTTTACAACACCGATAACCCCTTGGCTAAGTGTCTCAGGGGATGGCACCTTGGCACGGCATACATATAATTTTACCGAAACTGTCGGCTCTGTCTCGAATAATATTACCGAGGGCGACCGTGTGGATACAGCGCCTGATACACTGGCCCATTTACGCGCAACAGTGTGGCCGGTCGATGATTGGAACGCTGAAATTGAATGGCGTCATGTTGGAGCGTATTTTACAAACCCGGGCAATACAGAAAGTTATCCCGGTCACGATATATTTGTTCTACGAAGCACGTATGATGTTGGAGAGGGCCTATCTGTTTTTGGACGTGTTGATAATCTTTTTGATACTCGCTTTGCTGACCGCGCGGATTTTGCTTTTGGCAATGAACGTTTCTTTCCCGGCCGGCCCCGGACGCTGTTCTTTGGCTTGTCATCCGAGTTTTAAGGGCCTATCCCGCCATCATGCATATCCCGGATATTAAATTAGCGCAGGTTGTCGATCGCTTTGAACAGATCGAAGCGCGTATGGGTGCAACTACAGACGGGGCAGAGATTGTAAAACTTGGCAAAGATTATGCTGAGCTGCGCCCCGTGGCCGAAGGCGTGCGCAAGCTGCAATCCGTGCGCGCCGAAATGGAAGATCTTCAACTTATGCTCGATGACCCTGAAATGGGGCCTATGGCAAAAGAGGAATTACAAGCTTTAAAAGACTCGCTTCCTGCGTTGGAAAAAGAAGTCTCGCTTTTACTTTTGCCCAAAGACAAAGACGATAATGCTTCCGTTATTTTGGAAATTCGCGCGGGGACAGGGGGCGATGAAGCGGCGATTTTCGCAGGTGACCTTTTTAGTATGTATGCGCGCTATGCTTCGTTACAGGGCTGGAAAGTTGAAATTGAAAATGATTCCGAGGCTGATATGGGGGGCTATAAAGAAATTGTCGCATCTGTGTCGGGCGCGGGGGTTTACGGGAAGCTAAAATTTGAATCCGGCGTTCACCGCGTGCAGCGCGTACCTGTCACCGAAACGCAGGGACGCATACATACATCGGCGGCAACTGTTGCTGTTCTGCCTGAGCCTGAAGATATTGATATTGGTTTTTCGATGAATGATGTGCGCGTTGATACAATGCGGGCCTCTGGCGCAGGCGGACAGCATGTTAATAAAACTGATTCTGCTGTGCGGATGACACATGTGCCCACGGGGGTTGTTGTTGTTTGCGATGCCAAATCCCAACATATGAACCGTGCCAATGCCGAACGTCTGCTCAAGATGAAACTCTATGATATGGAAAAACAGCGCGTTGACGCCGAGCGCGCTGATGAGCGCAAGGGTCAAGTCGGTTCGGGCGACCGGTCTGAACGTATCAGAACCTATAATTACCCGCAGGGACGTGTCTCGGATCACCGCATTAATTTGACGCTTTATAAGCTCGATAAAATCGTTGCGGGTGATGAGCTTGGAGAAGTCATAGACGCACTGATTGGCGAAGACCAAGCCAGCCGATTAGCCGCTATGGAGGCCGAGGGCTAAGAATGACAATTGTTATCACGGAGGCCGCCCCTGATATCCAGACATATATTGATTTTAGACAGGCATGTGGTTGGGGCGATATAGATAAAACGCTTGCTAAGCGGGCGATTGACAATAGTTTACTTTGGGTCAGCGCACATTTGTGCGACGAAACGATTGGCTTTGTCCGTTTAATTGGTGACGAAGCTTTAAGTTTTTATATCCAAGACCTTATCGTTACCCAAACGCATCAAGGCCAAGGAATTGGTACGTTATTAATGACAAAATTATTTACTCTTTTCGAGGGTGTTGTTCCCCAAGGGGCAACGATTGGCTTAATGGCTGTTGCGGGGAAAGAGGGGTTTTATGAAAATTTTGGGTTTCAACCTCGCCCAGTGGGCCGATTTGGGGCAGGAATGACAATGAGTTATGATCCGGGTTAAAACTGTTTTATGTTATCTCTTAGCACTATTTTTCTTTGTCGCTGGAATGACGCATTTTACTCAAGATGATGCTTTTGCCAAGATTGTGCCGCCTTTTTTGCCCTTTCCTTATGTGATTGTCTGGGTTACGGGCCTTATGGAATTTGTTTTTGCAGCTGGGCTTGTTTGGAAAAGATTTCGCAAACTTAGCGGATTTTGGCTCGGGCCATATTTACTCGCAGTGCTGCCAGCGAATATCTATATGGCGATTGAAAATATTCCCTTCGGTGATATGGGCGCAAGCCCGGCGGCATTGTGGATAAGAGTTGTGCTGCAATTTCCGCTGATTGGGCTCATTCTTTGGGCCAGTGGTAATTTTGAAAAGCGTTAGGGTTAATTTGGATTATTACGGGGGCTAGACTTTGACCGCTTATTTTTATTGCGCTTGCCATAGCGCTGATGCGGTTTCTTAGACGTTTCAGTTCCATCATTTGACTTGGGCTTGTTTTTGGAAAAATTCCGTCCTTTAGGCTTATGGGCTTTGGGCTTAGGGTCTGAATTATTCTTGTCCGAGTCGGGCCGTGGTTTTTTGCGTGAATGCTGCTGGGCATGTTTGGCTTGGTTGCGGACTTTGCGCTGCGCGCGGGATTCGTTATCCCGCGTGTCAGGCTTATTATCTTTTGCTGGTCTGGCATCCTTTGTTTTGACGCGGCCTCTTGGTTTTTGTTCTTCGCTCCATGATTTTTTGGGAGAGCTTTGATTTTTAGACTCGTGATGCGGTTTGTCTTTAGCGTCTGTTGGGCCTTTCCGGTGAGGCTTGCGTGTTGTCTGTGAGGCGCGCTTATCTTTGCTCTCATCTGAATCTTTATTTTTGCGGGTTTTGTCTTTCGAATAGCGGGCTTTTTTCTTTTTGGATTTTCCGCGCCCTTTCCGCGGGTCAGCTTTTTGTTTTGGCGGCGGAGGCAGCGCTTTGCGTGTTTTTTTAAGCGCCTCGACCTTTTTAAGAAAATCTTCCGGGAGTTCCTCAACAGGGATGCTTGTTTTTAAAAGCTTTTGAATGGCTTTAAGATATTTACGCTCATCATTAGCTACAAAGGCAATAGCCATGCCGTCGCGATTGGCTCGCCCCGTCCGCCCAATTCGGTGCACATATTGTTCAGGCACATTCGGGATTTCGTAATTTATCACATGGCTAATGCCTTCAATATCAATCCCGCGCGCGGCAATATCAGTTGCGACCAGAATAGTGACATCCCCCTCACGAAAAGATTGAAGGGCACGCTGTCTTTGGCCTTGTGATTTATTGCCGTGAATGGCGACAGCCAAGAGTCCGACTTGTGCGAGGCGTTTTACCACGCGGTCAGCTCCGTGTTTGGTGCGGGTGAAAACAAGCGCGCGGTTTACATCCGGCTTAAGCAATGACAGCGAGAGCAAGCCTTGCTTCTCGGCTTGATTGACAAAGATAACTTGCTGGGTCACCCGCTCCGCCGTTGTATTGGCCGGGGCTACAGAGACCGTAACAGGGTCAGTCAAAAATTGTGCGGCAAGCTTTTTTATGGCGGGCACCATGGTGGCAGAGAAAAACAATGTCTGCCGTTTTTGGGGGACAAGTTGAACGATTTTTTTAAGCGCGTGGATAAAGCCCATATCCATCATCTGGTCGGCTTCATCTAAAACCAAAACTTCGATATCTTTGAGGGTTATGGCTTTACGATCGAGTAAATCGATCAGACGTCCGGGGGTGGCGACAAGAATATCATTTCCCCCTACCAATTTTTTAATTTGCCGCGAAATGGGAACGCCGCCAAAGACGCAGGTCACTGAGAGGTGGTCTATGGTACGACCATAATCGCGAAAACTCACCGCTATTTGAGAGGCTAGTTCCCGCGTTGGAGCCAGAACTAAAACGCGGGCTCCGCGCTTAGGCGCGGCGCGTTCATCCGTACAGATATGGCTTAAAGTGGGCAGGGCGAAAGCCGCCGTTTTCCCTGTGCCTGTTTGGGCAATACCCATCAGGTCGCGCCCCTTTAAGACATCCGGAATAGCTTGCGCTTGAATAGGTGTAGGCGTTGTATAGCCTAACAGTTCCATCGCTTTATGAAGCTGCGGGGCGAGGTCGAGTGATTTAAAGTCAAGGGATTTAATGTTTGCCATGAGCTCATTTCAGGTGACCCTGAATGAGCCAGATAATTTTTCGGATATGTTTGGGGCGCGTTAGGCGCGTTAGCTCTAAATGTCAAATGTCTTGGCATGTTAGTCAAATTATAAATCCAGCACACACATATGGCCTAGTATGAATTCGCCGTAAGATGAATTAGGGATCATACTCGGCCATATATGCGTGGGTTCAATGGCTTTTCAACCATCTCAAATGTTGCAGAGATTCAGGTTTGTGAGCCTGCAACACACTTATAGGTAGTGCGATTGTTCTAAATATAACTTAAGATTTAGGCTTAGTAAGATGTGAATTTAGCGTTCGCTCAGGGAGGCTTTAAGCTCGTCTTCCTTTTCTTTTTTCAAAGCGATGCAGAGCTGAATCCGTTCCAATGTTTGTTTAAGACTGCGTTCATATCCGGGGATGATACCAGCGTGTTGATTAAAAAATGTCTCCACCTCATTACGGCGCTGAAGTGAACAAAACCCACCAGCAAACCCTGGCATGCCGCCAAGGCGGACATCAGGCACTTTGAGTTTAACAAATGTCGAAAAATTATTTTTAAACCAATCCCATGTATCATTTCGATGTAATTTAGAGCTCAATAGCCCGGTCACTAAACGATTGGATTGACGGCCCGTGAACGGGCTTTCTTCAGCAATGGCCATATCTCGTAGTTTCGCTGCGATGGCTGCATCGGTTGTTGACGCTAAAGCAGATAAAGCTGCCCCTTTCTCGAAAGGGGACCCGCGCTTGATTAAGTCAATCAAAGGATCAAAGGCTTTATCGCCTTGGGCTTTCATCGCCTCTCTAAGCGCGAGGCTTAAAAGGTTTGACTCGACAATAGTCTTATCAGCTTTGCCATTTAATCCCAAATAAAGTGCGCCGCGCTGGGCATAATCTTTGGATAGTGTTTTATCTTGGCCGCGTGTGACAAGGTTTTCCGCGAGAGCAGGAACTAAAAGATTGCCCTCAACAGTATCTTTGCCGACATTGGCTGTATAACGCGCGGCGTACATATCTTGGACAAGACGGGCTAAGTCATCTTCCGCCCCAAGCTCGTTCTCCATAAACCCTAAGAGGTTTCCCGCATTTGACGCGACTTCATAGTCAGAATGTTTGGCAAAAATTTCCATGCCTTTAATCAAGATAGCACTTTCAACTTCGTCTGCACGGAATGCGGCTAGAAGGCTATCTTGTACTGTTAAAACTTCACGTGTATTAAGTTTGTCCAGATTAGAGAGAAGGTTATTCCAAGCTTCACTATCCATCGTGAATCGGTAATAGCCCGCGCCATCTGCGTTTAAGGTTACCCAATCAGCACATTTCCCGCTCTTATGATTGGGAATAATTGTTGTTCTTTTATTCTTCAGTAAGGTGCATTGTTTGACAGTTTCATCCCCATATCCAAACTTTGCGCAGACAGGAATTTGCCAGCTTTGACCTTGCTGGGTATCAGATCCTAATGGAGCATAGCGAGATTGAGTAAAATCGAGTTCGGTTAATCCTTCAATATCAACGCCATCTGTTTCACATTTCATGGATGAAGAGATTAGAGGCAGTCCGGGCTGATCTACAAAGCTTTTCATGGCTGGCACGACATCGGCATTTTCTGAACCGTCTGCGATAGACTGGAAAAAATCATCGCCTGTCGCCACACCGTCGGCATAGCGCTCCATATGAAGCCGGACACCATCACGAAACTTCTCTTCGCCGACAAAGCTTTCAAACATAGAGAGTACACCACCGCCCTTGCGGTAGGTAATACCATCAAATTGGTCCATGACGTTTTCAGAGCGCTTCAAAGGTTCTCGTACTTTACGGGTCGTCGAGAGCGTATCGATATTCATAGCATCGAGCGAGGCGTTAAGCGTGACATTGTCAAAGTTCCCGTCAGGTTTCCACATCGTCAGGCTTTTATTTCCCATCCATGTGGCAAAGGCCTCATTCAGCCAGATATCTTCCCACCATACAGGCGTGACGAGGTCCCCAAACCATTGATGGGCCAGCTCATGGGCATGAACCCGCGCATAGCTACGCTTTTGTGAGAGGGGTGCATCGGCATCAAGGAGTAGAAGCGATTCGCGGTAAACAATCGCGCCGGGGTTTTCCATCGCGCCAAAGGCATAGTTGGGCGCAGCAATCAGATCGAGTTTTTCATATGGATATTCTGTTCCAAAATATTCTTCAAGCGCAGAAAGGATACCATCCGTATTAGCCAAGGCATAAGTCATACGAATGCCTTCGCCCTTAGCCGCAATACCTCGTAATCTTATGGGTCGTTTACGAATATCGTTAGGGGGAATATTTCCAAAATCCACAACATCATAAGGGCCTGCGCCAAAGGCAACGAGATAGGTTGGTAAGGGGCGGGTTGTCGCGAAATCGTGTTTAATCCAACCATCATCAAGCTTAGTTACCTGCGTCTCTGGCGTATTCGCGTAAACAAAATCATCCGGCGGAGCGGTGATAGACAGCGTAAAGGGGACTTTATATTTAGGCTCATCAAAGCTTGGGAACGCTTGCCGCGCGCCGAGCGGCTCAAACTGCGTGACTATATAAGCATCGCCATCACGTTTAACCTGATAGGCAGAATTTAAGGCTTGATTGTATGGGGTTTCATAAACAAGTTTTAAAGTTGTTTCGCCAGCAGGCAAAATGGAGTCAGATGTGAGATAGGATATACCGGAGGGCGCATCTGCGGCTGAAAGCTCTGTGAAATTCAAGATTGTTTGTTGGTCGCCTGTGATGGCTACAGCAGAGTTTACGTTCATTTCTTTACCGTGAAGCCAGATTTTATCCGTGGGCTTTTCTATGTCCACGTCAATTTCAACCTCGCCGTTAAACTGGTTAGCATCAGGGTCCATGCGTATATTTATCCGGTAGGCTTGAGGGATAACGTTCCCTGAAAGCTGAGCGTGCGGAATATCGTCTGTGCGGAATATACCGGCTGATGTATTAAAAGTTTTATCAAAGCTCGTTTTAGCCGACTGCGTTTTTGTATCTTTACAGGCAGTGAGTGAAAAACATATTATGCTAGAAAAGGCGATGTTTCGAATAAGGGTCATGGGGTTTCTTAGAGCGATTTTTTTTAGATTTATACAACATTACTTGGCTTTGTAACGAGAACCAACTTAATTCTAATTTTGCATCCTATCCCTGACTAATTTAAAAGGACGTCACGATTTCAAGGGGAGGTCAATATGAAAAATATATATACGGCGGTCATTAGCTTGGCGATGTTTTTAACGGCTTGTGGGAATAAGGCATCAACACAACCCAGCGATAATAAGGATGCTGCTCACAGACCCTATCAGGAAATATTACTCACGCAGCTCATTGATGCGAAACCGGGCGATGTAATTACGATTCCCGAAGGTACATATAATTTTGACCGCAGTCTTAGCCTTACTGTGGACGGTGTTACCATTCGCGGGGCAGGTATGGATAAAACTGTGCTGAGTTTTAAAGGACAAGTTAGCGGTGCTGAAGGTTTACTGGTGACCGCCTCGAACTTCATCATCGAAGACCTTGCGGTTGAAGATACAATTGGCGACGCTATTAAAGTCAATGAGGGCGAGAATATCGTTTTTAGGAATGTCAGGACCGAATGGACCAACGGGCCTGATACAAAAAACGGAGCTTATGGCCTTTATCCGGTTCAAACCACAAATGTGCTAATTGAAGGCTGCGTAGCTATCGCCGCGGCCGATGCAGGCATATATGTTGGCCAGTCAAAAAATGTTATCGTGCGTGATAGCCGTGCGGAATATAATGTGGCAGGCATAGAGATAGAGAACACACAGGACGCGGATGTTTATAATAATGTCGCTGTGAATAATACGGGCGGGATCCTTGTCTTTAATATGCCAAATTTAACCCAACGTGGGGCTAATGTACGGGTATTTGATAATAAGGTTTATGAAAATAACACGAAGAATTTTGGCCATAAAGGCACGCCCGTTGCCAGTATCCCTGCCGGCTCAGGTATTGTCATTAATTCTCATGATACGGTTGAAATTTTCAACAATGATATCCGTGACAATAAGACAGCCAATATCATCGTTTCGTCTATTTTTACGGCAGGTTATGGTCAAAGCGGATGGGAGGATACATTTGACCCTTATCCTGAAGGGATAAATATTTATGAGAATAAGTTTTCGGGCGGCGGCAATAAACCTGAAGGATTAGATCTAAAGGCCCTGAAGACTGCGATGTTCGGGTTAAGAGGATCTTTTCCTGATATTATCTGGGACGGTTATGTCAGCGACAAAATTGAAGATCCAAAAATTTGTATAAAAAGCGAAGCCGTCGAAGTTTTAAATGTTGATCAGCCCAATAAAAATAAAAACCCTCGTGTCGAGCGCGCGCCATTTGCTTGTAAACTCGAGCCATTGCCTGCGATTAAACTTGCTCCAATGAATTAGGGATACAACCCGTGAGGCTTTGGGGCTTTTTCTGCGTCTTTGTTATCACCGCTTGCGGTGGAAAGACTGTGAGTCCGGTATTTCATGCGGATAGTAACCCAGTATTGTTAAATGAGTGGGGCATTTTAAATCTAAAGGACGATAAGCTGCAATTGGGCGAAGATGTTTTACCTTATTCGCTCAATACACCGCTCTTCACCGATTATGCCCATAAGCTCCGTACCCTATGGATGCCGCAAGGCATGAGCGCGAAATATCGTCAAGGTGATGTGCTGGACTTTCCAGTTGGGACAATTATTTCAAAAACATTTTACTATCCATCAACGGTCCATAATATCGCCATGCGAGAACTAGACGTTCAACCCGTTACACAGAAAAAGGGTTTAAATATTGCCAATCACCAGTTGATAGAAACACGACTGTTAGTTCACCGCGAAGCAGGATGGGAGCCCGTATCTTATATTTGGAATGAGGACCAAACAGAGGCTAGGTTAAGTCGTATTGGAGCCATAAAAAAGTTGACACTGAGTGATAATGGTAAATTCACGGACTTTTCCTATCTAGTTCCCAACATCAATCAATGTGCGGGATGCCATGCGCCGAATAATACAACACGTGAGCTTAAACCTATTGGGGCCAAGGCGCGGCACCTTAATGGGCCATATCAGTATTCGGATGGGACTATGAACCAGCTCGATAAGCTTATTGACTTTGGATATCTGTCAGCCGTTCCTGATATTCGGCCTCAAGCTGCAATTTGGGATGATAAAGAGTCACCGTTAGACAAGCGTGCGAGAGCCTATGTTGATATCAATTGTGCACATTGCCATAATCCCGTTGGTCCCGCTGATACATCGGGATTGCACTTAAACCCAGAAAATGACAGCCAGCCTCATTTGGGGGTTTGCAAAAACGCTGTCGCGGCGGGGAGTGGTACGGGGGGGCGCCAATATGACATTTCACCAGGGGATCCCAAAAATTCTATTTTTTTATACAGAATGGAAAGCCGTGACCCTGGCGCCATGATGCCGGAACTCGGCCGAAGTCTAATTCATAATGAAGGGGTTAAATTAATAGCCGAATGGATATCCGAGATGGATTATCGCTGCGAATGAAAAAAAGATAGTTAACCAAGCTTTTTGGTTCGAAAATTGCAGCGTCGTTGGCATGAGAAAAATTTGTATTACTCTGGTTACAAGTCTTGTAATGTCGGTTCTAATTAGCGGGAACGCCTATGCCGTTAAGGATACGCAAAATTGCGTAGCCCCCCCTAAATTATTGGGCCCGACGATGGGGCCATTAATTGAAAGCCCAAAAGACTTTCTCCGAGCGTCCGTTAAAGATACTCATACAGTCCGAAATTTTAAAACTGTAAAATCTCAAGATTTAAGCGAAGGATATTTTGTAGCGGGCGAGATCGTAGAAACATCAACCAATAAAAAGCGCGGCATAGGGGTTTGGTTTGCGCCTGATGGCTACGCCATGCTCGGCCCTGCGTCTGAATATTCGACACTGATGTCAGTGAAAATCGGACGCACAACATGGAGCGATTCAGGGAACGGCTATAAAATCAAGAAAACCGTGAGTAAAAAATCTCACGGCTATGCCGAAGTTTTAACCTGCTTTAAATAGAGTTATTAGGCTTTTTTAAATTCTGATACGGCCGCTGCGTCAAATTCAGCTTTGTGCATTTTTCCGTTGCGATCAAACCATTGGCAAGAAATTTTGCCATTAGTCTCATCCGATAAAGCTGTCATTTTTGGCCCGCCGCTATTTAAACGCACTACGCTTCCTGTTTTGAATGTTTCTGCCATTAATTGTCATCCATCTTCAGGGCAGCAATAAAGGCTTCTTGCGGAATTTCTACTTTGCCGAATTGGCGCATGCGTTTCTTACCTTTTTTCTGCTTATCTAAAAGCTTTCGTTTACGTGAAGCATCGCCGCCATAACATTTAGCGGTCACATCTTTTCGCATTGCAGCAATGGTTTCGCGGGCGATGATGCGCCCGCCAATAGCGGCTTGCACTGGAATTTTGAAAAGATGTCTCGGGATGAGGTCTTTAAGACGCTCACACATTTGTCGTCCACGCGATTCTGCATTATTGCGATGTACCAGCATAGAGAGCGCGTCGACAGGGTCGCCATTCACAAGAATGCTCATTTTGACCAAATCGCCTTCCTTTAAGCCGATAGATTGGTAATCAAATGAGGCATAGCCTTTGGAAACCGATTTCAAGCGGTCATAAAAATCAAAAACAACTTCATTGAGCGGGAGTTCATATTCGACCATAGCGCGAGAGCCGACATAAGATAGATTGGTTTGAATGCCGCGGCGATCTTGGCAAAGTTTTAAAATGCCACCCAGATAATCATCGGGTGTCATGATAGTCGCTTTAATCCAAGGCTCTTCAATATGTTCGATTTTCATCACATCGGGCATATCGGCAGGGTTATGAAGCTGCATTTCTGTCTCGTCGCGCATTTTAAGCGTATAGACTACGGACGGGGCGGTTGTGATGAGGTCAAGATCAAATTCGCGTTCAAGTCGTTCTTGGATAATTTCCAAATGGAGCAAACCGAGAAAGCCGCATCTAAAGCCAAACCCAAGAGCGGCAGAGGTTTCCATCTCATAACTAAAGCTTGCATCGTTGAGGCGAAGACGGCCCATCGCGGCACGCAGATCTTCAAAGTCAGCGGCGTCAACAGGGAATATTCCGCAAAAGACAACGGGCTGAGCGGGTTTAAAGCCATCTAATGGGATTTCAGTCGGGCGTTTATCTTCGGTGATCGTATCGCCCACCGCAGCATCTGCGACTTCTTTGATGGAGGCAGTTAAAAACCCGACCTCACCGGGGCCAATATTGTTTGTATCTGTTGGTTTGGGAAGAAAATAACCGACCTTATCCACTGTGTAATTTGCGCCTGTATTCATGGTTCGGATACGCATACCTTTTTTAACAGTACCTTCGATGACACGAAAAAGCACCACAACGCCCATATAGGTATCATACCAGGCATCAACGAGCATAGCTTTGAGCGGCGCCTTGGGGTCGCCTTCCATAGGCGCGGGGAGCTTTTCGCAAATGGCTTCAAGGACGTCTTCAATACCAATACCTGATTTGGCTGAGCATTCAATGGCTTCGCTGGCGTCAATGCCTATGACTTCCTCTATTTGAGCACGTACGCGTTCGGGCTCTGCTGCGGGCAGGTCTATTTTATTGAGAACAGGTACGATTTCATGATCATGTTCAATCGCTTGATAGACATTGGCCAGCGTTTGAGCTTCGACGCCCTGGCTGGCATCGACAACAAGAATTGACCCTTCACAGGCCGATAGGCTGCGCGAGACTTCATAGGCAAAATCAACATGACCGGGCGTATCCATCAGATTTAGAATATATGTTTCCGCATTTTTGGCTTTATATTCCAGCCTTACAGTTTGCGCTTTGATGGTTATGCCACGCTCTTTTTCAATATCCATATTGTCGAGCACTTGTTCGCTCATCTCTCGATCAGATAATCCGCCAGTGAAAGAAATTAACCGATCAGCCAGTGTTGATTTCCCATGGTCGATATGGGCGACAATTGAAAAATTGCGGATATTTGTTTGTGTCGTCATTAATGCCGTATCTATAGGCGATTGGCGTGAATGCAAGAGGGAATGGCGAGGGAAGAGTAACTGTGAAACGATTGCTGTCTTTAATATTGATATTGGTATGGTCGCGCCCTATTTGAAGGAAATGACTAAAACAGAAATCTATAAAGAGCTTGCCATACAAATTTCGGCGGTGATAAAGGGCGAAACGTTTGTCACGGCGCGTTATGCGAGCGCGGCCTGTTTGCTCAGTCAAGCTTTTGATGCATTTTTTTGGACAGGGTTTTATGTCGTGGACCCTCTTAAGCCCGATGAATTAGTGGTAGGCCCCTATCAAGGGACTTTGGGTTGTTTACGCATTCCTTTTGGGAAAGGGGTTTGCGGAGTCTGCGCCGTAAGCAAAGAGACTGTCATTGTCGATGATGTTCATGCCTTTCCCGGTCATATTGCTTGCGATAGCCGGACAAATTCAGAAATTGTTATTCCTGTATTTGATCGACAGGGCAAGCTGGCGGCTGTGCTAGACGTGGACTCAACTGAATTTTCTGCATTTGATAATGAGGATAAAATGGGACTGGAAGTTATTTGCCGGACATTATTAACATCCGAATGACATCTGAGACCTTGCGTAAATATTATTCTATTGGCCTTAGGGCTTTCATGATTTACCTTAAGTTTGAAAGTTACGCTCGGAGCGATATGGGTTTAAGCGCGTTATGAAAAATCGATTGATCTGGATAGTTGCTATTGGCGCCGGGCTAGCACTGACCCTCTTACTGCTTGTGCAAGTGGTAGCCTTTATTCCGAAAACGCCTCTGACATCAGGTGATGACGTAACATTGGACACTCAAACTCGTAAAATTGATACGGGACTTACTCCTGTTTTTTTTAGTACGATTAATGAATACGGGTTTTCAGATTCGAGAAAACTTCGCATTAAGGGGACAAGCGAGCCCAATGCTGTTTTGACATTATTATCAGAAAACACGCGGTTAAGGCAGATAAAATCCGATGAGGTCGGAAATTGGGACGTTGAGCTTGATATACAAGCGGATAAGGCCCTAGCTCTTGAAGTGGTCATGTTTGTTGAGGGCGGCCTTAGTGTTCGCGGTGATGAAACTATTTATAGATTACCAGTGCCGCGCAAGAAAGATGAAGCCAAAAAAGGTCAAACAACGTCTGATTTGGCTCTCATTATGGTCAGCGTTCCCGGCGGGCCTAGCCGGATTGTTCAGTCTCCCTTTGGCGGAAGCCCGACAAGTGGTCCTCTTACAATGGGACCTATCGACTATGATGACAGTGGTGGTGTCATTTTGTCGGGAACCACTGAGGCCGAAGGACGCGTACGCATTTATGCAGGTGGAGAAGCTTTTGGTGAGACACGTGTTGGCGCTGGCGGACGTTGGAACTTTATTGCTGGTAATTTATTACCACGCGGGGAATATCCACTCTCTGCCGAACTCATTAATCCTGACGGGGTAAAAGCCCGCGTTAGTGTTCCCTTTGTGCTTCTACCTCCGTCCAAAAATAATACACAATCTATTTCTAGCTTGCCTGATGTAAAATATGAACCTTTCCGCTGGCAAGTGCGCCGAGCTTTAATTGGGGGAGGGCATCAAACAACGGCTATTTTTGCCCCTATTGAAGCCGAAGCCTTAATTGTAGAGACTCGAGAATAATCGCTTAAGGTATAATTACTCTGCGGGTTCTGGGAGCGGTACATTTTCGGTGCCCATCACCTCATCAGCAACCATATTATCTTCAAGAGTTTGTTTATTTTGGTAATGGTTACGCAGACGTGAGATACGGCCGCCAATGACCGCCGGCATAGCCAATAAAACGGGTGTGATAATCAGTGTTAAAATTGTTGCAAATCCAAGACCGCACGAGATCACATAAGATATAGGGGCCCAAATATCGGAAGTTGAAGAGCCTTGGGTCGAAAATTTACCTGTGAAAATATTGGCTTGCCACGCTAAAACTAAAGGCATCAAGCCAACAACCGTTGTTAACGTTGTTAAGAAAACAGGGCGTAACCTTTGGGCTGCGGTTCGCAGTGCCGCATCTTCACTACTAAACCCATGGGCCTTTAGTCTTTGATAGGTATCGATTAGTACGATATTGTTATTCACAACAATACCAGCCAAAGCGATAACACCAGTTAAAACGAGAATAGATGATATATAGGGGTAAAACGTTAATCCCAGAAGAACCCCTAACACGGATAATACGACTGATGAAAGTGTGAGGAAGACATGATAAAAACTGTTGAATTGGAGCAGCAAAATGACCCCCATCATGAAAAGAATAGCCATAGCCGCATTTTTCCCAAATTGAGCTGTGGCTGCATTTTCTTCGGCTTGTCCTAAGAATTTAATTTTCACATCAGAGGGAATATTGGCCTCTTCTTCAAACCATCGCTCAAGTTCTTCGACCTGTTTATTGGTGGCATAGCCTTTTCGGGTATTTCCTTGGACAGTAAAAAATGGCAAAAGATCACGACGTTCAATTTTGTCTTGTCGGGGTTTGGCAACACGTTTGATGACCGAAGATAAGGGCACAGCTCCTTGAGGGGTTTGGATACGTAATTTATCCAGCTGTGATAAGTCTCTCGCCGATTTGGGGTAGCGAACGCGTATGTCGACTTCTTCTTCAACATCTAGGGGGCGGTATTTCCCTACAAGTGCGCCTTCTGTTAAAAACTGAATAGCAGAACCAATTCGGCCGACATCAAGACCTAAGCGCCCTGCCTCGGCCCGATCAACAACTAATTCCCAATCAATACCGGGCAAGGGCAGACTGTCTTCAAAGTCATGGACGCCTTCTATAGTTTCCAGTTTTGCGCGTATCTGTTGTGTAAACTCTCTGAGTTTAAGGCGGTTCTCGGACGATATTTGTATGCCGATATCTTTAGCAATGGGGGGGCCTTGATCTATTGCGGAGACTTCTGTGAGAACCCCCGGAATACCTTCCGAGGCCGCCTCAATCTCGGCATATATATCTAGTAAAGGTCGGCGTTCTCCATATGGATGCAATTCCAAATAAATTCTAACAGACGTATCAGCGGGAACATTAGATGGCCCATCAAAAGAGAAGCCGCCGCCAGAATTTGGGCCCGCAAGTGTATAAATGGATTCAATACCATCAATTTGAGAGAGCCGTTGTTCCAGTTCTTCGGCAATGTCGAGGCTTTGTTCGGCTGTTGAGTTACCGCGGGTTCTCGCAAAAACGAATATTTGATCACTTGGGGAGTCCGTAAAAAATGCAACAGGTTTTGGCGGCGGCCCTTCCATACTGGCCTGAAACCCTCCCATGACCATGGTTGCCAATAGACCAAGGGCGAGAATAACCAACAGGGGAAACCTGATAAGTGTTTGAATAAATTTAACATAGATCCCGGTAAAGCCTTTAAGTAGTGATGGATCACCATCAGCGCCCGCAAGCAGTGCCGCGTTAGAATTATTTTTCTTTTTAGGTTTAAAGCCAATGATAGAGCCCATGGTTGGCAGAAAAATGAGGGCCATTAACATTGAGGCTGTCAAAACATAAATCATGGTTCGTGGGAAATATGACATGAATTTTCCGGGAATTGTGTCCCAAAATAAAAGTGGAATAAAGGCGGCTAATGTCGTTGCCGTTGAGGATATAATTGGCCAGAACATACGTTCGCCGGCCATTTGAAAAGCCTCTTTTCGGCCAAGACCTTCATCCATTTTTCGATCAGCATATTCAACAATGACAATCGCGCTATCGACTAACACGCCAACAGAGAGGATGAGGCCAAATAAGATCATCATATTGATGGTTTCGCCCTGAATTAAGAACAAGAAGAAAGCGATCAAAAAACTGGCGGGAATAGCCCAGCCAACGAAAAGGGCTGACCTCCACCCAAGGGCGGCAATGCAAACAATGAAAACTAAGATGACCGCATTTATTATCGAGGATGATAATTCGTTCCTCATATCATTGATATAAACTGCGCGGGATTGACTAAATGTGACGTTAATGGTTTCGGGCCAATCTGGAGAGGCTTTAAGCTCATTGACCAAATTTTCCACAAGGGCGACAGTGCTTAAAATATTCTCCCCTTGCCGTTTAGAAATTTCCAGTGAAGCAGATGTTCGCCCATTAAAGCGCGCGATATTGGAAATGTCTTTATACCCTGAGCGTACAGTTGCTATATCGCTGATGCGGACAATATCGCCATTGACCCCGCGCCTGACCACAAGGTCTTCCATATCTTTGGGGCTTTCAATAAGGCCCGGTAATTTAACATTAAATTTCCCGCTATCAGTTTCCAGCGTTCCCGCCGGAATCAGGCTATTGTTGCGGGCAACAGCTGCGGCTATTTCATCAAAAGATATTCCCAAACTATCAATCTTTGAGGGATGAATAACGGCTTCGAGTACGTCAATACGTTCGCCGGAAATTTTTGCTTCCAAGACTTGCGGGAGACTTTCCAGTCGGCGCTGTAAATTTTTAGCTTGTCGCTGTAAAGCACGTTCAGGGGCATCGCCCCAAAGATTAACGGTCACGATGGGAAGAGCTGAAGTGCTGATTTCATTAACGATGGGTTCTTGAGCTTCTTGAGGAAATTCGGCGCGCGCTCGATCAACTTTTTCCAGAACATCGGCAATGGCCTGATCTAGGTCGTGAGATGCTTCAAATTCAAGAGTGAGAAAGGCGACATTGGTCGCAGCCACACCATCCATTTGTTTAAGCCCTTCAATGGATTTAAGCTCCGTTTCCATAGGCCGAATTAACAGGCGTTCAGAATCTTCGGGTGAAATTCCCGGCAAGACGACTTGAATATTTACAAAAGGAATTGGAACGTCAGGTTCAGCGTCTAATGGCAAGCGAGAAATGGCGAGAAATCCGCCAATAACCGCAAAAAGCATAATCCCGATGGTCATCCGCCAATTGCGGATGGCAAACCCTACAATGCCAACAATGCCGCCCATTTATGGGTCTATGCCTTTATATTCAGCAAGTGAGGGAATCGCTTTTGTCCCGACGGCGACATAATCTTGACCCTGAACAATAATTCGGGTGCTCTCGGGGAGACCCGTGACCCAAATGCCGTTGGCGTCTTCGTCAATAGTTTTAACGCTAGCAAAGCGTACTACATCGTCATAATCTAAATAACGAACGCCTACAGTTCCGTCGCTATTTAAGGTCAGGATTTTTGACGGAATATTGTGGGCCATAGTGGTTCCGGTTGCGATAGAAACCGTTGCTGTGACGCCGCCCTTAAGCGCGTAATCGGGATTGGGTATGGCGATCTCTGTCCGGAATGTGCGCGTTGAAGCGTTGGCTTTGCTCTCGATAAAGCGAACTTTGCCCGTTATTGTTTCGCCTGTTACCAGATTAACAGATGCGTCTTGACCTCGCTTGATGTAACCGACTTGATTTTCAGTTAGATCAATCACTACAACCAATGGGTTAAGCTCGACCAGATTTCCGCAAGGTTGTCCAGGCGCGAGGTAATCCCCGATCTCTACATGCTGTTCATCAAATATTCCTGCAAAAGGGGCTAGCATATTGATATTATTAAGTTCGACATCTGCTTGTTTGACACTTGCCCTAGCGCCATCAACCGCAGCGCGATCCGCGTCTAATTGGATCGCGGATTTATAGCCTTTTTCAACCAATGTCAGCGTTGCCTTTAAATCAGCTTCTCGTGATTTTAAGACGGCTTTAGCTTGATCCAAGACGGCTTGTCTCGCGGCAACATCTTGGCGGCACATTAATGTCCCTTTATTGACCCGCCGTCCTTTTTTAATGGGGACAGAAATAACAATTCCAGCCGTCTTAGCTGTTATAGAAACTTCACGGTTGGCTTCGGTGCGGCCAAAAAGATTAAATCTATTTTGGTGTTCAGTGGCTTCTCGCGGTTCATAAACAACACTAGGCGTCGAGGTTTCAACAGTGACTGTCGTTTGGCTACGCGGCGGGGCTTTACTCGCTTCTTTGGAATTAACCAAAAACCACAAGCCAATAGCGACGAGAGCCGTGCTGGCAAAAAGATATGAACTATTGATTTTCATGGCTTATCACGTCCTAATCTGACGTTGGTTCAATGCTTTAGTACAATAATTGGCATGAAAGGGAAGGCAACTCACAAATTTGCAATTTCATACGTCAGAATTGCATAGAATCTAGACCACGCCCGACTATATCCACCATATGATTTGACTCAAATCAGACTTGACCCTTCGGCCCTCATTAGTAGGGTGCTAGATTAAGCTTAATTGGGCGATAGAGGGATTTAGGTTTGAGTGATATAATAGATCAATTGGATGCACGTCGGGCTGAGGCTCGTTTGGGGGGGGGGCAGCGCCGCATAGACAGCCAACACAACAAAGGCAAATTAACTGCGCGCGAACGGCTCGAATTATTACTTGATCCCGATAGCTTTGAAGAATTTGATATGTTCATTAAGCACCGGTCAACCGATTTCGGGATGGACGAGAAGCATTTTCCCGGGGACGGCGTTGTCACGGGCTGGGGCACGATTAATGGCCGTAAGACATTTGTCTATGCTCAGGACTTTACAGTCTTTGGGGGATCTCTGTCCAAAACACACGCCCAGAAAATATGCAAAGTCCAAGAGATGGCGGTGAAACACGGCGCGCCCATTATTGGCCTTAACGATAGCGGCGGGGCGCGTATCCAAGAAGGCGTTGAAGCGCTTGCCGGCTATACGGATGTATTTCAAAATAATATTCTGGCGTCGGGCGTTGTACCGCAAATTTCCGTTATTATGGGCCCGTCTGCGGGCGGAGCAGTTTACTCGCCGGCGTTAACTGATTTTATTTTTATGGTTCGCGACAGCTCTTATATGTTCCTGACGGGGCCGGATGTTCTAAAAACTGTGACCAATGAAATTGTCACAGCCGAAGAACTTGGCGGGGCTAAAACCCATACAACCAAATCATCCGTGGCCGATGGGGCCTTTGATAATGATATGGAGGCTCTGGCCGAAATACGCAGGCTTTTCGATTTCCTCCCGCTTAATAACCGCGCAGGCACGCCGTCGCGTCCATTTTTTGATAAGCATAATCGTATCGACAATAGCCTTGATACGCTGGTACCGGATAACCCCAATATCCCCTATGATATGAAAGAGCTGGTCGAGAAGCTCGCCGATGAAGGCGACTTTTTTGAAATACAGCGCGATTTTGCCAAAAATATTCTTTGCGGCTTTATCAGGCTCGAAGGCCAAACCGTAGGCGTGATTGCTAATCAACCCATGGTGTTGGCAGGGTGCCTCGATAGTGACGCCTCGCGCAAGGCCGCGCGGCATGTGCGCTTCTGTGACGCTTTTGAGATTCCGATTTTGACATTGGTCGATGTGCCGGGTTTCTTGCCGGGAACGAGCCAAGAATTTGGCGGTGTGATTAAGCATGGCGCGAAATTGCTTTATGCCTTTGGCGAGGCGACAGTGCCAAAAGTTACCGTTATTACCCGCAAAGCTTATGGCGGGGCTTATTGCGTGATGGCGCCGAAGCATTTGCGCGGCGATATCAACTATGCGTGGCCGACCGCGCAAATCGCGGTGATGGGCGCCAAAGGCGCGGTGGAAATTCTGCACCGCCAAGATTTGGATGACGCCGATAAAACCGCCGCCCATATCAAGGATTACGAAGATAAGTTCCTCTCCCCGTTTCGTGCCGCAGAGCTTGGCTATATTGACGAGGTGATACAGCCGCACTCAACACGAAAACGCGTCAATAGAGCCTTTGCGCTGCTCAAGGATAAGCAACTTAAAAACCCTTGGAAGAAGCATGGGAACTTGCCGCTGTGAGTGAGGGCCCTCAATCCGTCATTGCCAGACTTGTTCTGGCAATCCATCTCCCGCACTCGCACCCATCGCGTCTCTCAGTGATGGATTACAAGGACAAGCCTTGTAATGACGAAGATGGGTGGACGAAATACCGGAGCTTACCGTTCTAATGTTCACGCGACCCACATCACCCGTCATAGGCCGACCTGATCGGCCTATCCATGATGCAGGTATTGCATCATGGGCAAAAGGTGGCTCCATGGATCACCCGACCAAGTCGGGTGATGACGGAATGGGGTGGAAGGAACATGGGAAATTGCCGCTTTAGTTATGGGTGACGCACCAGTAATATTCTTAAGTTGGTCTGAAAGCCGTTCGCGTAATGCAGCTGAAATACTGCGCGAGTTTTTGCCAAAGTTAATGCCCGGGATAGACGTTTTCATGTCCGAACAAGATATTTCAAAAGGCACTAAGGGGTTGAGCGTTATATCTCACATGTTGGAGAAATCATTTTTTGGAATAGTATGCTTAACCCAAGAGAATAAAAACAATCCTTGGGTTAACTTTGAAGCCGGAGCATTATCAAAGCATGTTACAACTGATAGGGTCTCACCTTTGATGCTAGGTGTTTCCATTTCAGATATTGGAGAAGGACCACTTTCTCAATTCCAAGCTACTTTTTTTAAGAAGGAAGACTTGTATAGGTTGATATTAAATATTGCTGAACAGTCTGGATTGGATCACCTATCCCGAAATCTTAAAACTTATTTTGAAATGTTCTGGGCAGAGTTTGAGGGGGGAATAAATAAAGTAATAAATGATGATGTTGATAATGGAGCAACTAAAGTACCTGACCGCTTAGAAGCTCAGTTAGATGATCTCGGGAGACAGCTTAATACAATACAGTATAAGCTAAATAATCCAAAAGGCTTACTTCCTGAACACACCTTGGTTAGAGCGTTGGCAGAGGCAGGTTCCAAGGATGATCTCGCGAAAAGTTTATACTATCAAATAGACCAAATGGCTGAAGCCTTACAAGGTGAAACCGAATTTAGGAATGAGCTTGCTAAAATAGTTGATGAAATTGCTGGATTGGCAGAAGATCTAGAAAGCAGGCTTGAAGATATGGATGTTTCACTAGATTTGTCTTCAGATATGGGGCCAGATGTATCAGGAATAAAACAAGCAGTACAAAAAATCTGGGAAATGTTGCCGGAATGATTAAAAAAATACTTATAGCAAACCGTGGCGAAATTGCCTGCCGTGTCATTAAAACAGCCCGCAAGATGGGCATTAAGACCGTGGCGGTTTATTCTGATGCGGATAAAAATGCGCTTCATGTCGAGATGGCGGATG
>CAZNWH010000007.1:0-41396 GCA_964576765.1 uncultured Hellea sp.
CTAAAATCAATTGTGAAGCGGGTGATAACCTCGCCGTGGATGAAGTCATTATGGAATTTGATCATGGGGTTTAAAATTGCTTGTCTTGCGGTTGATATGGCGGACAAAAAAAAGGCACTAATCGCGCTTGGCTTGAAAGAAACCCGGACTCCAGATGAATATAACGAAATGCCTTATAGCGGCGGGGTTGTGGGTAACGGAAAGTATGTGATCTGGAAAAATGATAAAAATGCTGACTTTAATAAATCTGAACGCTCCGCATTGAAAAACTCGGTTTCATTTATTTCCATGGGTGTTCATGAAGGCGTTATGTCCGGTCATGTTGATCAAATATCAAATGGCAAAATTGATTGGCGTATTGAATATGTTGGATGCGAAAACCCTACTATTTTTACGACGAAAGGACAGGTGCCAGCCGAAATTATTAAGCTGCACAAACATTTCAAAGCCAAATCCGATGCATCTGAAGGTGATGTTGATTTAGAGTATGAAATTCTATCAGAAAGCTTCAAGCATTTTACAGGCCATAAATATGACATGGATAGCGGATTTGACTTTTTTCAACTTGAATTGACATCCTCTGACAAGAAAAAAGCTTGGTGGAAATTCTTCTAAATTATTATGGACTTTGAGACGAGATAACACGGTCTTCTCGCTCCGTATATTTGCATAGCAAAACGCATCAGATGCGGATATGGCTCGATTTATTAAAGTGTTGGATTCAGGATTGGAGAGATACGCTTATGTTTGCGTGAGGCAGGTTTCTCTGGCGTAATCAAATTTGTATTCGGTTTTTTGCAATCGCCCTTTAGCTGACCTGATAGGAAATTATCAATGCCTTTGTCATCAACCAAGCGCTGAAATGGTTTATTGGCATTGGCTTTGACCCAAATAGAAATATCGAGATTTTTCTCACCTGTGCAATAGGCACGGTATGCCGCGCGCTCCACTGTGAAACTAAAATCTGTATGAGTATTCATCTCCCAATCGGATCCACCGAACAACTTATCGGTTTCTTTTTGATCTCGCAGCACGTCTTGCGCCTTATAGGCCATAGGGTATTGGGCCGCATCGACGGCATAAATGATCAGCTCACCCGGTTCATTGGGGTTGCGCGGGACAAAATTTGCGCTTTTGGGGTCAGTGATAAATTTAAACTGGCCTTCAATTTGAACTTCATTGTCTTTGGTGGCTTTGAAGTCTGTAAAGGGCGGGCGGTAATGGGTGAAAGCCTCTGGCCATAAAATAGCAATGCGCCCGCTACGAGGGTCAATTTCTGTCGGGGTGAGCTTGGTCAGGGATATGGCAGTGCCTAATTCCAAGGTCGCACACCCTGTTAATAAAAGTGTTCCGAGTAAAACTGTTAGACATCGTGACTGCATCATACGGGTTTTTAGGATTGATTTTCTACTCTTGGCAAGCCACCTAACGCAGATGAAATCACAAGATGTCATAGCAAATCCTGAAAAGCGCGTAGAGTCTTCGGTGGCTTCTCGCTCTGTGCCTGCATTTACGCCGCCCTTTTGGCTGCGGCCTTCTCTTGTACAAACGGCTTTGGCGAGTTTTAAATTTCGCAAACGGGGTAAAAACCCGATGCTGGATGTGGCTCAAGACCGTATCATGCATTGTGAAGAGGGGGTACGCCTGAAAGGGAGTTATTCGCCTAACTCGGAGAATAAAGCTCTGGTTATATTTTTACATGGATGGGAAGGAAGTCAGGACAGCACATATGTCGTAGCTTGCGGTCGGCATATGTATAATCAGGGCGCGTCAGTGTTTCGTTTGAATTACCGTGATCACGGGGACAGCCATGATTTGAACGAAGGCTTGTTTTACTCGACCTTGTTCAATGAAGTTTTCGAAGCGGTCAAACAAGCCGCTGATTTGGCTCAGGGGGCGCCCGTCTATGTTGTCGGGTTTTCGCTGGGCGGGAACTTTTCTTTGCGGATTGCGCGCTCCCTACGGGACCTGTCGATTAAAAACCTTAAACATATTTTTGCGATTAGTCCCGTCGTTGACCCTTGGGGAGCTGCGCCGCTAATTGATCAAACATGGCTTTATCGGCGTTATTTTCTTAAGAAATGGACGGAGTCTCTGAAGAGAAAGCAGGCGCTCTATCCGGAGTTATATGATTTTGACTATATTATGTCGGAACGTAAAGTTCTGAGCATAACCAGCAAGCTTATCCCTAAATATTCCGACTATCCGGATATGGAGAGCTATTTTAATGCTTACCGTGTGGACCCGCATGATCTTGAATATTGCCCGGTACCTATAAGCTTGGTGACTGCACGTGATGACGGTATCATTCCTGTTAATGATATTATGAGCTTGACGTTAAACGATAATGCCCGGAGAATCATTCATGATCATGGCGGTCATAATGGGTTTTTCCAGAGCTTGACGGGGCCGACATGGTATGATGATTATGTGTCTAAAGTTATTTTCGAGACTTAACCTATGAAGCATTTCATTTTCGCTATACTAGCCATATGTATTTTATTTTTTCTCTTAGGTTTAAAATCTCAAAAGGGAAAAGCGAAAGGCCTCAGCAATGGGTATTTGGCTGAGCCGGGTTCGGCGCCAAATAGCGTGTCTTCAGAAGCAGACGTTCAACCTGAAAAAAAAGTTGCGCCTTTAACTGGCTCTCTATCCGCGATTAAAAAGGCGATCATAGAAACAGGCGGAACCATAACATCTGAAACGGATAGTTATCTCTCCGCGACTTATATGTCGAAGCTTTTTAAATTTGTTGATGATGTTGAAATTCGCAGGAGCAAAGAACAGAGTGGCCCAAATAACATTTGGCACATCCGCTCTGCCTCCCGCGTTGGGTTTTCAGATAGGGGTGTGAATAAAAAACGTGTTGAGACAATTCGCGCGATGCTTAACACCTAAGTGAATAAAATTAGCGCCTCGCCATTTGTTCTATATCCTTGTAAGAGATTTCATGACAAAAAAAATAGACCACGCAAAAATAAAATCATTAATATCAGAGCTTCTCATTGCCTTAGGTGAAGACCCTACTCGCGAAGGGCTGCAAGAAACGCCGCGGCGCATCGCGAATTTCTGGCGCGAATTTATAGAGTATGAACCGGGTAAACTTGATACGACGTTTTCCTCTGTTTCTCATAATCAAATGGTTGCGGTGACTGGGATGAAGGTCTGGTCAATGTGCGAGCATCATATGCTGCCCTTCTGGTGTGATGTCTCAGTGGCTTATATTGCAGATGATAGAGTCCTTGGCCTCTCGAAATTTGCAAGAATTGCGCATAAGCACGCTCATAAATTGACGCTCCAAGAACAACTTGTCTCCGATATCGCCAACGAGCTTAAGAAGGCTTTGGGAACAGAGAATATTGCCGTTATGGCTAAGGGCGAACATTTATGTATGACTATGCGCGGTATTCAAACGCCCCACCGCATGATCAGCTCGGCATTATCCGGTAAATTTCATCAAGCCGAACAGCGCGCGGAATTTTTTCGCCTCGTCGATTAAGGCAAGCTGTGCACGGGCTGATTCTCCTGTAGAGAGAAACTTCTTATTTTATGTCCTCAGCGAGTTATCTAATATCTAAAGGAAGGTATATGAAAAGAGGCTTGCTATGCTAAAAAAAATTACGGTATCGGGAATACTTCTATTAGGAACTTTCGTCGGCTATGGTGTTGCAAGTTCGCACGATACTGACAGTACGCTTAATGCGGATATTGCCGCAGATTATGATAAAAACTTAAAATCACTTTTCATCCATTTTCATAAAAACCCTGAGCTTTCCTTCCGTGAATTTGAAAGCTCGAAACGTCTCGCAAAAGAAATTAAAGCCCTTGGCTATGAGGTGACAACGGGCATTGGCCAAACAGGCGTCGTTGCGGTTTTAGAAAATGGTGTTGGCCCAACAGTGATGCTCCGGGCTGATATGGACGGCCTGCCGGTCAAGGAGGATTCAGGTCTTTCCTACGCTTCTAAAGCCAAGCAAGTTGGGATTGATAATAAAGAAAATTATGTAATGCATGCCTGTGGTCATGACGTGCATATGACGTCCCTTGTGGGGACTGCTCGTCAGATGGCGGCTCGCAAAGATCAATGGTCAGGGACATTAGTTTTAATAGGCCAACCAGCTGAAGAGATTATCTCCGGGGCCAATGAGATGATTTTGGACGGGTTATATACGAAATTTCCAAAACCAGATTATGCAATGGCGTTTCATGTTTCGGCTCAAACACCTACAGGAAAGATAGTTGTGTCTGAAGGCTTGTCTTATTCAAGTTCAGACTCTGTCGATATTACAGTTCATGGTGTTGGCGCTCACGGGGCATCACCTCACAAAGGAGTCGATCCAGTTCTTGTGGCCTCTCAAATTGTCGTAAGCCTTCAAAGCGTGGTCTCGCGATCAATCGCTCCCTTGGAACCAGGCGTGATTACTGTTGGCTCTATTCATGGCGGTACAAAGCATAATATCATTGGCGACCGTGTTGATCTTCAACTTACGGTCAGATCTGATGACCCTAAGGTGCGTGAGACTTTACTTGATGCGATAGACCGGGTTGCTGAGGGTGTTGCCATATCCTTAGGTGTTCCCGAAGATAAGTTACCGACGGTGACGCGATTAAAGCAAAGTACGCCGCCAACTAAAAATAATGGGGAAATGGCCCGATATATGAAATCTATTTGGGTAAAAAATTTAGGCGAGGACGTTTTATTGGAACAGCCTCGTCAAGGCATGGGCGCGGAAGATTTTGCTTATTTTGTAGACCCTAAACACGGTGTTAAAGGTGTTTATTTCGCGGTGGGCGGAACGCCTGCCGAAGACGTTGAAACAGCCCCGTCGCATCATTCACCTTTTTTTAAAGTGGAACCGGCACCTTCCATTAAACTGGGAACTGAAGCGATGGTGCTTGGCGCGATGGCGATGTTTAATAAAGGGAAATAAGAGTCACAGGAGCAATTATTTTTGAGAAAAAGCCTCAATCAGTTTATCCGCATCTAAACTAAAATCACTAAAAACAATTTCGTTATTCGGATTAATCACGATAAAGTAGGGCGTTCCGCGAGTTCTGTAGTCTTGCATAAAGGTCGGGTATTCTGCCCCATTTTTAGGATCATGGCCGAAAGGAATTTTTAACTTATATTTGAGCTGCATTTCTTTGATTCTATCTTGTGAATTTTGGGGGTCATCGTCAAACGCTGTGTGAACAACGGCAAACCCAAATCCTTTATTGTTCAAGCTTTCGACAAGTTTTTGCAGGGTTGGAAACCCCCGAGCATGGCAGCCTGGGCAGGAGGCTTTGAAACAAAATATGACTTTAAACCCTGTCCCAAGATCTGCCAATGACAGAGTTTCCATTTCTTGACCCTCCTTATTTATCCAATAGGGTACGCGTAATTCTGGTGCTTGGAGAGGTTGAGAAGGCATAAAGCTTTGTCCTGAAAGAAATGAACGGACTTAAGGTTACAAGGCTTAGCGGCGAAGTCTATTTATATTCGTTCAAATATATGTGAAACCTCTCTTAAGTTAAGAGGCTCCATGCTTGACTTAGCGGTCCTTTCAGCTAATTCCCGCATCACATATTAACGTGTTAAATCCCGCCTCGGACGGTTTCTCCGATTGGCGGAAATGATGGAGAGTCTCATGCACGCTTACCGCAGTCACACTTGTGGACAATTACGTAAATCAAATGTTGGACAAACTGTTCGCCTCTCTGGTTGGATTCACCGCAAGCGTGAGCATGCCAATGCTTTGTTTATTGATTTGCGCGATCATTACGGAATTAGCCAAGTGGTTGTTTACCCTGTGGCTGATTTTTATGAAGTCGCAAAACGCTGCCCGTCTGAGTCGGTCATTACGGTAACAGGCGAGCTTCTGGCTCGCGATAGTGAAGCGGTCAATATAGAAATCGAAACAGGTGAGGTTGAACTTCGTGCAGATGAAATGGTTATTGAAAGCGCAGCAGCCTCGCTTCCCCTTCCTGTATTTGGAGAACAAGATTACCCTGAAGATATTCGTTTAAAACATCGTTATCTCGATTTGCGCAGAGAGACGCTGCATAAAAACATTATCATGCGGGGGCAGGTTATTAATTCATTACGCCGCCGAATGATTGAGCAAGGTTTTACTGAATTTCAAACACCGATTTTAACGGCTAGTTCTCCGGAAGGGGCACGAGATTTTTTGGTACCGTCACGTTTAAATCCAGGAAAATTCTACGCACTCCCGCAAGCGCCTCAGCAATTTAAACAGCTGATCATGGTAGCGGGCTTTGACCGTTATTTTCAAATTGCGCCATGTTTTCGTGATGAAGATGCGCGGGCGGATCGCTCGCCGGGCGAATTTTATCAGCTTGATGTTGAAATGAGTTTTGTGACCCAAGAAGATGTCTTCCAAGCCATTGAGCCTGTGATGGCAGGCGTTTTTCAAGAATTTGCTGATGGGCGTGAGGTTCAAACGCCGTTTCCGCGTATACCCTATAAAGAGTCGATGGAAAAATATGGCTCGGATAAGCCCGACCTTCGTATCCCTTTTGAACTTACAGATGTTTCCGAATTTTTTACGGATGAAAGTAAAACGGGCTTTGGTATTTTCGCTAAAATCACGGGTAGCGGTGGTAAAGTTATTGCGATCCCTGCTCCGCAAGCGGCGGCCAGCCAATCGCGTAAATTTTTTGATAATATGGATAAATGGGCAAAGAAAGAAATGCAGATGCCTGGCCTTGGCTATGCGCGTTTAAAAGAGGCTGAAGGCGGCGGTGTGGATAGTCAGGATCCTGTATTGAAGAATTTCGAGTCCGTACACCTTAAAGCCCTATTGGAAAAAATGGATCTTGGCGCGGGGGACGGCATTTTCTTTTCTGCGGGTAAAAAAACCGAGGCCTATAAATTAGCCGGGGCTGCGCGCAACAAAGTTGCGGCTGACCTTGATATGATTCCTGAAGGCGTGTTCAAATTCTGTTGGGTGATTGATTATCCGATGTATGAATGGGATGATGATAATAAAAAAATCGATTTCTCACATAACCCATTTTCTATGCCTCAAGGCGGCATGGCTGTGCTGGAAGCGGCGGATACAATTGAAAAGAAACTGGATATTTTGGCCTATCAATATGATATCGTCTGTAATGGTGTGGAGTTGTCATCCGGCGCTATTCGAAATCATAAGGCAGATGTTATGTATAAGGCCTTTGAAATTGCTGGTTATGGACCTGAGGTCGTTGAGGATAAATTTGCAGGTATGATAAACGCGTTTAAATTTGGTGCCCCGCCCCATGGCGGCATAGCGCCGGGCGTTGACCGTATTGTTATGCTACTTGCCGGAACTAATACCATACGGGATGTGATTTTGTTCCCGATGAACGGACAAGCACAGGATTTAATGATGAACGCTCCCGCCTTAGCCGACCCAGCTCAGCTGAAAGAGCTGCGACTAAAGCATTTGCCGTTGGAAAAGAAAGATTAGCGTTCGATAGCTCGTTTTGAGCTGACAAGGTCAGAGTGAATGCTTTGCAATTTCCGGCGTAGCGGCCGATTATCTTTTGGTGTGGCTTTAAGAATAATCTCTACATCTGCTAGGGCACGATCCAAACGTTTGGCCGCTTTTTTGAGTTGGGGGTCCATACCATCATGGTCATGTTTTGCCTGGGTGAGGAGCGTTCCTTCACAATAAGGCACGGAAAGGCCAAATGGCAGCTGGGTATTGGAATTACCGCAAGCCGTGTCGAGCTGTTCTTGTTTTAAACCTTGGACTTGGAGCATGTTGGCATCTGACAAGTCTGCCTCGGTTAGATTAGCCGCAAGTAATATGGCATTGCCAAATGTTGCATTATTAAACTTTGCCCCTTTTAAATTGGCATTTCGTAGGTTGATATGGTCGAGCTTGGCTCCAGAAAAATTAGTATTTTCAAAATTTACATCAGAAGCGATGGCTCGCTCAAATGAGGTTTGTCGAAAATCTCCGCCTTTAAACTTTCCGCGGGTCAAATCTGCGCGTTTAAAATCGGTACCGATGAAAACAGACTCACCAAGGTTGGCTTCAGTTAAGGTCGCATCTGCAAGGTTCGCTCCATTTAAATTTACGTTATTGCCTTGGATACGGTATAACAGGGCTTTTCTAAAATGGGTTCCTGTTAAATTGGATCCATCGAAATTCCCGCCCGAGAGGTTGGAATTATTGAAACTGGATCCTGAAAAATTCGCATTTTTTAATTTAACACCATTCATACGTTTATTAGAGAGGTCGCATTGGGAACAAGACCCAGATGATGAATGTATACGGGCATCAACACGAATTTGTCCCTGAGCAGGCAAGCTTAAGGCTACTAATAATAGCGCCGATGTAGCAAATTTTATTCCGTAGGCTCTTTTCATCCTGCGTAATATACAGATTTTATCGAAGGCAAGCGAATAAAATCCTTGTAATGTGATGAACAATTAGCAGTAATAATATTACGTGCAGGCGAGTTATGAGCCTAATATGCGGTTGATGTGACCCATTTTACGGCCCGCTTTTATCACTTTTTTTCCATATAGGTGGACAAAGCTATTATTTTGCGTGGCCAAACCCTCCC
Organism: uncultured Hellea sp.; assembly: GCA_964576765.1. Taxonomy (GTDB): domain Bacteria; phylum Pseudomonadota; class Alphaproteobacteria; order Caulobacterales; family Maricaulaceae; genus Hellea. The sequence continues at coordinate 8,560 of CAZNWH010000007.1, forward strand.
AATTATTAACATCCTCTCCGATCAAATTGGTCATCTCCATTTTATACTTTGGTTGTGTATCGCCTAAAGGCCAGCCGCTGATTGCGCGGATATGAAGCTCAAATTGATCAATACATCCCGCATTTTGTGTCCAATGTCCTGAATTATGTACGCGAGGCGCAATTTCATTGACGATAAGGCTTCCATCCGTGAGTTCAAAAAATTCAACCGCCATCACGCCGACATAATCCAAAGTGTTCATAATTTGAGAGGCAAACATTCGGGCTTGTCCGTTGTCATGTTGTGCCGGGGCTGTACTGGTGTGAAGTATGTGGTTTTTATGCACATTTTCTATCAATGGATAAGCCGCTATGTCTCCGTTTTGACTTCGCGCCGCAATGATAGAAACTTCTCGTTTGAAAGGAATAAATTGCTCTAGTATCGCTGGGGCATCTTTCATGGCCTCCCAAGCGGCTTGAATATCTGATGGCTGGCGAATAATAACCTGGCCCTTGCCGTCATAGCCAAAGCGCCGGGTTTTTAAGACAGCCGGCAAGCCAAGTTTTTTTATGGCTCTTTTAAGGTCATGGATAGATGTGATGTCTTCGAACAACACGACCGGAACTTTGGCTATGTTTTGGATAAAGTTTTTTTCTGTTAGCCTGTCTTGTGCAACATCCAGTGCTCGCGCTGCGGGATAAAGTTGGGCGACACGCGCAGCTGCTTTGGCCGTAAGACTAGGAACGTTTTCAAATTCATAAGTAATAACATCGCAAATTTTTGCAAATTCTAAAACAGCTTCTAGATCGTCATAAGGCATGTTAGACTCAAAGCGTGAAACTGTGGCCGCAGGCCCGCCCCAATTGGGGTCGTAAATATGGCATTGAAAACCCAACCTTGAAGCTGCAAGGCTCAACATACGTCCCAATTGCCCTCCGCCAATAATACCTATCATGCTGCCGGGCGGTAGAGCTGTTATCTGATGTTTAATCACTTATTTTGCCGGATAAAGAGCAACAGCGTCTGTCTGCGTTTTGCGCCAATCCTTTAAAGCTTTAGCGATAGTCTTATCAGACAAAGCCAAAATGGATGTTGCCAGAAGGGCCGCATTTTTAGCGCCTGAATTGCCGATCGCCAGAGTTCCGACAGGAACCCCGCCAGGCATTTGCGCGATAGATAAAAGACTATCCATGCCCGAGAGAGCTTTACTTTCAACGGGAACGCCTAAAACAGGAAGCGCCGTCATAGAGGCCGTCATGCCCGGCAGGTGCGCCGCACCGCCAGCCCCAGCTATGATAATTTTATAACCCGCCTCTTCCGCACTTTTAGAAAAGTCATAAAGACGTTCCGGTGTTCTGTGAGCTGATATAACTTTACTATCGTAGGAAATGCTTAGGGCGTCCAATATGTTTGCTGCATGCTTCATGGTTGGCCAATCAGAGGTCGATCCCATTATAATCGCGATAGGAGGTGTCATGATTACTTTCCGTAACAGCGCTAGAAAGCGATACACAATATCGTCTTTAATTATCCCGTCAAACTGTAATTTTGATATATTATGGCTCTTTTTTTGAAAATTTTCATTATTCTTTAACCGAGATGGTTTCTCCTTTTTTAACGTCGATAAAGTAATAATGGTGGCCAAGAGTTACTGGATATTAATATGGCCGCTTCACGAGTATCGACATTATTACAAACAGGCGCCAACCGGACATTAGAGCGTCATGACGCGCTTGATTCTGACCTCGTTTCAGAGAATAGATCCTTATCATCAGAGATTACGCGATTAAGATTGCGTGTTCTTGAACTAGAGAGGGCCGCTGATACGGATCCGTTATTACCGCTATATAACCGCCGCGCTTTTATGCGTGAACTTGCCCGTGCTCAAACCGTTATGGCTCGCTATGACATGTTATCTTCAATTATCTTCTTTGATTTGAATGCTTTTAAATCAATCAATGACCGTTTTGGTCACGCAATAGGGGATGAGTTTTTGCGCAAAACGGGCGATGTTCTCCTTAATGGAGTTAGAGATTGTGATATGGTCTCTCGTCTTGGAGGGGATGAGTTTGGCATTCTTCTCTTTAAAACAGACCCTAGGACTGCCCAGGCAAAGGCATCCACTTTAGCTTGCCGTATAGCTGAACAAAAAGTAGAAATGCCAACAGGTGATATTAGCATGACGACAGCATGGGGCGTTGCCCCATGTGAGTCAGAAGGCACGCCTGAACAAATCCTCGCGCGCGCTGACCGGGCTATGTATATGTCCAAAAAAGCTACAAAAGCCGACAATATAGCTAGGCAATAATATCCGGAGTTAATTGGTTTTCAAGGAAGGCAATTTTGTCTTTTAGAGACAGCTTCACTTTTTTCATTCGTCTGACTTTAAGCATATCGGCGACACCAGTCTCTAACATAGCATTGATCTCATTGTCGGCTCGCCGGTGCTCTAATTTTAAGCGGGTGAGAGCCTCAACCAATTCAGCTTTATTGATTTTCTCATCTTCGTTCATGACGTGATTTTAGAGCAGTGAGATCCAAGCTGCAAGGAAGAGCTAATGACACCCGCATGTTTTTATGATATAATGTCATATAAAGTTATGGAGATGTGAATGGCAAAATCGGCTCGTTTGGAAACTTTAACGGTAAAACATTCAAACTTAGATAATCGTATTCAAGCTGAAATGCGAAGTCCTCTACCCGATTATTTACGAATATCTGAACTTAAAAAACAAAAACTCCAACTCAAAGATGAAATAAACCACCTCTCTGTTTCAAATAGCTAAAAGCCGCTTGTAGATTTTTTACTCAATGCGATATTAGGCATAAGACTTCAAAACGAGGATAGATTTATGTCTAAACGGGTATTTATTGTTACCGGGGCCGCCCGTGGGATAGGGTTTGCCTGTGCGCGCAGATTAATCGAGGATGGTTACCGTGTAGTGCTCTCGGATATGGATGGTCCGGCTTGCAAGCAAGCCTTAGAAACCATAGGCGCGAGTGCTGAACGCGCTATCAGCGTTGAATGCGATGTCTCGGATAAACTTGAAGTCCACAATCTGATTGCGTCTACATTGGCAAGTTTTGGACGGGTTGATGGATTAATTAATAATGCGGGTATTGCCTTAAAAGGGGGAGTACTCGATCTTACGGATATAGATTTTGACAGGGTTTTATCGGTCAATTTGCGCGGTGCTTTTTTAGTGTCTAAAGCAGTGGCAACCCATATGGTCAATGAGATTGAAAACCGGGAAGACCGCTCACACCTTACGGACAGGCCCTATGTGATAATCAATATGTCGTCGATCAATGATACGGTCGCTATCCCTGATTATCTGGCTTACACAATCTCTAAAGGGGGGCTTTTACAAATGACCAAAGCCATGGCGATTGAGCTTGCGCCTTTTGGAATTCGGGTTAATGCGATTGGGCCAGGTTCTGTTAAGACGGATATGCTGGCAGGTGTTTCTGGGGATAAGTTGGATGAAATTCATGCGCGTACGCCTTTAGGGCGAGTCGCCTTACCGGATGAGGTCGCGGGAGTGGCGTCTTTTCTGGCGTCAGAGGATTCCAGTTATGTCACAGGGCAATGTATTTACGTTGATGGCGGACGGCTTGCATTAAATTATACAATGCCGCCCAAAAGCATTTTATCGGGCGAATAAAATTCAAGAACGGCCTTAGCCGCTGGGTTCAGAGGGTTTAAATAAACTTTCTAAAGTATGCTCTATTTTTTGAGTGTTTTCGACGGGAGCGGCGGCATTAGCAGCGGATTCTTCTACGGGTTTTAGACCTTCGCCAGTTTCTTTTGCTAATTTAGCATCTTCTTTGGCTCTTTTATCTGCAGCTTTTTTCACTAGGGCGTCTAAATCAATTTGAGAGCATAAGCCAAGGGAGACGGGGTCTGTTGGGTTAATTGTATTGATTTTCCAGTGGGTGCGTTCACGAATGGCGTTAATTGTTGGTTTTGTGGTGCCAATAAGTTTAGAGATCTGGGCGTCAGTGACGTCAGGATGATTGCGTACAATCCAAGCAATCGCGTCAGGCCGGTCTTGTCGCCGCGATAAGGGTGTATAACGGGGACCTTTTTTCTTACCCTTTCTAGGGGCTAGTTTATCGCTATCAAAAGCATTTGGCTTCATAGCGTAATTAGGGTCTTTTTCTGCCTTTTCGATTTCCTCACGACTGACTTGTCCATTTGAGATCGGGTCAGCCCCGCGAATACCGGTCGCAACGTCACCATCGGCAATTCCTTCGACTTCGAGAATATGGAGTGAGCAAAATTGGCTAATTTGTTTAAATGTCATGGCTGTGTTGTCGATCAACCATACGGCTGTTGCCTTTGGCATTAAAATCTGTGTCATAGCGGCCTCTCTCTAGCCTCTTTATTATTAGGCAAAATTTTGCCATTAAAAAACCCCGCTCGGCGGGGTTAAATTTGCTTGAAAACCCTCGTTCCCAACGCGATGTGTGTGATATAGGGCTATTATTATTTATTTGCAAGCGTGTTTAACTTGTATTTAGGAGATGATCATGGTCGATGAAATGCGTCAAAGCGAGACAATATTTGAGATTGGAGGGGATTTATATGGTGTATCGGTAGCTGAGCTCGAAACGCGTATTATACGCCTTCATGAAGAAATTACTCGCCTAAATGTTGAATTAACTAAAAAACGACGCGATCTATCAGCCGCAGATCTATTATTTTCTCCTAAAAATTGAATATATCAAATTAGACCTTGATGGCCTAAGGCTTGCAAACCTTAACGGCAATTGTAAAAACACAGTGAATGGTAATAAGCCGTCAAAACTGGAATGAGAGATAATGAGTGCTACACAGGATACAGATTCCAACATGATTGCAAAATTGGATACATTAACGCCTCAAGCTGAAGAGAGGCTTTTAGAATTTACCCGGTCAGAGCTTTTCGCCAAAACATTTCGCGAGGGTATGGATATGGTAGAAGAAACGGCTGCCTATCTTGATGGTCCCGGACGTCAGGACAGTAAGAAACTATCTCGCAATGATGCTTTGAGCTATGCTAGCCAGTCTATGCGCTTGACGACACGCCTCATGCAAGTTGCCAGCTGGCTTCTGGTTCAACGCGCGTTAAAAGAGGGCGAAATGAGTTCACCTGAGGCACGGCAGGAAAAGTACCGTCTGATTGCGGAAACGAAAGCCGATAATAATTTGAGTTTCTCTGATATTGCCAAAGAGGCTTATGCGCTCCCTGCACGACTTTTAGATTTAATGGCTAGGTCTGAACAACTTTATGAACGTATCATGCGTCTTGACCGTTCACTTTATGGTTCAATTGCGGCCCAGTCAGGCAATACGGTTGCAGATCAAATTAACCGTCTTGAAGCTGCCTTTGGCCGAGTAGCTTCGAGTTAACTAAAATTTTAATTAAATAGATTCTTTAGGACTAGGGAGTTTAGCCTTTAAACTTCGTCGTCATCTTATGATAATGCGTATTTCACGTTAGTAAACTTCACTTGACATGTCAAGTTTACTTGCCTTAAAGTCAATGAAACTTGATATGGCGTTAAGGAGGCTAGCATGGAAGACGAGAAGATAGATCTACACTGGGGAAAGTTCTTTGGGCATCTTATAATTTGTATCATTACGCTGATCAGCGCCATTTTTGCAAGCCGTCAGATTTTTGGTTTTGAAGATGCTCGCCATGCTATTGCTAAGACTAATTTAGGACAACCTATTGGGGCCTTATTGATTATGGGAACATTTTTAGCGGCTTTATGGATACTGCGCGTGCCCTACCGAAAAGATGTATTTGAACGCCGTCTTCGGAATTGGTGTATGACTTATTCAGCTATTATGGTTTTGACCCTTTCAGTTGCGGCCAATATCGGATTTCAACATGAGCATAGTGGGCAATTTATTATTACCCCTTATATGATGCCTGCACTTTGGTTGATAGGTTATCTTATTTATTCACAATATACGCGTTATTGTATAGCAAATGGTCGACGCAATAGTTTTACCGATGGCAATACTTGCTAAATGCAAAATCGGATAAAACTATTGCGTACTGAAAAGGGCTGGAGTCAGGCTGTTCTTGCACAACATCTGGCTGTTTCACGGCAATCCGTTAATGCGGTGGAAACTGGTAAATTCGATCCTTCGCTACCCTTGGCTTTTGCGATCGCAAAATTATTTGATAAGACCATTGAGGAAATTTTTATTCCTGAGGATAGCTTTTAAAGTAAAGGATATAAAAAAGCTCCTATAAAGGAAACTTTTTATGAATTATCAAGAGAGATGATTAAACGCCAAATCCAGCAAATTTATCTTTAAAGCGGGACACGCGTCCACCGCGATCCATAAGTTTTGCATCTCCGCCCGTCCAGGCCGGATGACTTTTACTATCAATATCAAGGACGAGCGTATCGCCTTCTTTACCATAGGTTGATCGTGTCTCGTAAGTTGACCCGTCAACCATTTGGACTGTGATCATGTGATAATCAGGATGTATATCTTTTTTCATTGTTGGCTCCTTAGCCTTTGGTCACGGGTTTGCTTTAGGTGGTCCCCCGCTCGAGGGCGCGATATAGGTGAGCAGGTGCATGGCGTCAAGTCTCAGATTGACTTAGACCATGACACGAGGATTCATAATATTTTGTGGATCAAGCGCCGTTTTAATTCTTTTTAGCATGGCGAGTTTAACGGGGTCGGCGCGCTTTGCGAGGTCTGCTTTCTTCATGGTTCCAATTCCATGTTCGGCTGAAATAGACCCCTCATAAACACCAACTATATCAAAGACCAATTCTGAGAGCTTTTGCCAGCTTTCTAGGAATGTTGCTTTATCTGCGCCTAAGGGCTGCGCGATGTTATAATGAATATTCCCGTCACCAAAATGCCCAAAGCTGACAGGACGGCATCCCGGTATCATGGCTTTGACCTTATTGTCGGCGTCTGCCAAGAATTCGGGAATGGCTAGTAAAGGCACTGTGATATCAAATTTAATTGAGCCGCCTAAAAACTTTTGGCCTGCTGACATATTTTCCCGTAAAGCCAGTAGTTGTGTAGCTTGGGCTTTATTTTGCGCGATCACAGCATCTCTGATTAAACTCTGATCAAATGCTTCACTTAATTTTGTTTCAGCTAGGACTTTCCCTTCGGCCTCTGATGCAACTTCCCAGTCAATGAGGACATACCACGGATGCTTTTGTGTGAAGGGGTTGCGTTGATTAGGAATATTATCAACCACGGCATCAAAACCGATCGCGGGAATAACTTCAAACATAGCGAGGGCTCCGCGTGTTTGGCATAGATTTAAGAGCGTCATGGCCTTTGCCGGACTATCAGTTCCGACCATGACACGCTGGATATATCCCGGCTTTGGAAATAGCTTCAAGCTTGCGGCGGTAATAATACCAAGTGTGCCTTCTGCTCCTAAAAACAGTCTTGAAAGATCATAGCCTGTATTGTCTTTTCGTAAAGCGGTAAGGCCATTATATATATCACCATTAGCGAGAACAGCCTCTACTCCAAAGACCAATTCCTTCGTCGTTCCATATTTCAAAACATGATTGCCGCCAGCATTTGTTGAAAGATTACCGCCAATAGTGCAAGTGCCTTGGGACGCCAGAAAGAGAGGAAATTTGCGCTTGATAGATTCAGCAGCGTCATGAATGGATTGCAACGTTGCGCCTGCTTCCACAATCATTGCGTTATTAACGCCGTTTAACTCACGGATATTCATCATTTTACAGGTCGATAATAACACCTCGCCCATGGGTGTTTGCCCGCCCACTAATCCGGTATTTCCGCCCTGTGGGACAATTTTAATATTGTGCTGTGCACATATCTTAACAGCGTTTGCAACCTCCTGCGTAGACCTTGGTGTTAACATGAGAGGGGTACGGCCTTGATATTTATCACGCCATTCAACGAGATGTGGAGCGATGATATCCGCGTCCTGTGTCCAGCTTTGAAGAGGGAGGGCCTTTTTTAATGTTTCCAAAGGAATACTCACCAATCATCTCCTTCGATGTTGAAGGCGACGAAATCTTCAGGGTAAAGGGAACCCTGCCTTAAAATTTGCACCTGCCGCCCATCAATGGATAAGATTGTTGACGATACGCCCACATGGCAAGGCGGCCCGGAATAAATAGCGTCAACACCATCTCCTAAATAAGCAGCGGCCTGATCACTACTCAAAGGCGCTGGCTGACCAGAAGGGTTGGCACTGGTTAAAGCTAAAGGTATGTCTTGTATGCTGGCTAGCCAATCAGCTTGTGGACATCTCATCGAAATTGTTATCTGTCCTCGTTGATTTTTCCCGTATAGCCGGGAATCTAGCTTATTATGGCCGCGTGCTTTGACGACCAAGGAAAGTGGTCCGGGCCAGAAAGATTGAGCCAACTCGCTAGCTAACCCGGTCATAGTGCCATAGGTATTTGCCATTCCAATATTTTCGACGCAAAGCGCTAGGGGATTATCAAAATCCCGGCCCTTTAAAGCGTAAATACGGTTAACAACTTCTGGATTATCTGCGCGGCCTGCAAGGCCGTAAACGGTCTCTGTTGGTAGGATGGCAATCCCGCCATGGAGAAGCGTGTTAATCGTATGCGTTAATCCATGCATTATTGTGTTTCGTTAAACTCTGTTTCTATGCGAAGGCTTACTTCATCTCCAATGCCAAAGGCCACTAAGTGGCCCATATTATAATCAGAGCGAAGAAATTTACCGCTCGCAGAAAACCCCAGTGTTTTACCAGGATTTCCAAATGACTTGCCTGCACCATTAAATATAGTCGTAAGAATTATGGGTTTGGTTACCCCTTTAAGCGTTAGATTGCCTGTGATGAGGCCTGTATTTTCACCTGTTGTAGTGACTGAGGTGGAAACAAAACGAATATCAGGATATTGCCCTGCGTCAAAAAAATTGCTGCTTGAAGCTAATTCTTGATCAAACTTTTCAAGACCGGTGCTGACAGATTGCGGATCAATACGAATGTTAACACTGCTTTGTTCAGGTGCGGCTGAGTTGAAATTCAAGACCCCAGTGATATCGTCAAAGCGGGCCGTATAATTTGAGAGTCCCACATGAGACAGAGACCAGCTCACACTTGCATGAGTTGGGTCAAGCTTATAATTCCCGCTGGGCGCCGCGCTGGGCACTTTTACGGGCGGCGTGGCACAGGCGGCTAAGAATAAACAGAGGAAAAGGATAGTTGGTTTCATAAAACTTTTAATACTTTCCAATTTTACAGAATGAAAGACTTGATAAAGGGACCATATCACGGCATTGGCGCATTATGACAGATAAAGCTGCGGATATCACCTCAGAAAACAATGTAAGCTTTGGGCAACGCGTATGGTCTGAAGTAAAGTTTTTTCTCGGATTAGCGAGTTTTATGCTGGTCTTTCTAACCTTTGTTTGGGGACATTACAAAATTCCGTCCGAGTCTATGCTGCCGACTTTAGAGGTTGGAGATCATCTCTATGTGTCGAAATTTGCCTATGGCTTTTCGCGCCATTCCGGACCTTTCGGATTACATAATCTTCCTTTTTTAAAAGACGGTAAAATCATGTCTAAACTTCCAAAGCGTGGAGATGTCGCGGTTTTCAGAAACCCAAAAAGCGGTATCGTCATGATTAAGCGCGTGGTTGGATTGCCGGATGATAAAATTCGTGTGCATCGTGGTCGTCTTTTTATAAATAATGTTTTGGTGGAACGCGATAATGTAGATAATTTTCTATATCGCGACCATAAATTCAAACGGGTTATTGGCGTTGATGTTTACAGCGAACAATGGCCTGATGAAAAAGATAACCACTTTATCTATGAGCAAGTTGATACGGCCCCTTTAGATAATACAAAAGAATTCATAGTGCCATCTGGGACCATCTTCTTTATGGGCGATAACCGGGATAATTCAACGGATAGCCGCGCCACATCGGGGCCGGGATTTGTACCACTTGACCACTTGATTGGTCGGGCTGAATATATGATGTTTTCATTTAAGCGCTGTGCCAAAGAAGCTGATCTACGCTGCCCACCGCGCCGCTTTATGAAAAAGCTGTAACCTTTAGAGAGCCGCCTCGCATCTATGGGGCCGAGCTGGGCGCTGCGGCCTTTATCTTCAGTGACCCATGTTATGAAATGCTCGCAATTATTGAACAGAACATAATATCTCTGCCCTCGTTTAGCACGCGCTCGGGCAACGCTTTCGCTACCTGAAACAGGTGACGCATAAGGCATGATGAATGACCTTACTACGTTCAAAAGGATAATCGTTTATAATATAATATAGATCCTATATTTTTCAAAAGATAGGCTATAGACAGAGTGTGTGAATTATGGGCAAAAGCGCGGCGCAATGAGCAAGGATATTATCATAATCGCCCGCCACGGCAAACCTGCGCTTTCGCGAAAGGTAAAACTGAATTGGCGGGAATATAGAGAGTGGTGGAAAGACTATATAGAAGCCGCTTTGCTCCGGCCGCATTTAGCTTCTTTAAAATACGTCCTAAAAGCTGGGGAACCTGGTCGCGGATTGCGTGGTATTTTGGTTGGTCGGATGGTATGGAAACGCATAAAGAGGCGCGCGAGCGCGCAAATAATATGTGTGATGTGTTAGTGGAATATGCAAAAGGTGGAAAAATTATTTATGTTTCTGCCCATGGCTGGTTTAATAGGATGCTCAAGGGCTCACTCATGAAGCGGGGCTGGAAATGTATGTCTCAAAATGGAGATCTGCATTGGAGCCATCGCCGGTTTGAACGGCCGTCAAATTACGGAGACAGAATAAATGGCTGATGCCGCAATTGAAAATATGAATTTTGAAGATGCCTTACGGGAACTTGAAATGATTGTTGAAAAACTTGAACGCGGCGACGCTACCCTTGATGAGAGTATTACGATTTATCAGCGTGGGGCTAAACTTAAAGCTCATTGCGAAGGTAAGCTTAAAGATGCCCAGTTAAAAGTTGAGAAAATTGTTCTCGATAACAAAGGCAATACAGCAATGCAGCCCTTTGATGCCAAGTAAATTTTCGGCTCATTCTAATAGTGTGAGTGTTGATTTCCCAACGCGGTTAGCCTTAATTGCGGCTAAGATGGAAGCAGTTCTGTCTGAGTACTTGCCTGTTCCAAGCGGACATCAATCCGTTATTATGGAGGCTATGCGTTATGCGGCTTTGGACGGCGGCAAGCGCCTTCGGCCTTTCCTCGTGGTTGAAACTGCGCGAATGTTGGGACATGATACTAAGGGAACATATATTGCTGCTGCAGCTTTGGAGTGTTTGCATGTCTATTCGCTTGTTCATGATGACTTACCGTGTATGGATGATGATGATCTGCGCCGCGGGAAGCCTACGGTGCATAAAACCTATAATGACGCGATGGCGGTTCTAGTCGGGGATGGGTTGCTGACCCATGCGTTTGAACTTTTGGCTATGGAAAAGGTACATGCTGATACGAATATTAGGCTCAATCTTATAACAGGTCTGGCCAAAGCGGGCGGCATTCATGGGATGATTGGTGGACAAGTGATTGATATTTCTGTCGCGGAGTCTGACCGCGATGAAGCCTTGATCACTCAGCTTCAAGCACTAAAAACAGGCGCTTTGATTGAATATGCCGTCAGTGCTGGAGCGACCTTAGCAGGTGCGAACGCAGACCAGCGGTTACAGCTAAAACGTTATGCGCGCGATATGGGACTCGCTTTTCAAATTAAAGACGATATTTTAGATGTCGAGGGTGATGAGGCCGTGGTTGGTAAAGCCGTGGGTAAGGATGAAAACCTTGGGAAAGCCACATTTGTGTCAATCTTGGGCCTAGAAGGGGCTAGAGAGAAAGCGGCTGAATTAGGGACTAGGTCAAAAGGTCACCTTGAGCTCTTTGGAAAAGATGCAAAAACGCTGAGAGATACAGTTGATTTTGTGTTACATCGGTCTCATTAGGACTAGATAACCTCGGTAAAGCGGGGGCGTAGAAAGAGAATAAACGCATGGTGGACACCCCTTTATTAGACGTAGTCAATATTCCTGAAGATATTCGAGGTTTTAACCGTGATCAAATCAAACAATTGGCGGATGAGGTACGTACTGAAGTTATAGATGCTGTCTCAGTTACAGGCGGACATTTAGGCGCTGGCCTCGGGGTTGTTGAGCTAACCGTTGCAATCCATCATGTGTTTAATACCCCCGAAGATAAGTTGATTTGGGATGTGGGTCATCAATGTTACCCACACAAAATTCTAACAGGACGCCGCGACCGTATTCGAACATTGCGCAAAGGTGGTGGGCTCTCAGGCTTCACCAAACGCGCGGAGTCAGACTATGACCCTTTTGGCGCTGCGCATAGTTCAACGTCGATTTCTGCGGGTATGGGTTTTGCGACCGCTCGAGACCTTGCAGGCCGGGATGGCCATGTAATTTCTGTTATTGGCGATGGTTCGATCACGGCTGGTATGGCTTATGAAGCCATGAATAATGCCGGCGCAACGGACTCACGCCAAATCGTAATTTTAAATGATAATGATATGTCCATCGCGCCGCCAGTTGGAGCTATGAGCCACCTTCTGGCCCGTACGGTCAGTTCGGGCGGCTACCAAGCCTTGCGCGGCGCAGCTAAATCTATCGTTAAAGATGCCCCGCGTCCGATCTTTTCTACGGCTAAGAAAACCGAAGAGTATACACGTGGTATGTTTACGGGCGGGACGTGGTTTGAGGAACTTGGGTTCTTTTATGTCGGGCCTGTTGATGGGCATGATTTAGATGCGCTGATTCCGGTTCTTGAAAATGTGAAAAACATGAAAAATGGTCCCGTCTTGATTCATGTTGTAACTCAAAAGGGTAAAGGTTACGAGCCAGCGGAAAACTCAGCGGATAAATATCACGGCGTCTCTAAATTCAATGTTGTGACGGGTGAGCAAAGTAAATCTATTCCGAATGCGCCGAGCTATACATCTGTTTTTGGACAGCAGCTTGTTAAACAGGCCGAAAGGGATGATAAAATAATCGGTATTACCGCGGCTATGCCAGGCGGAACTGGCATGAAAATTTTCGGGAAAGCCTTTCCAGAGCGTATGTTTGATGTAGGCATTGCCGAGCAGCACGCGGTGACATTTGCGGCGGGCCTTGCGGCTGATGGCTTTAAGCCTTATGCGGCGATTTATTCGACGTTTCTACAGCGCGGTTATGACCAAGTTGTCCATGATGTCTGTATTCAAAACCTGCCTGTTCGGTTTGCGATGGACCGTGCGGGACTCGTCGGGGCTGATGGTCCGACCCATGCGGGCGCTTTTGATATAGCCTATCTGGGATGTCTTCCGAATATGGTGCTTATGGCAGCGGCGGATGAAGCTGATCTTGCCCGGATGGTGGCTACTTCAGCTGCCTATGATGAAGGGCCTATGGGCTTTCGCTATGCACGTGGCGAGGCGACGGGAATTGCCATTCCAGAGGAGCCTGAACTGCTTGATATTGGTAAGGGACGTATTTTACGCGAAGGGTCGCAAATCGCGATCTTATCGTATGGAACAAGATTGGGCGAAGCAATGATGGCGGCTCAGCAATTAGAAAATCTGGGATTATCGGCATCGGTCGCAGATGCGCGTTTTGCTAAGCCCCTTGATCATGACCTGGTGCGTGTATTGGCTGACGAACATGAAGTATTGATAACTATCGAAGAAGGGTCTGTTGGCGGTTTTGGCGCTTTTGTATTACATGCTTTATCCGATATGGGACGTTTGGATAGTGGGTTGAAAATACGGACAATGACATTACCCGATATATTTATTGACCAAGACACACCTGCAAATATGTATAAACAAGCAGGATTGACAGCAGACTCGATTGTTGAGACTGTATTCAAAGCGCTAGGACAAGAGATTTCGGCGCAGGCCTTTCGCGCCTAAGGGTGAGGGCAGACCTCTATTTGGTTGAGCAAGGCTATTATGAATCGCGGGCTCGTGCGCAAGCCGCAATTAAGGCAGGCCTTGTGTTTGTTGATGGGAAGCGCGTTAAAAAACCTTCGGAGAAATTTTCGGAGAATGTGGTTATCTCTGCCTCTGATGAACACCCTTGGGTCTCGCGCGGTGGTTTGAAATTAGCGCATGCTCTAGAAAAATTTGATGTAACGCCTTCCGGTAAAATATGTCTAGATGTAGGCGCTTCGACAGGCGGGTTTTCAGATGTGCTACTCACAAATGGTGCTTTAAAAATATATGCTGTTGATGTCGGACATAGTCAATTACATGAAACACTAAAGTCCAATCCTTACATTATTTCTATGGAGTCCCGTGATGCGCGCAGTTTAAAGCCGTCAGATTTTTCATCCATGCCCGAGCTGATCGTCTGCGATGCGAGTTTTATTTCAGCCATGAAGGTGTTGAAAAGCCCCTTAAGTCTAGCGGCCCGTCATGCCGAATTGATTGCGCTTGTTAAACCCCAATTTGAAGTTGGAAAATCAGGGATAGGCCGGGGAGGGTTGGTCAAATCAATGGATTTATCCCAGCAAGCTTTGGCTCGAGTTTCTAAGTGGGTAGCTGAACAAGGTTGGGATGTAAAAGAGGTCTGCGACTCTCCGGTCAAAGGCGGCTCTGGCAATCATGAATATCTACTTTATGCAGTAAAGCGATATGCCTAATCTGGAATTTGATTGTTCAGAAAAGCCGCCGCCCCATCAAAGATATCTGCAAACTGAGATAAGCTATATCCGATATGATTATCCGACCCTTCGACTAGAAATAATTCAGCTGGGACGCCTGCCGTTTGTGCGCGTGGAACCATATCGCACCCTCCGGCCAAAAAAGCGCCCGAATCCGACATGCTAAAGCGGCAAGGTACGACCGTATCAAATTCCTCATGCGCGGCATAAATAGGCGCTGTATTGGCATCAATCCATTGAAAGTCACTTACCGCGCCGGACAGGCTGAAGACGCCTTGCGTTTCAGAACTTATTTGAGTGTTTGAATTGCTATTGCCATCTGTTCCGTTATTGGCCGCCAGAAAGTCCGCGACAGGCACCGTAAGATTATCGTTGATATCTAGGGCGCCGGAAAATGATGCTATAATTGCGCCGGCCGATACCCCGCCAACAAATATTGTATCAGCCCGCGTTCCATATATATTCTCGCCCATGGCATCCTCTCGTATGAAGCGAATGGCTGCTTTCATATCATGCATGGCCTCTATGATCGCTATATTCGCACCGTCTTCCGTCGTTGGAGTTTGTTCAAATAAACGATAATCAATAGAGGCCGTCACAAAACCTCTTTGGGCAAAATCAATTGCGATTGACGATATGAGAGGATCTCTACGAAATCCCGTCGTAAATCCACCGCCAAAAGCCAAAATAAGAACGGGGCGTCGGATATCTGTATCTCCGCGCGGGGTGTAAATATCCATCTCAAGTGTTTGCGACCCGTTTGAGCGCGCGCCGCTGCCAAAAACAATATCTGAACTTCGGTCAACATTATCAAATATCTTGTCAACGAAACGCTGTCCTGTTGGTGGCGGAGCTGGGGGAGGTGGAGGAACAGGCGGCGGAGAATTAATGGCTATAGGGGGCGGAGTACTGCTTCCCCCGCCGCAGCCTGCCAATAATGCCACCATCATTAGTGAACTTAGTATTGGTGTTGAAAATCTAGCCATGCAGATAATTTACGCCATCTAAGATGAACCTAGGCTGTGGAGATTTATGATTGCGGTGAAAAAGATGAAAGGTTTTCTGTCAGTGTTTTGATGATATCCATTGTCATAACATCAACAACCCCGTCAATTTTATCGGGCCGATAGCGTCTTTGAAGGGCGCAAATGTGCTGCACGGTTTTGGCGTCCATCACACCGCTCACGCGCGCGCCATATCCGATATGAGCTAATCCACGCTGTACTATAGCAACGCCGCGATCCCGGCTCCCTGCCTCAAATAATACGCGGCTGTCTGGCACGTTAATACTAGGCCAAAAGCCAAGGCCTGCTGCTGCGAGGCCTTGCCACGGAAAATGTTCACCGGGATCAATTTTACGGTCTGGGGCAATATCGCTATGGCCTAATAAGGTGAGAGGGCCGTGACGAGATATTATGTCTTTGCACAACGCAATAAGGGCGTTGATCTGGATATCTGGAAATATCGGTAAATTACCCTGAGCATCCGGAAAATTATGTCCGCCATTGACGAGTTCGATACCTATAGAGGCCGAATTAATATTGGTCTCGCCTTGCCATTCCGACACGCCAGCATGCCAAGCGCGTTTATCTTCATCTACGAGCTGAAATATTTGTCCATTTTCTTCGATGGCGTAATGGGCGCTAACTTTGGCATTGGGGTCGCAAAGCCTTTCTAAGGCTATGGCTCCGTTTTCCATACCGGTATAATGCAAGACGAGAAGCGAGACAGGCAATGTACGCTCATCGAAATTAGGGCTGTCTAACCGTGTGATATTCAAAGGGGATATTTTTTAGCCATAATAGCTAAACCCTTTTCCATAATTTGTTTCAAAATGGTTTCATCAACATCAGATAACCGCTTGATGTAAAGGCAAGATTTACCCATTTTATATTTGCCAAGTCGAGAAAGTTCTTCCCCGAAATCCTGATATCCCGGCATAATGTAAATGGATATATTTTGAGCACGGGAACTAAACCCAAGGCGAAAAAAATCCCCTTCTCGTCCGCTATCATATTTATAATGGTAGTCACCAAAACCGACGATACCATTTGAAAGCTTTGATCCCCATATTTTAGGTATCCAGCTAGTTATCTTGGCCATCATATCATGAATTCTTTGACAATCAGCCTGTCTTTTCTCGGGCTGTATTTGCGCTAAATAATCACTGACGTTCAATCCAACTGGGACTGTTTTATTTTGGGCCACTGAAAATCCCCTTTACCGCCGGAGCCTTTTGCGTTTAGCGATGATATAGACACAGGGTAAGATCAACGCCGCACCTATGTAATAGCGCGGAAATATGGTTTCTTGCAAGAACAGGACTCCGAGTATGCAGGCAAAGACGGGCATAATAAGGGTCAAAGGGACTATGAGTGTGACCTCATATTTTTGGATTAATTGAAAATATTGACCGTGAGCAAAAATACTGACGGCGATGGCGGCATAAGTTGCTGCAATCAAAAGGGGCCATTTTGAATTGCTCCAAACGTCGGCTTGGCCTGTTTCAAAAAGCAAAGTCGAGCTGCCCATAAAAATAAAAATCATTCCCGCAACCCAAACCACATATTGCCGCCAGTCAACATCCCCGACTTTTTTCATCAACACCGACCCGACGGCCAAAGAAAAATAAGCGAGTACGATATAAATTAGCCCCATATCAAAGGCGAGCGCGCCGGGTTCATAGATCATGATGATGGTCCCGACAAAAGCGCCGATGATGCCCAAACTCCTCATCCATCCAATTCTTTCTCGTAAAAATATAACGGATAATATTGTCGCAAAAGGTATCAGCATTTGCGCGACGATAGAACTGCCTGAGGCAGAGGCTGTTTGTAGGCCAGTATATAAAAACCCTAAATGGATGGGGCCAACGCAGGCGCAGACGATGGCAAGTATGATCCAATGTTTGGGTGGTTTGATGCGTAGAAAGGGAAAGGTCAATAATAAGACAATGCCACTGCGAACAAAAGCAAGCATAAAGGGCGGGACAGGGCTTTCGCCTAGCGCCCATGCACTGACAGCAAAATTACCTGCCCAGCAAAGGCAGCACAACATTAATATCAAAAAATCAAAAACCCGCATAAAGCGGGCTTAACAAGAGAGTTTATGGGGTCAACATTTAATCGTCGACGCTCCAGCCTTCAGGTGTTTGATGGGCATCTATAATCGGCCCGTCTGACGCGGCCGGACCATTATTGGTCATGTTCAAATCCATACCTTCAAATTGTGTTTCCATATCTTTTCTGGCTGCTTCAAATCGAGCTCTGGGGCCAAAAGGTTTCCCGAATAGTTTAGCGCGGCCCCATAAAAAGGTAAAAACAACAAGACCGAAGACAATAAGTCCGGCGACAACGAAAAGTGCGAAAGCCGCTGAAAAAGCGAGCATGAAAAAGCCGCCAATTGCTGCCGCAGCCAAAAATAGGCCGCGAATAATATTGGTAAAGACGTTCCCGCTACCTGTTATTCTATAAGTATTACTCATAACCCTAATGTTGGAGGAATTGAGCTAAAGGTCAAGACCCTTGCTGTGACTTTTCCGTAATGCGGTAATTTGCGCATAGGCGCGGTTGACCATCGCCATTTTATGATTAGCCATGCCGACAAGTTCTTTAGGTAAGCCTCTCGCTATCAGTCTGTCCGGATGATTGGCTGCTGCCATGCGACGATAAGCGCGTTTTAAGTCAGCATTAGAAATGTCTTCATCTATGCCTAAAATCAAATAAGGGTCATCCGCCGCGCGGCCCATATGCGCGACTTTTATGCGGCGAAACTCTCGATCTGAAAATCCAAAAATATCTCCGACGCGCTCTAAAAACCTTATCTCTTCCTCGGTGACAATACCGTCAGAAAGGGCAATATGAAACAAGCCGTCCATCACATCTTCTAGGGCGGCGGGGTGCGCTCGAAAGCGCTTAGCGATGATGCGCGCATAACGTTCATAGCCAAGTGTGGTCTGGCGGGCGAAGTCGAAAAAGCGGGCGATTGTGGCCTCATTTTCCGGTGCCGCCTGAAACACGCGGCGAAAGGCGGCAATATCTTCATTGCGGACCTGACCATCAGCTTTAGCCATTTTCGCGCCAAGCGCGACCAAGGCCGCTACCAGCCCAGCTTGATCCAATCGCGCGGCGCGCCCATGCATATCGGGCAATTGTGGTGGTCCGAATAGCCGCGCCCCGGCTGAAAAGATTCGTTGCCAAATACTCATGGCGGGGGTGTGCCCCAGAGTGCATGCAGCTTCAATAGGGGATTGCAATTCTGTTATGCTCGAGCGTTATATAAAACTTGACTATAAGTCAAAATGACAAAATTTTGAAATATTAGGTAATAATACGTAGTTAATTTTAGGGCTTAGAATAAGAGAGAGTATGAGGGGCGCGATGTCCAATTTACTCTTCATTTAAATTCTTTTGGAGGAATTTAAGTAAATAAAGCCTGATTTGCATATTCTGCAATTGGGCTTTTATTATGCAGCACGCTTGCTCTCTGCTCTAAGCCCCAGAACACGGCTGACGACCAGAGGTAGTTCAGCTTTGTTTAAAGTATATAGGTGATAATGTTTAACGCCTCGATTGAGTAATTCTGCGGCAAGCTCAGAAGCCAAAGAGGCCGTCAATAATTGACGCGTGGCAGGGTCATTATCCAACCCTTCAAAAAGGGCCGAATACCAATTGGGAACGTTGACCCCGCACATATCGGACATACGTTTCAATCCTTTGAAATTGGGTTGGAGCATAAGTCCGGGGACGATAGGAATATCAATTCCGGCGTCACGGGTCCGGTCGAGAAAACGAATGAATGTATCGGGTTCAAAAAAGAATTGCGTAATGGCACGTGTAGCCCCTGCATCAATTTTGCGTTTCAAATTATCTATTTCAACGTCCCAAGACGTGCTTTCAGGGTGGCGTTCAGGATAGGCACTGACCGAGACTTCAAAATTCGCGATAGATTTTAAACCAGCGACCAGGTCAGAGCTGTAAGCATAGCCATTATCCGAGGGTATATAACGCTTTTCAATGCCTTGTGTCGGATCGCCCCGGAGGGCTACGATATGACGAATTCCATTGTCCCAATAGTCTTTAGCAATAGCATTCATTTCCGCACGGTCAGACTCCACACATGTCAGATGAGCGGCAGGTTTAAGCCGGGTCTCTTTGGCCATGCGTAAAACTGTGCGGTGTGTGCGTTCTCTTGTTGAACCGCCGGCCCCATATGTGACGGAAATAAAATCCGGATTTAAAGGTTCAAGCTGTGCAACCGTCTCCCATAATGTTTTGTCCATTTTCTCTGTTTTAGGCGGAAAAAACTCATAGCTGACTTTTACCTTAGCTAAGCGGTTACCCGATTTTGCTACAGGTCCAAGCTGTCTTGGAGATATGCTTTCTACGTTAATCATGTCGCGCTCGTTTTTCTATGGATTTCTCAATAGGGACCCCGCGCCAAATTTTAACGTTGGGTCTATTGCCTTGTGTTTTAATGGTCTCAATTCCGTTTAAATGAAGTCCTGCAACTAAGAACCAGTCTTCTAAATCCTTATCTTCAAAGCCGAGGCGGCGATGAGCATAGTCTTCCCGAAACTCTTCTTGATTATGGGCTTCAAAGTCAGCAATGAGAATAATGCCTGTTGGTGATAATAACCTGGCAGCTTCAAGAATTGCAGAGAGTGGATCGTCCAAATAATGTAAAACTTGATGCAGAGTTACGAGATCGGCCTGGCCTCCCGCGAGCGGCGTTGAGCTGAGGTCGCCTTGGCGTACTCGGATATGATTATAATTATTTTCGGCTAATTTGTGCCGAGCTACTTTTAACATATGGGCATTATTATCTATGCCAGACCCGCGAGTGACTCGGTCGGCAAAAACTTCCAACATTCGCCCTGTCCCGGTTCCAAGATCAACCATATAAGCAAAAGGACCTTTTCCGGTCATTTTTAAAAGCATCTTTTCAATGTTGGCTTTTGGGATATATTCATCGCCGAGGGTACCACTATCATTGGCGACATTGGCAAAAAAAGCGTCAGCAGCGATGGAACGCACTGCCCGGACATCTTCTAAGCGGCGTAAATCCGCTTCTAATATTGGGTCATTTGCGGGAAGAGTTGCAAGTGTTGTGGCTACAATGGCCGATACACTGGCATTGCCGCGCTTGATTCGAGAGAAAACCCAACTACCTTCTTTAAGGCGTTCGATAATACCTGCGGTCTCAAGAGATTTGATATATTGCGTCACGCGAGGTTGTGATAAGTTTAATATTTGAACGATCTCGCTGACCGTCAATTCCCCGCGCGATAAAATCGTCAAAATGCGTAGGCGTTCTGGATGGCCAAGGGTTTTTAAAACGAGAGCATGTTTTTCCATAGAGTCTATATAGCGAAGTTAAATGAAAAAGTATATAAAAAAATCTTTATATCTTTATATGAATTACGTGATAATATTACTCATCTCGCAAATTTTGACAATAATCTTAAATACCCTGTTTGATAGCTATTACTATTTTCCGTGATTTGCCAACTATTCAGGGGCCAGCCATCATTAAAATCTCTGTAGGACTTTGCGGCGGGTTGCCCCGCCGGAGGGCCTATATTCGGGATACGGCAAAGGCGGTCACCTTTGCCGCCGCAGGTCGAATGACAGCATGCATCGCGTTCATAAAACGAATTAGGACCACCGACGAGAAATCCGGGAGCGGGGCGGGTATTACCCGGAAACCAAGCATGAAAAAATTTACGAACGGAGTTTTCGGCCCCAAGGCTTTCCATGCTGGTAAGATAACTTTTGCCCAACGGATTTACCCCGTGGAGATAATGCAGATAGTGGCTTGCTGCATTTTTATAATGCTGATCAGACACGCCACCAACTCCATTGATTATGGCTTGGGTGAATATAGAACCCTTACGGGCTTTGATGCTGTTACTCCCCCAGGTATATTCTTGGAGATGAGCACTGTAAGGATCTCTGCGATCATTGATGGCTCTCAGGCCATTATCAGCTTGGATCACATGACCTTTAAAATCACTTTTAATTCTATTACGAAAGTCAGAAGGTAGCCCTTTTTGACGAGATAAATAGGTTAAAGTGAAGGTTAAATCTGCATCAAAGGCATTCGTGTAATAAGGATTAATCGGTTTTAACTGATTATAGATTTGCTCCGCCAGTGCTGAGTAACGACCATCCTGTGTGAGTGCAAAAAGATAACTTGTGGCTAAAAGCCGTTTTTGTTGTCGTCCTTTATTATCCACCTCTTGTTGTCCTGCACCTAGTCCGCTGGAGCCTTGCGCCTCATCATTATTTTTGAAAACAATATTAGGGTTACTTTCCGCCCAATCCCAAGCGCGCTTGGCCCGCTGGGCATAAATTCCAGCTTGCTGTTTTGTTCGGGTGTTTTGAGAGAGAATATTAGCCGCAAGCGCAAAGGCTCCGGCAGAGGTCCATGTGGCTGAACTATTAGGCGGCCCGTAATGGCTGGGACCTTTGGCTGAGGAAGGCGGAGAGCTGCTATCAAGACCAACAATAGATAACATAGATCCGTCACGATTTTGCATGCGTGATAACCAGTCTAGCCCCCATTTAATTTCATCAAGAATATCTGGTACGTTGTTTCCGCTTTCGGGTATGTCGAAATTATCTGTCCAGACAGAGGGGTTTTCTTCATAAGCATGTAGCAGAGTTATGATATAATTAGCCGTCCAATTCGTATATTTATTATAGTCGCCCGCATCATACCAGCCGCCGCGCAGGTCTCTGGCCGTGGAGCGATTTCTCTTTTGATTATAAAGTGTGGCTTGCGTGTCCTGTCCGGGACCAAGGTGACTGGCCCGATCAGATAACCCGGCTGGGACGAAAGGGGCACGTTTCTCAAATCCGGCGCGCTGTAAATAAAAGGTCTTAAAAGCAGCTTTCAAAACGGGTGTATAAACGCGGTCTCCAATTTCAAATTCAAAACTATCAACGCCTTGTTGCAAATCGCGAATGACATAACGTCCGGGTCTATTAACGGGAGAAAAATCAAACCACCACACGCGGTCTCCAGATACAGAGTCGACTTGGCCGCGTTTCCACTGCTCAGGGCGGCCTTCAAATACGGTTTTTCCAGTGCGTGTATCTATCACGCCATAGCGTGCACCGGGCTGAAAGCTTTCATGCGCGTCATAGCCTTGCTTAGGGTCGCGAATAACCGCGCGTTTTTCCAACTCAGGTAAATAGCCAAATTGATCGACAACAATTTTAGGTGCTGTTTGTGTTTGCGCAACACTGGCTGAACAGGCGGTTAATATGAGACCCAAAAAACAACTTAATGAAGCTATAATACGCATAATCATGTCATGATACGCGAACTGTGCTGCTATAGGGTTAAAATATAGCGTTAATGTAGCAGTTGTTTAACGATCAAATTTCACGAATTTCAGCTTTTTGGGCATATCGGCATCCGGGCCGAGGCGGCGTTTTTTATCTTCGATATAATCCGCGAAATTGCCTTCAAACCATTCTACGTGGCTATCGCCTTCATAGGCCAGAATATGTGTGGCCACACGGTCAAGGAAAAAGCGGTCATGCGAAATCACCACAGCGCAGCCCGGAAATTTCTCAAGAGCGACTTCAAGAGAGGCTAGCGTTTCACGGTCTAGATCATTGGTTGGTTCATCTAGCAAAAGAAGATTGGCCGGCCGTGTTAGCATCTTGGCCAAATTTACACGGTTACGTTCACCGCCTGAAAGCTGCCCGACATTTTTCTGTTGGTCCGTACCTTTAAAATTAAAGGCTCCGACATAGGCGCGGGAGGGAACTTCGCGCTTACCGAGCTGTATGATATCTAATTTATCTGAAATCGCTTCCCAGACATTGAGGCTATTATCCAGTGCGTCGCGGTTCTGATCAACATACCCAAGCTCAACGGTTTCGCCGACCTTAAACGTACCATCATCAGGTGTTTCGTCGCCCGTGATCATTTTAAACAAAGTCGTCTTACCCGCCCCGTTGGGACCAATTACACCGACAATTCCACCGCGGGGCAATTTGAATGATAAGTCTTTAATGAGGAGCTTATCTCCAAAGCCTTTGGATACATTATTGGCTTCGACGACGATATTACCCAGACGTTCTCCCATGGGAATGCGGATTTCCGCGTGAGAGACAACTTCATTGGCGGCTTCATCGCGTAGTTTTTCATAGGCGCTGATCCGCGCTTTAGATTTTGATTGCCGGGCTTTGGGGTTAGAACGGATCCATTCCAACTCGCGTTTTAAGGCTTTGCTTTTGGAGTCCCCTTCGCGGCCTTCTTGGTCCATTCGCTTGTCTTTGGCCTCGAGCCATGAGGAGTAATTGCCCTCATGCGGATAGGCCTTGCCGCGGTCAATTTCTAGGGTCCAATTAGTAATATTATCAAGAAAATAACGGTCATGGGTAATAAGGATAATTGCGCCTTTATAATTGACTAAATAATTCTCAAGCCAATTGACCGTTTCTGCGTCCAAATGGTTGGTTGGTTCGTCCATCAATAAAAGATCAGGCTTGGCAAGCAGGAGCTGACACAAAGCAACACGGCGGGCTTCCCCGCCCGAGAGATTATCAACAGGACTATCTTTGGGAGGACAGCGCAGGGCCATCATCGCCATTTCGATTTTACTGTCAATATCCCAGGCATCTCGGCCATCGACTTGTTCTTGCAAGGCTGTCATTTCTTCCATGATTTCATCGGAATAGTCTTCGGCCATTTTCATGGCGGCAGCATTATAGGCGTCAAAGATTTGCTTGTCTTCACAGCCCTCAATCACATTACCCCAAACATCTTTGCTATTATCAAGGCGCGGTTCTTGCGGTAGATATCCCACTTTTATACCATCGGCGGCCCAATGCTCGCCTGTGACTTCGGTATCCAGTCCTGCCATAACTTTCATCAAGGTAGACTTACCCGCCCCGTTGACCCCGATCAGGCCAATTTTAGCATCGGGGTAGAAAGATAAATGCACATTCTCAAGAATAGTCTTATTGCCGAATTTCTTGGTAAGACCTTGCATATGGTAACAGAATTGACGGGCCACACGGCGCTCCTGAAGTTACAAAAATTTCAAAAGCGCGATATGCGGGGGACAGGCGTAAAATGCAAGGGCGCAAAGCGATAATGATGAAAAACCGCTTCAGGTTGTATTCATAGATATAGTGTGCCGTGAAGCTGTGAAAACAAGGCTGGACTTTTGCGGGCTTTGCCTTATGGCCCCAACGCGAGTAAATAGGCAGTCCCGACATGACAAATTCCATTCAAACTTTGCGTAATGTTGCTATTGTTGCCCATGTCGATCACGGCAAGACAACTTTGGTTGATAAGCTGCTCCGCCAATCCGGTACACTGGATGAGCGCGGCACGCGAGAAGAGCGCGTGATGGATAGTAATGATATCGAAAAAGAGCGAGGCATTACTATTCTCGCCAAAAACACAGCTATTCGCTGGACCGATGGTGATAAGACAAATTGGCGTATCAATATTGTCGATACACCGGGCCATGCCGATTTTGGCGGGGAAGTGGAGCGGGTACTCTCTATGGTCGATTCTGTCGTGCTCTTGGTTGACGCCGTAGAAGGGCCGATGCCGCAAACGACCTTTGTGACCAAAAAGGCCTTGGCCCAAGGCCTTAAGCCGATCGTCGTTGTCAATAAAATTGACCGTACAGGCGCGCGGCCTGACTGGGTGGTTGACCAGACCTTTGATCTATTTGATCGTTTGGGCGCCACAGATGAACAGCTCGATTTTCCGGTTGTCTATGCCTCGGCACTTAATGGCTGGGCCTCTGATACGGCTGAGAATATAGGAGCGGATATGACCCCGCTTTTTGAGGCGATCGTCAAACATGCCCCTGTCCCCGATGTTGACCCTGACGGCGCTTTGCAGCTGCAGGTCTCGGCGCTTGATTACAATAGTTATACGGGTGTAATTGGCATTGGCCGCGTCGTGCGCGGCACGATTAAGAAAAATCAACAGGTTATAGTCGCTACGCCGGACGGGACGACGCGCAAAGCTAAAGTTTTATTGCTTTACGGGTTTATGGGGCTGGAGCGTGTTGAAATGCCCGAGGTCTCGGCGGGCGATATTTGCTGTTTTACTGGCATTGATAAGCTGGGTATTTCGGATATGATTTGCGATCCTGATAAAGTGGAGCTTCTGCCGCCGCTCTCTGTCGATGAGCCGACGATTTCTATGACCTTTCAGGTTAATGATAGTCCCTTTGCAGGCCGAGAAGGCAAATATGTCACGTCGCGTAATATTAATGACCGCTTGCAAAAAGAGCTTATTCACAATGTTGCTTTGCGGGTTGAGCAATTAGATGAAGCAGATAAATTTCGTGTTGCGGGGCGGGGGGAGCTGCATCTATCTATCCTAATCGAGAATATGCGCCGCGAAGGCTATGAAGTCGCAATTTCCCGCCCGCAGGTGATTAATAAAGAAATTGACGGGACTCTTTGCGAACCATGGGAGACACTCACGGTTGATGTCGAAGCGGATCACCAAGGCTCGATCATGGAAAAGCTGGGCGAGCGTAAAGGTCAGCTCAAAGATATGGTGCCAGATGGAAAAGGCCGTGTGCGGCTCGATTATGAAATTCCTACGCGCGGGCTGATCGGATTTCGGTCCGAATTTTTAACCCTGACATCAGGCAGCGGGCTTTTATATCATAATTTTGACCGCTACGCGCCGCGCACAAAGGCCGGAATTGGCCGCCGACAAAAAGGCGTACTGGTATCCAAGGAAACAGGCAAAGCTGCGGGGTTTGCGCTCTGGAACCTTCAAGAGCGTGGCAAGATGTTTATTGGTCATGCCGAAGAAGTTTATGAAGGCATGATTATCGGGATTAATGCGCGAGATAATGATCTAGTAGTTAATCCGCTTAAAGGTAAACAGCTGACCAATGTTCGCGCCTCCGGTTCGGATGAAGCGGTTGTGCTGACAACACCGATACAGCTAACGCTGGAATATGCGCTCGAATTTATCAATGATGATGAATTGGTCGAGGTAACGCCTGAGACTATTCGCCTGCGTAAACGTTATTTGCTAGAGCATGAGCGCAAGAAAGAAATGCGCCGTAGGGAAGCTATGGAGGCCAGTTAGTCTCTAATTTCTGATAACTTTGAATGGGGGGCGCGAAAATCCCCAAATAGAGGCGGCGGACTTTATAAGGTCGGACTCTTCGGAGTGATATTCTTTATCACTAATTGAAATCGCTAACATGGCCTCGTAAATCGCTTCAACATGTGCGTCGTCTTTAAACCGAGTCAAGGCACGTAAAATCATAGTGTTTTTACGCTTGCCTGACAACGCTTTGCTAAGTTTAGTTTCATGAGTATTATACCAGCTTATAAGCTGTTTGTCGTTCATAGGCTCTAGTTCAAAAAGATCGATTAAACCTGTCGCTTGTTCCCGAAAAGCGCTCATTTCCAGTTCACGCACCTTATGATCTATGATGACTGTCAGCGCGAGTGGCGTAAGAATATCATCGTATGTAAACATGTCTAAAAACCCCTCCGTCAAAAGTTCTTTAGCCTGTGAAAATCAATTGAACAAGCCTTCTGCGATTTAATGTAATGTTCATTTTACGCCATGCTCAGTTTGATTTATTATTTTGACATGGAGGGTTTATGAAAAACATTCTTTTATCCGGAATAATGGCGATGAGTTTAATGGCTTGCGCATCTACGCCACAAGGTTTTGGACCAGCTTATGGTTCTGATTTTGGCTATAGAAACACCAAAATTCAGCAAGACCGTTTCCGGATTAGCTATACCAGCAGGGATGCATATGAATCACGGGATTTTGCCCTGCTACGGGCTGCTCAAATTGCCAATACTGAAGGATATAGCCATTTTAAAATAATTGATGGCGAGAGTTTTGATAAC
The DNA here is from genome assembly GCA_964576765.1 of uncultured Hellea sp. Classification (GTDB taxonomy): domain Bacteria; phylum Pseudomonadota; class Alphaproteobacteria; order Caulobacterales; family Maricaulaceae; genus Hellea. The sequence goes on from CAZNWH010000007.1 coordinate 36,061, forward strand.
GGACCTAATGCTATTGGGAGCCATATCGGCATAGGCATAGGTAGTGGGCATCGTGGCGGAACGCATACAAATTCGCATGTTGATATTGGCATAAATGATGTTGTCCGGGCAATTGAAGGCAGTAAAGTCACTGAAACCATTGAGGTTATTTTATTGAACTCGGGGACAAAGAGCGACCCGACTATATATAACACCCAAGGCGTACTTAAAAGTATCCAGCCTCCCCTCTATAAACAAGCAACATCTCCTTAATTCGATATTAGGACGCGCTTTCTAATTATTCTTCCTATCTGGGCCTCATCGAAACATGCGAACTCAGATTCGCCATTAAGGAGGCCATTATGGCTAAAACAAAAAAAACGCAAAAAGAAGCAGTTAAAGCAACAGCATTATTACGCAAAGGAACATTAGCCTATATAGGCCTTTATGGTGCTGCGTATGAACGGGCAAAATTTCGGGTAGAACAAGTTCGCGGTGCTACAGATGGTTTATTTGACACTCTTATTGTCAAAGGTGAAGAAATTGAAGGTAAAGCCACTGAGATTGCTAAAGGCGCGCAAGTCAAAGCCACTGAGACATTTACAGCCACAACATCTAAAGTTCGCGGTGTGTTGCCAACGGCCTCAAATGACCGTGTTGCAGAACTCGAAGCTGAAATCACGAAGCTCAACAAGAAAATCTCAGCTATGGCGAAAAAAAAACCAACTGCTAAAAAAGTAAAAACTGAGAAGGTCGTAAAAGAAATAGTCCACACGAAAGCTTCACTTGCGAAAATGCTTGAAAAAGACGTTGTAGCACTTGCCAATGAAATGGGTATCGAAGCTTCCGTTGATGATCTAAAAGCAGATACGATTGCAAAAATACTTTCAAAAACAGCGACTCCATTAGCTGCTTAAATTTTGTGATCTGACCTTTCTTTTAGCTTAAAATAGTATGGCGGCACAGGATATCTCCACTTGTGCCGTTTTTTGTGCCTAAAGCTCAGCATTCAACCATGAATAGAATAAAAATCATCTCGCAATTATAGGGAAGGTCTTGCCATAAAGTTGATTGCATGGCTAAAGTTAGAAAAAATAGTAAGGGGTCTCAAAATGGCAATAAAACCTGAAAATGTTGGCAAACAAGCAGCTGAAACAACAACGGCGGTTAATGGACTACTTGGATTTCGCCGTACGGAAGTCTTAAAATCTTTAGGTATCCTAGCTGGTTATGCTGCCAAGCAGCCCAAACCCTTGGCCAAACATCTCAAGAGTTATGCCTCGGAAATGATAGATATTGCCAAAGGCTCATCCGAGCTTGTGCCAAATAAGCGCGATCGCCGTTTTCAGGATGCAACCTGGTCGAAAAACCCCCTTTATAAACGTGGTTTGCAAAGCTGGCTGGCTATGCGTAAAGAGCTAGATGGTTGGATATCAGATTCGCGTATGCATCCAGCTGATCAAGTCCGGGCCAAATTTGTAACGGATTTGATTGTAGACGCTCTTGCGCCGACGAATTCCTTATTGGGCAATCCGGCTGCTATGAAGCGCCTTTTTGAAACGGGTGGGCTATCTTTAGCCAAAGGCATGCGCAATGCCTATAATGATCTTCGTCATAATGGTGGCATGCCAAGCCAAGTTGATAGTCGTCCGTTCAAGGTGGGTGAAAATGTTGCGTGCTCGAAAGGGGCTGTTGTTTATAAAAATGAAATGTTGGAAATTATCCAATATCAACCTTTAACGAACCAAGTATATAAAATCCCGATCTTAATCATCCCACCGCAGATTAATAAATTTTATATGGCTGATCTAACGCCAGAAAAGTCGTTATTCCGTTTTCTGGCGAAATGCGGCTATCAGGTTTTTGCCGTGTCGTGGCGAAACCCAACTCGTCAACACGCTCATTGGGGATTAGAACACTATATCGAAACCTTAATTGATGCGGTGCAGGTCGTAAAGAAAATCTCCCGAAGTGCACGTATCAACGTTACAGGGGCTTGCTCAGGCGGTATTACTCTTGCGCTCTTAATGTCAGAACTGGCAGCGCGTGGTGACCAGTCAATCAACTCTTATACGCTTAAGGTAAGTGTTCTCGATGGTAAAAAATCAGATAGTGAAGTTGGCCTTTTTCTTACCGATGGGGCTATAGAAAAAGCCCGTAATCAAAGCCGTAAAAACGGTATTTTATCGGGTGAGGAGATGGGACGATCATTTGCCTGGATGCGCCCCAATGACCTTATCTGGAATTATGTCGTCAATAATTATCTTTTAGGTGAAGATCCACCACCATTTGATGTTCTGTATTGGAATAATGATAGTACCAACCTTCCAGCCCAGCTCCATTCGGACTATCTTGACATCTTTCAGGACCGTCGATTCCGTCCTGATAAGAATGTCGTTTTTATGGATCATATTGTGGATATGTCAGCCGTGACCCAAGATGGTTTTATGGTGGCTGGCATCACAGATCATATTACGCCTTGGAAAGCCTGTTATCGTAATGTTCGCCTGATGGGTGGTGACGTGGAGTTTATTCTGTCTAATTCGGGTCATTTACAATCTTTATTAAACCCGCCCGGTAATCCTAAAGCTAAATATTTCACCAATAAAGACTTCCCGCCGCGGGCTGACCGTTGGCTCGAAGGCGCAGAGAGTAAGAACGAATCTTGGTGGTTACTTTGGAATGAATGGCTCAGCGAACGTTCCGGTGAAATGAAGACCTCTCCTAAGAAACTTGGTAATAAAGCTTTTCCGCCAATCTCTCAGGCACCGGGTGAGTATGTATTTACTTAATGTAAAGCGACTGCGGTCTATCCTTCACATAATGGATTTAGACCCTATTTAATAAGTAAATATCGCCCGAAAGACTTTTATGACGGATCATGTACCGAATTTACCGAGAATATTTTTTACAAAAGTCGGGAATCAAAAATTACGGGGAGCCATTTGGTCCGGTGTGGATAAAGGTTATGGTAAACGTACTCCTTTATTATTTTTTAATGGCATTGGAGCCAACCTCGAAATAGCGCAGGCTTTTGCAGATACATTTACAGGTCGTGATATCATTACCTTTGATATGCCAGGTGTTGGCGGCTCGCCCGACCCAACCATACCATACCGTCCATGGTGGGCCGCAAAAGCCGCGAAGCAAATTTTGTTGGAAAATGGTTATTCAGAAGTTGATGTGTTGGGTATATCATGGGGGGGCGGGCCGGCCCAACAATTTGCTTGGCAATACAAAAAAATGGTTCGCCATTTAGTATTATGTGCAACGACGATGGGAGCAACCATGGTGCCAGGAAACCCCAAAGCCTTGTCTAAAATGATGTCACCTAAACGTTATATAGATCACGATTTTTTAGCCAAAAATTTCGAAACATTATACGGAGAGTCATCGGATGGTATGAATGACTTTGCCACTAATATGGTTCCGCCCAGTACTAAGGGATATGTTTATCAACTTATGGCGATGTTAGGTTATTCGACCCTGCCTTTCATTCGTAAAATTAAAGCTAAGTCTCTTGTGATTATGGGGGGTAGTGATCACATCGTCCCTGTTATAAATGGCCGTATGCTTAATTATTTCCTGCCCAATTCAAAGCTTAAAATAATTGAAGACGGCGGACATCTTTTCCTGATAACGCGCCGGCATGAAACTATCGAAATCATTCGGGATTTTTTTGGCGAACCTGAAGTCCCTCTGCCGCATACCGATACAGTCCTCTTGCCGTCTGTTGAAGCTTCGTTTAATCACAAAGACGATTGGAAATTAAGACATGCCTGACGATAAGAAACGAAGCAATGCAGAAACCGCGCGCCGGATATGGCTGGCAGGGATAGGGGCTTATGGACGTGCCTTCACAGAAGCTCAAGAAGCCCTGAAAGATGTAACAGGAAAGGGGAGTGAAATTTTTGAAGAGCTTGTTCAAAAAGGTCAAGTCATTGAAAAAGTTGTTGAAGTTAAAGGTAAATCTATGATGGATAAGGCCTCCGTACCCAATTTTGACCTTGATGATCGTATAAAAGCCATGCGCTCACGCCTTTCACGTAGCGATGATTTAGACTCAAATTTTGAAGATCGGTTATTGGTGGTTGAAGCTAAACTAGATAGAATTCTGACCTTGTTGGAACCAACTTCAAAAAAACCGTCCATGAAAAGAACAAAGACCGCCAAAACAAAAAAAGCATCCGTCAAAAAACCATCAGCCCAAAAATTAAGAACAAAGAAAAAAGCCGTCAAATAATAATTGTGGCTCAGCGGTCGAAAACCAAAGAAAAAATTCTAAAAACGGCCTTAGGCCTTTTTAATAATGAGGGAGAGAGTGCCATCAGCGCTGTTGACATTGCCTCGGTTATGGGGATCAGCCCTGGAAACCTTTATTACCATTATAAAGGCAAGGACGAGATTATTGTCCAACTTTTTACTGATTTTGAAGTGGAGATACGCCAAGTCTTGTCGTCACCTGTTCGCGAGCCGCTGAGAATAGAAGATAATTGGGTTTATCTGTATATTATTTTTGAAGAAATTTTTGACTTCCGGTTTTTTTATAAAAACCAATCAGAACTTATTGGTCGCATACCGTCACTTCGCTCCCGCTTCTCAAGACTATTGGCTCTTAAAGAACAAACAGCCTTTTCCCTTTTATCGGCGCTTGAAACGGGTGAGCACCTTACTTTTGATGAGAGTGAAAAGGCTGCTTTGGCTGGACGTTTGGCCCAGCATTTTACCTTTTGGCTTCAATATCATGACCTACGTTTTGGGCCAGCCTTGCCTAAATCCCTTATTGATCAGGGCGTATTTATGACCCTTATTCAAATAACACCCTATTGGACTCAAGGAGAAGGCTATGCCAGCCTTTTAAAAGATCTGATTTCTGACAAAGTTTAATGTTACTCAAGCATAGAACATTCTAACAGGCGCAAAACTACGGCGATGAATAGGGCTTGGGCCCAGACGTGATAATTGATGGAGGTGTAACTTTGTTGCATAGCCCTTATGCTGGGCGAAGTGATAGCCGGGATAACGACTATCGGCATTGACCATAAGTTGGTCTCGTGTGACCTTGGCAACAATAGAAGCTGCGGCAATGGAGAGGCTCCGCGCATCTCCTTTGATAACATATTCGGCTTCACAGGGAAGGTCTGGAAGTTTATTCCCATCGATCAAGGCCTTGTCTGGTAAACAAGGCAGAGCTAGTACCGCGCGCCGCATTGCGATCAGGCTTGCTCCTAATATATTGGTGCGGTCAATTTCTTCAGGTTCTGCGATTCCAATGCCTATTTCAGCCGTTTTTATGATTTCATTCAGTAACAGTTCACGTCTTATTTCGGACAATATCTTACTGTCATTTAGACCTT
>CAZNWH010000008.1:0-14269 GCA_964576765.1 uncultured Hellea sp.
TCCAGACCTCGTGCTCATAAGTATCGTCAAAGACAAATATTTCGCCCTCTTTCCATGCGGTTATCGTCTCGTCCACGCGGATTCGGCATTGTTCGCGCTCTTTGGGAATGATCAGGCCAAGGTGCGAGCGCAAAATGCCTTTAGTCACGCCTTTATGGGCAGGGATGTGATAGCCGGGGGCGAGGATGGAAAACATCGCTGTTTGCAAATTGGGTACGCCCATGAGGATATCCGCCGTTTTGGGCGCGAGCGAGGCGTTTTTCTCCAGCCTCTGACCAAAGCCATATAATACGAAAGTCTTCCAGTTTTGCTCGGTCGCGAGGCGGTATTGATCAGGCGAGATATCCTGAAAGCCCGGTATGACCTCACGAAATTTCAGGACCTCACGCGCCTCGGCCTGAATGATTTCCCAATTATCAGTGAAGTCTTTGAGGAAAGGAAAATGGGCGTTGTCAATTTTTGGCGTGTCGGGCACTGTGGATTGACCGGATTGAAACGCCGCGATTTTGCGCACGAGTTTTTTGCCCGTCTTTTTGACAAAAGCGCGGCGGCGGTTTTTAAGCTTTTCCGGTTTTTCGACTGTGCTGGCCATAACAAGGTTCTCGGGTTCGCGGGTCTTTATGAAAGTTTGCGTTCGCCGTCCATCATATAATCGCGCGCCATCGGCAGCGCGCCGACCTCTTTAGCGAGTTGGATTTGGAAATTCATATGCTTGCCGACGCGGAACGACAGCTCGCTGATGATGAGGTAAAATTCCCACATACGGCAGAACTTCTCGTCAAACATTTGCGCGACCTCGGCCCGGTTGGCTTGAAAGCGCTTGTCCCATTCTTTCAAGGTCTCGGCGTAATGCAGGCGTAGAATTTCGCAATCCGTGACCCATAGCCCCGCCTTTTCGATCTCGGCAAAGGTTTCAGATAATGCGGGGGAATAGCCGCCCGGGAAGATATATTTGCGGATCCACGCCCCCGTTGTGCCGGGCCCGCCTTTACGGCCAATGGAATGGATAAGCGCGGCGCCGTCATCGGTCAGCAGCTCTTTGATCTTGGAAAAATATTCCAGATAATGGGCCACGCCGACATGTTCGAACATGCCAACCGAGACCACGCGGTCAAAGGTCTCCGGCACGTGGCGATAATCCTGCAGACGCAGATCGACTTTACCTTCGAGGCCGAGCTTTTTGACCCGCGCTTTGCCTAGCGCGAGCTGTTCATCCGAGAGGGTGACGCCAACAACCTCGCAGTCAAAATTTTGCGCGATATAAATCGCCATGCCGCCCCAGCCGCAACCAATATCAAGCACTTTCATACCGGGTTTGAGGTGGAGTTTGGTCGCGATATGGGCTTTTTTCAGGCGCTGGGCTTCTTCGAGGGTGATATCCAGACTTGGCCAGTAACCGCAACTATATTGCATATCCTCATCAAGGAAGAGCTTATAGAAATCATTGGACAGATCATAATGGTGCTGCACATTTTTACGAGACGCCGTAGTCTTGTTGCGTTGATGCCATTTACGGATTTTCTTCAACCAGCCTTTGAGCGCCTTTTGCATAGGGTGTCCGCGCAGGCCGTCACGATTGGCGCCAAAGACAGAGAGCAATCCGCGTATGCCGCCTTCCTCGCAAATCAGGCGGCCATCCATATAGGCCTCGCCGGCTTTGAGCTCGGGATTTAGGAAAAGCTCGCGGTAAAGTTTTTTGTCTTTAAGGCGAATGACCGCACTTGGCTCCCCGCCAGGACCATGAATATGAGACTTGCCATCTGCGTCAATAATGGTGAGCTGGCCGATTTTGACAAAGCGGGCCATCATAGAGTTTAAAAGTTTCATAGCGGGGCATCTTAAAAAATTAGTTTTTGCCTTAAATGTACCCCTAAACGCAAGGCTAAAGACATAATTGTGACCGTCGGGTTAGCCCATCCCCCTGTTGGGAAAACACTGGACCCTGCAACATATAAATTCGGGCTATCATGGAGCTTGCAATTCGCGTCAACAACACCGCTGCGCGGCGTATGGCTCATGCGCAACCCCCCCATATGATGATACCCCCCAATCGGATGGGCCGAAATCAAGGGATCGGTTTTCCAAATTACGTCCTGTGAATAAAGCCAGTCAGACGGTTTCACATCCCCCCAGCCCAGTCGTTGAAATTCGTCACCTAACGTTTCCATCAAAACCCGGACGGAACGCTTGTCAATCTCCTGTAATTGCCAGTTTAAATTAGCGAGCTGTAGCCCCATAGCATCACGCGCGTCTGAAAGCTCTATGCGGCTATCATAATTGGGAGACTGTTCGGCGCGAATAACGGCGTAAATACCGTTTCGTCCTCTCGACATTTTCATATTTAAAACCGATGACCAAGGGTCAGTAAATTCCAACCCTCTCACGGCCAATGATTTACCGCCATGGTAAAGCTTTCGCCAAATCCGGCTGGAGGGTAAATCATGTTTAAGCTTGTTGGTCAGACTGCGATAAGACTCCATCTCCTCTCCCTCATGACGACGCATCGTCAGACTCAGAGATGTATTTAAAATTCCGCGCTCACGCTGTAAGACTTCAGAGGGTCTTAGATAGGCAGCATATCGTTTGCCATTATACCGGAGAGCACGCGGCAAGATTGAGAGCGCCTTGGCCGGTTTATCTGTGATAATTTGACCGCCGCGCGCATGAGGGTGTTCCATAAAATAACGCCCAACCAAATCATATCGATTACCCAGACCACCGCCTGAAGTCAGCAGTAAACGCGTTGATTCTATCGCCCCGGCAGCCAGAACGAAAACTTTAGCTTTGATTGTCGCCAACCTCCCTTTCAGGCTTCTGGCTTTTATTTTAGTGATTTGACCCGTTTCTTTTTTAATAATGTCAGTGACGGTGGCATTTAATATGATGTCACATTTTTCCAGCCCGTGCCGGGACATATCTGTAAAGCGCTCACCTTCTTCATCAAAGACCCAGAGTCCGGGCTCTATCTTACGCGCATCAAAGTCTGGCTTTGGCTTACCAAGTGTGTCCCACAACCCTTGAGGACGACGCAATCCAATCGAGCTAAACACATCATTATAGAAGGGGTCCAGATCTGTCTTTTTAATCGGCCAGCCACTATCAGGAATAAAATCCCGCTTTTCAAAATCAATCGGGTCTAGCTCCGCACATCTGCCGCCCCAAATCGCTGCTGTCCCGCCAAACATTCGCAGACGTGTCGTCTCAAGGTCATAATAAGGTAGGCCAAGGTTTTTTCCCTTTGCCAGAGATTGAGTGTCTTGCCGAAAATCCTCATCACCTGACTCGATAATGGAGACCTTGAGCTTAGACTTAAGAAGTTCAGTCGCTAAAGTTTGCCCAGCTACGCCGCCGCCAATAATGCAGACATCCGTTACATAGTCTAAATCGGACTCAATATTTTCAAGATTAATTTTCATTTCACTGCGCTTCAATAGAAAGAAATGTTTGTTTCACCAATATCAAGAAAATTAGTCAATCGTTGACCGACAAGTAAATAATAATCAATCACAAAGTGGTGAAAATATCTTCAGCTGTGATATTTGACTTTAGACGTTTATATAGCTGTAAACCGCTTCCTAGCCATTTCACTATCGCCAAATAACCCCCGGCAAATCTCATAGTCTTCAGGCGTATCAAGCTCGGCCCATGTCGCGCCTTTGATATTCGTCGTGTCGATATGAACGCCCGATTGCGCTAAGCCATGTATGGCCGATAAATACCAATTTTTGGTTCCGGCTTCGTTTTTCATAAGGCGCTTAAGCTCGTCTCTAAAAATTTTAGAGCCCTCATTCATAAACCGCAACATGCCGATGGATTCACCATTCGTTTCACGGGCGGATAAAGTTTTGCCAATCGCCGTGAGTTGGCTCCCTCTCAATGATACCTTCATATCATCTCCGTCATAATGATCTTTCTTATCAATCGTGACCGTAATATCCTTGGCTGGTGCATCTAATATGGTTTGCAGCACTCTAGGACTAAAGAGAGTATCTCCATTGATGATAAGAAAGTCAGACTTCATACTGCCCCGGGCCATCCAACAAGAGGCCAGATTGTCAGCGACTTGAAAAAAAGGATTATAGAGCGTCTTAACTTTGGGGCCTGTTTCTCTTTTTTTAATTTCGGCTTTGACGAGATGCTCATTAAACCCTGTAACAACTGTGGCTGTCTTTACACCGCATTTAAACAAGGTATCGAGCTGTAAACTCAAGACTGTTGTGATCCCAATTGGCAAGAGGCATTTGGGTAAATCTGTTGTCAAAGGTAAGAGGCGAGATCCACGGCCCGCAGACAATATTATAGCATGCATGTGATTTTCCGTTAGATGATTTACCAGTCGACAACGTCGAAGTTCTCTCGTTTTGCGGCCTTTCTAAGCTTTCGATCAGCATTTACGGCAATACCTTTGTCCGAAAATCGTAAAATATCAAGATCAGAATAACTATCTGAATACATTGTGATATGTGTGTTACTTTGTTTCAGCTCGGGATTATCCTCTAACAGATGTTTAACCCGGGTCAGTTTTTCACGACCATAACAGTTCGGAGAGGCGAAATCAGGGGTTAATTTATCATGTTCCCACTTCATTTGCGTGGCCACCCAATGGGTTATGCCCAAGCGCGACGCGATAGGTGCTACGATAATATCCACGGCGGCGCTTGCTATAATTATAGTATCCCCTGCAGCCCTATGCGCGTCTAACGCCTTAAGCGCGCCCGGCCTTAGACCACTCTTAATTTCTTTTGCCGCAAAGTTATCAGCTAACTTTTCAAGCTTACCGCGAGATTGACCGACCATACTCCAGCGCATCATGGCTTGCTTAACCTGAATACGAGGTATGCTACCTTGTTTATACCGCCACTGCGCCCGAGCGGCGGCGATACATAATGGAAGCCATAACCAAGGTTTAAACCTTACAGACCTGATCGTAAACCGTCCCCATGTCCCCCGCTTGGTTAAGGTGTAATCCAGATCAAATATCGCAATATTAGCCACCTAACCATCCATCCAGCTTTGCAGAGGCTTGCGCCAAAAAGTCCCTGTCAGGACAACCAAAATATTGAAAAAAATACAGATCCATGTCCAAATGGCCACAGCGTAAAACCCCCATTTCCCCGCCTCCGGCAGCCAAGGCATCAGGCAAATTCCGATCATAAAAATAAACATATTGGGATTGCGGCGCGCGGTAATAAAGCGGAGCGCTGAATTTACGGGACGCCAGACATGAATATGAAATCCATGCTGAGCAATAAATATACCTTCTATAATCCGGTCCACAACATACCCTATAAAAATAGCAGCTAAAGCCAGCGTCATTGTGTCAGACATAATATCCGGCCATACAAAATGACCGCCTAAGCCCATGAACCACGCCCAATACCAAAAGGGGGGATGCACAAGATCAATCCCGTGATCATAGATGTTCCCCCAACTAGAATAGGTCATGGTTGTGCGGGCCAGCTTGCCATCCACCGTATCCAAAAAGGTCATCAGCCATCCTGTTAAAAAGCCTAAAAACCATTGACCTTGCCAAAAGTAATATAGCGCGGCGAACATCAAGATAAGACCTATTGTCGTGACCATATTAGGTGTCATACGCAGAGTTGCACAAAGGCGCGTGACATAAAAGGCTGGCAAGGGCCAGACCCATTTTGTCACGAAATCAGTAATACCTTTATAGGAACTAGCAAATTGTCGTTTCATAATATCAACAGGAGGTGTCTCATCAATATTAAGCGCATAGGGAGGCTCTTTCTTTCGAAGCGCTTTATTATATCCATCGTCAAGCTCATGCGGGTGGACGGCTTGAATATCTGTTTCAGATAAAGCCGATTGATTTTGTCCCATCAGAGCCCTTGCCACGGATTCTTCTGCGCCGTTAATTCCGATAATCTTACCCTCTGAAATCAGAGCAGTATTGTCCCGCTCCACAAAGGCTTTCGCCAAAGCCGAGGACAAAACCCAGTTGACGGAAAAATGAACCATTTTAGCTGACGACGTTTGTGCCGTTCCGGCTTTTTTGAAAGCGCGTTCCTGCCATTTTGAAATGGGCATACCCCATATTTTCGCAGATGAATCCCCTATCAAATTCAAGGACGGCACAGGCACGTGAGCGAGCTCAACAGGTTCCGAAGTTTGCTCATAAACTTTTCGTTTTAGTGTGACCCTCGCCAAGATCACAAGGAAAATGACCGCAAAAGCATTAGCTAATAATGCCGCCCAACCCGGAGCCATTTTACCAATGGTGAAACTGAATATAAAAAAGGCTATCACGTAAATTACCACGCCTGTTCCGCGCGCATAAATAGCGCGTTCAGGCTTATCAGCCGCGTAAAGAACAGGATAGAGCGGCGCGGCTATGCCGGTCAGAGCAGCGGCCAAAACCAATAAAGACGCCAATGGCGCGGCCTGCAAATATTCGCTTGAAAAAATAACCGTCAAAAGACTGGGGCCAGAAAAATTAACAAAAATGGCCATGACAAGCCCGAACCCGAGTAACATGACAGCCGTTCGCGTGACTAATTTCCATATCTGTGCCGCCTGTCCAAGGCTTACCATCTTGGCAAGCTCGGGATAAATAACCTGATCCAAAAGTTTAAAGGCTTCCGATAAAAGCTTCGCCGCTTCTTCAGCGATGCGGTAAACAGCCACCCATGCCGATCCAAATACGCCCATCACCAATAAAACCGGCAGATGGACGTTCGCTGCCGCGAGCGTAGAATCAATATTGGATTTAATCGCAAAGGCCCATATTCCCTCACGAGGAAATCTGAGGGACGTTCCGGCCTTAAAAACTGGGCCGAGGAGCCTTCGCGATTTTAACTCAAAAGCGGCCAGTGTCGGTAAGAAAATATAGGCCACAAAAGAGCCTAAGAACCAAGCCAAAATAAATCCTTTAAAGCCGGCCCCCAGAGAGGCTGCAATTAATACCCCGATAAACCGCGTCGTGGGCATGATTAGACCTTGGAAAGCCAAGACATTAAATTTGTCAAAAAGCCTGAAGATACCAATAGAAACGCCGCGTTGCCTGAACAATACCAAAACACAATAAATAGCCACATAATTTCTAAGAGTTGGGATATCCACCGCAGCCCATTTCGCAAATCTATCAGGAAAGTTACCGGCTATTTTTGCGAAGACCGCAAAAACAATCATCGATAAAATATAAGCGATTAAAGCCCCTAAAGCATCAAGCTTTAATCCAAAATTCAATAGACCTGAAAGCTGCTTGGCATTATTTTCTTTAACATCATCTGTGCCAAAACGAATGATTGACTGCCACGATTGGAATGTTGCGATTTCGGAAAAAAACAACATATAGGCGTGGAGGAAAATTATTGTCCCAAGTTCAATGGGAGAAATCACTTTAGCCGCGATTGACAGGCTGCCTAATCCTAAGATGGCGGCCATAGATTTCGACCCCACCATCAAGCCCGTATTAGCCGCAATACGTTTTCCAACTGTGTGCTTTGAAGTTATAGAAAGATCAGGGGTCACGCTGTGGATTCCGCCTTATATGTTCCGGCTAAAATCGCTTCGACCAAAATCTTATCTGACGGTTTATCAACATCAATAGCCGCCTCGGCAATCGGGATCAAAACAGGGCTAGCCTTGATATTTAATCTTTTGGATGCATAGTCAAAAGCCCCGTCTAGGCTGAGCCGTCCCGTAATATAGTTAAATAAAACGCCCCAGCCCAAACGGCGGGCTAGCTTGAGAGGTTGTTTTCGGAGGTGTTGAGCCTGTTTCCAAAACTCAATCGCTTTTAAACCATTTTCATTTTTAAGATAAAACAAATTACACCCTGAAACCGATCGGTTGGAAAATTTTAAATAGGTGCGTTTCACATTTGGATAAGCGGGATGAATAATCCTTTTCTCCGCAAAGCCTACGCAAAAATCAGCATTTGATGCTTGAGAAAATTGCACGAAATGTTCCACCATTTGCCCCGTCAATAAGGGATGATCCGCCGTTGTCATGATACATGGAAAGTCTATGCCCGACTCAAGAGCCGTGGCCGCGCTGTCTGCAGGTCCCGCGCCTGAAGGAGATTGAACAAGGCGCTCATCATAAGAGGCCTCAAAGCCGCTCACATGATAAGGCATTCTGAGCTGCGCATCATCTAGAGCGTCCAGAACATAATTGATCATCGGTCGCCCATTAATAGGAATTACGGCTTTCTTCGCCACTTTCGCAGCCACACAAAGAGGGTCGGTAACGCCCTCTCTCTGGCCCGCCAGTATCAAAACCGAAACGTTCATCTTCTAGGCTCGGCCTTGCAGTCGTTTTTCATACATACGATAAGTTTTATAAGGGACTGCGCTGGCCTGCTCACAAATCGATCTCATCCCCAAATTATCTTCTAATATCCAAGACAATTCACAATGGGTAAAGCCCTTTTGCCGCGCAGCTTCGAAAACCGTTTCGCAAAGCTTTGCGACAATTGACAGACCTGTGCGCGTATTATGGTAGTTCTTGCGAAGACCCATAAGTGGAATGCGGGCCTGCTTGACCCCGCGAACCTTCAATCGCCACAATAACTTCGCCCAGCCAAAAGGAAACAAGGCCCCTCTAATATCGCGAATAGCCTCGTTTAAATCCGGGATCATCCAGATATAGGCTATGGGCTCTCCTTTATACTCTCCAACCCATAAGCCCTCTTTGAACATGATGGGTTTTATTTCTTTGGCCATATGGTCGATTTGTTTATCTGAAAATGGAATAAAACCCCAATTTTCAGACCAAGCATCATTGAAGACATCCATCACAACCCGCACCTCATTCATAAAGTTTGGGCCCATAGGACGGATCGTAATATCTTTATTGCGCTCCGCGGACTTAACCATGGCTTTCGCCATTTTTGGCCGCGGATAACCCGCTTTTAATTCAGACTGATAGGCCAACATATCAACAGCTTTCTCAAATCCCTGTGCCTCTAACATATGTTTATAATCGGCACGACCATGCGGCATCATAATAACAGGCGGGGTTGAGAAACCGTCAATTAATAGCCCACATTCTTCATTCACGCTCCACTGCGCTGGTCCTATTATTTTTTCAACTTTTCGTCCTTCCAGCCATGCCTGCGCGGCCTCAAGTAACGCAGCGCCCGTTTGCACTTTAGCTTCACAATCAAAAAATCCGAAAAATCCAGCTTTTTCATCATAGTGTTTATCATGGGCCGGATTAAGAAAAGCGGCAATACGGCCAACAAAAACCCCGTCTCTTTTGGCCAGAAATAATTGACGGTTTTCCGGAGAGGCTGCACCGGGATTTTTTTTAGGGTTTAAATGCGCCGCCCGTTCAAACTTTAATTGAGGCCGCCAGAGAGGGTCATCAGCATAAACATGATCCGGAAGCGCTAAAAACTCACGCGTTAGCGCTCCCCCTGTAACAGGAATAATCTTTGTCGATGATGATAGCACAAAGCCTCCACGCGATTTGCGTCGTTGTGCTAAGCTTTTTTCTTGGGGTCAACCAGATTGATAGTAATATCTGCCCCGCCCATGGGGACATCAAAGTGCGTTTCTGACCATTTCGGCAGACGAAGCTTTTTGATTATTGGGTTGTTAGAGAGGCCATATGGCTCTTTAGGCCTAAAGTCCCAGCGCTTATCAAATTTACGGTCACCATCTTTATCATGGTAAGTCGAAATAGCATATTGTCCTGGCGCAGGCACATTAACACAAACTATGACAGGTCCATCCTCGGCTGGGACACGTATGCGGCGCAGTTTACCGGATTTTTTCATAAAATCCTTTTCCGCAAAAAGCTCAACCTTAACGAGCCCTGTTTGAGTTGTTCCGTTTATGGTTGTTCTAATTTGCAATCCATTGGGGTCACAGGCATCCGCCACATCCCGATCATAAAGCTCTAATCCGCGTTCAATACCCAATTGCGAAAGAGGTTCTTCCAGCTCATCACCTGCCCCAGCATAGGCCGAAAATGACAATGCTGTCATAATTGATAAAGTTGTCAGAAATCTGTTAAGAAAATTTGCTTTCATCATCTGGTCTCTATAAGGCCTTTTGCAAGATTTAAAAATCAGTTTATATTTCATATGGTGACGGTTTCACGTTGAGTAAAGGTATAATTACAGTCTTACACATATGGGTCGTCTTAACCAATATCTCCTAAAACGCGCAGCCATTAGCATAGGTGGGTTGATCGTCTTTGCCTGTGTCGTTTTACTCTTAGAACGGCTTTTACGCATTTTTGAAATTGTTTCGAACTCGGTTAATCCGGCAGAAGATGCCGGATCAATGGTGATCAACCTGCTCCCCCATTATCTTGGCATGGCTGTGCCTATGGCTTTGCTTTTGGGGGTTATCATCACAATTGATCGTTTTAGCCGCTCCAGCGAGCTGACAGCGGCTATGGGCGCAGGTGTATCATTATTTCATATGACCAAACCTTTTATTCTCATGGCCATTATACTCTCGGGCATTACCCTTTTTATCGAAGGCTATATGCAGCCTGTAGGACGCTATAATTACCGCCAAGTTGTCCATGTTGTAAAACAGCAATCCTTTACAGCAGCCCTGCGAGAGGGCACCTTTACCAAAGTTGGCAATCGTACCTTTTTCGCTGGCACTGAGATTGAAGGGGCCGGCATTGGCCCCATCTTCATTTACGAAAAAATCAATGACCGCGATGATAATCAGATCGGGACCCGGCTGACTACCGCCAGTGAAGGTGAATTAATTGTAAGGGAGGAAACACAAGAACCCGTCTTGCGACTCTCTGCTGGCCAAACTTATCAGATCGAAGAAGGCCGTCAATTAACCGGAGATTTAAGCTTTACAAGCGGCGCTGTCGCCGGGGCAGCCGATGTGAATAGCTTTCGGTCTCGCGGTGATGATGAACGAGAAATGACCTCCATTGAACTCTTCAAAAACCGCAATGGCGCGCTTTTTGATACAATCGATAAAAATACAAATGACGCCGCCCTGCATCTGCGGCTTGCCCGCGCGGTCTTGCTGATTATTCTTCCCTTTATTGCCGTGCCTTTTGGACTGAACTATGGGCGAAACCCCTCTTCCGCCGGAATATTCATCGGCGTGGTTCTCTTGGTTTCACTACAAAAAACCTTGGAATTTGCCCAAAGCATGGGGGCGAGCGGTACAATCCCGCCATGGCTGGGTATATGGGGTATTATTGCGGCCCTGGCGACATTTGCGGCCTATATTTTCAGAAAAAGCGCTTATAAAATGGGCCAACCCCCGCTAACCTCTTTCCAACATTATCTCACCCATATCCAAGGTCAAATCAAAGCAAAGATCATGTCTCTTCGCGGCGATCCTCAAAACGCCTGATCATGCTTGCCTTTCTCAAATATCTGTCCAAGACCTTTTTAACGACGTGGCTTATGACCGTCTTTGGCTTCCTTGTTCTTATTGGATTGCTCGACAGCTTGGCGAATGGCGGAGATATCATGTCCGGCGATGGCGGGTTTTCCGATACTTTCCGATATATGATGCTACGCGCTCCGGTTATTTTTGACCGTATCTTTATTTTTACAATCGTCGTCGGGATCTTGATAACCTATGTCAAACTTATCCGCCAACACGAACTTGTCGCTTTGCTAGGCTTTGGCATTTCTGTACCCAAACAGATAATGCTTTTAACACCTATTGTTCTAGCAGCTGGTTTCACCTCTATTACCGTTATAGATTTCGCTATTGCCCCGGCAGTAAGGTCTCTTCAAGCTTGGGGTATAGGCGAGTATAAAATTAAAAACATCACCCCGGATAACCCTTTATGGCTTGAAGATAGTGGCCGCATTGTTCGCGCCGAAACCCGCGTCAGCTATGAAGAATTGGGTAATGTGGAAATTTATAAACGCTCAGCCACCGGCCAAGTCGAAGATGTTTTATGGGCTCAAAAGGCTGTCTATAAAGGCCCGCAAAGCAATAAACGTTCAAGCTGGGAATTAATAGGCGTTCAATCTCTCCCTATAAAAGGCGCCGATGGTGAACCAAGACTGCCACTTCGATCCGCAACACCCGAAATCTGGGAGACTGCCCAAACCCCGATGACCATTGCCCGTTTAGCTGCCGAACCCCGCGATTTATCTATGTCAGAAATGCGCCAATTTAGACGCCCGGGTAACTCAGGCTCTAAACCTCGTTTTGCTTATAGTTTTTGGCACGCCCACCGCTTCACACGCCCGCTGGCGGCTTGGATACTGTTGCTCTGCGCTGTCCCGCTTATGCAACGTACAGGACGCCAAGACACAGGCGATAAAGCTTTGATTGTCGGTATCACTATGGGGTTTGTCTTTCTGATTATTGACGGCGCGATGGCGACCTTTGCGACCTCGGGCGGCATGGGTGTTACAGGCGCAATTGCAGGCCCGCTTATCGTCTTTGCTCTTCTAGGCTTTTACCTGTGTCTGCGGGCTGAAAGCCTTTAACGGCAGGGCGTGTCTATTCTCGCTATTTCCAACGCGAATGCGAAGAAAGTGGCTAAACGCGGGTCATCCTTGACCAAAGCTCTCCTGCCTGACGGATCGCTTCATCATCATACGACATCGCCAGAAGATTTACACCCCATCTTCAAACAGACGCAGGCGCAAATCACGCATGTGGTGATTGAGGGGGGCGATGGAACCGTGCGCACAGTATTGTCAGCCTTGCTCAATAGTTACGATGAAACACAAGAACTTCCAGCCATATCTATCCTTCCGCGCGGCACGACAAACCAGATTGGACGCAATCTCGGGATTAAAAAAGCCCCAGAATTAACAGCTATTTTTAAAGGCAAATATAGGCCCATCATGACGCCAATGGTCAAAATAAAATCCAAAGCCTTTAACGCTCCACAATATGGGTTTTTATTTTCCACGGGCGCCTTGCCTCATGTCAGCCGCTTTACCCAAGATAAAATCAATGCCAAAGGAGTCGGCGGGGGAACGGCTGTTGTCGGCGCTGTCCTAAAAGCCGTGACCAGTGACAAGGCGGGTTTAATGCCAAGCGTTAAACATCGCCTGAAAGGTAAATCGGAAAACCATCTTATTCTCGATCACAAAGGCGCGGCCCTTGGTACGATCATGACCACCCTACCAACATTGATGATGGGTCTGGATCCATTTTGGGGCACCGAAGATGCACCCCTGCGCCTGACATGGGCAGAAGGCGAAAGCGCTAAACTCGGTCGAAATGTTGCCAGTATCTGGGCGGGACGAAAACACAATCGTAGCATGGATGGCTATCACAGTCACAATGTCGATCAGCTTACGCTACGCACCAAAGCCCCCGCCACATTGGATGGCGACTTCTTGGATATCGCAGGACAAAAACTTAAAATTTCAACCTCTCGGCCCGTCAAATTCTGGATCGCTAAATGAATAGCATTGCTGATATCTTGCGCGAGGAGACAGTAGAGCTTCCGCTGCGCGTAGAAGCGGTTTGCGATATTATCGAAAGCCACCATCCGGGGCGGGTACAGGCATTTATCTATTATGGCTCGTCCTTACGCGAGCTGAATAATCCAGATAAAATGCTCGATTTTTATGTCCTCGTCGATAGCTACCGCAAAACTCACAAACCCATCAGAGCGGCGCTTAACGCCCTTATCCCGCCCGCCGTTTATTATGTCGAACATACGGACACAGACGGCGTAATGAGCACATGCAAATACTCTATTTTATCTCTGCCGGCCTTTGAGCGGCGCTGTTCTTCCAAAGCCTTTTTATCCCAGACATGGGGACGCTTTTCCCAACCTTGCGCGCTACTACGGTCAAACTCAGACGAGATTACATTCCGCATCATTGCTGCGCGTGAAACCGCTATTCGCCATATCGCAGCCGAGACTGAACCTGCTTTTGACGAAAACCCTAGCCCGCAAGAATTTTGGGCACGGGCCTTTTATGAGAGCTACCGCACAGAGCTGCGTCCCGAAAGTTCAGTCCAGCGCACCGCCGAATTTGTTGGCCGTTACCTGCCTCGCTATGAACAGCTCTCCAACATTCTTTATGATATGGATAAAGGAAAAATTATTCTACCGACCTCGCGCCGCAAAGCCACGAAACTGCGCTGGTTCTTCCGCCGCCTGCTCGGCAAACCCATGACCGCCATCCGCGTGATCAATAGTGCCGCCACATTTGACGGTGGGCTTGATTATGTCCTGAGGAAACTTAAAAATCATTCAGGGGTGACGCTAGACCCCAGCCCATTTCAAAGAAAACATCCTGTCTTATGCTCTCCTGTTCTAGGCTGGAAGCTCTGGCGCAAAGGCGCGTTTAGGTAGATAATGTCTAAGGATAGCA
>CAZNWH010000008.1:14369-30935 GCA_964576765.1 uncultured Hellea sp.
GGCTGGAAGCTCTGGCGCAAAGGCGCGTTTAGGTAGATAATGTCTAAGGATAGCACATGACATCAGTTAAACTTTATGG
Organism: uncultured Hellea sp.; assembly: GCA_964576765.1. Lineage (GTDB taxonomy): Bacteria > Pseudomonadota > Alphaproteobacteria > Caulobacterales > Maricaulaceae > Hellea. Next base: position 14,449 of record CAZNWH010000008.1, read on the forward strand.
ATATGCCACCAGCCCCTATGTTCGCAAAGTAGGCTGTTTTCTATATTATAAAGGGATTGAATTTGAACATGTTCCCGTTAACCCGATCGATCCTGCGGCCACAATCGGGCATACAAAAGGCCGTCAAGTGCCGGTGCTTGAAATTGACGGAGAATGGCGACGGGAGTCATCGGAGCTAGCCTATTGGCTCGATGAGTTATTTCCCCAAAAACCACTTAGCCCACCTGATCACAAAACAAAGATCGACGAGATTGATAGCTGGATAAGCGATAGTTTTTTGACCAGCATCTTCAGACCCGCCATTGATGGCGAGCTAAATCTACAACACCGCTTTCGCGGATGGCGTCTCGCGGCTATTGTTAGCGCCCATACACCGCTCCCCGAGCATATTCGCAACAAATGGCCTGAGCTTTTACCCTTAGCACCTTTTATTAAAAGAATGGCGAAACATATGGATCTTACCGAGAGCTATAGTGAGATGCAGATGCGCATTGGTCTTGAGCTCATGGCTCATATTGGTAGCGGCCCCTATATGGGAGGATTGAATGAACCGACCATGTTGGATCTTGCCGTGTTTCCGCAATTGGTCTGGGGCTACATGTTCGGGCTGGAAGAAAATTTAAGCGCGGCCAGAAGCCCCGTCATCAAAGCCTGGATGAAACGCGTCTCGAATCACCTCCCCCGTAATCCGACACTTGTGCTGGACGAGATGCTCGTCAATCCGCTCTCCAAAGGCTTAGCGTGATATGAACACAGAACGGCTCAGCCAAGCGCCTTGCACATCCTGACATGTATTCCGCCACTTATCGGTTTTTCCCATTCTGTTATATATCCATTTTGGTGATAGAGAGCCACATTGCCTGTAAAGAGTTTATTCGTATCCAGCCTTATAGATTGATTATGTGTCTGTATGGCTATTTGTTCCGCATGCTTAAGCAATGTTTTTCCTAAGCCCCGCCGCTGGGCCTCGGGCGCGACGCAGAGGTTTTCTATGTAGAGACAGTCTTCTGATTGATAGGTTTCTATCAAAGCCCTTAAAGTCAGGCCTTCATAAAGAAGGTCAAACCGATGGATTTTAATCGCTTCATTGTAATCTATATCCATGGGTAAGGGATTACGATCAATGACAGCTATCCATTTTGAATAGGCCGCAATGGTAAGATTGCTTATAGCCTGAACATCATCACTGTTGGCAAGTCTAATGTGATATTTTGATCGCTCTGCCATCCTTGAGAACTCTATGGCTAAAGACCGCCTTAATTAATCACTCCGCCGCTTGCATCTTCTCCGCCATGCCCGCCATGAGCGCGCCTTGATTATCTTTCAAATCGCTAAAGGCTTTCAGGATGATATTGATATCCTCTTCCGTGTGGGCTGCGGAGAGGCTTATGCGCAGCAGACTTGAGCTTTGCGGGGTCCCGGGCGGAACGGCCAAGTTTACATAGACGCCATTTTCTATCAGCCAATTCCATTCCATCGCGGCAACGGCCTCATTGGGACGGCGCACGGCGATGACGGGGCTGGCATCAGCACATAATTCATATTGCATCTCTGAGAGGCCCTTATGCAACTGTTCGGAGCGGGCTTTGAGGTTGGCGCGCAGCTCGGCGCCTTGTTTGACTTTTTCGACTGCGGCCAGAGCAGCGCAAATATTGGCAGGGGTAGCCGAGGCCGTAAACATATAAGGACGCATGACTTTGCGCAGGATTTCAAATTCAGGATGGCGCGAGGCACAAAACCCACCGACGGAGGCCAGAGATTTACTAAACGTTCCCGAAATAAAATCGACTTTATCCAGTACGCCTTGTTCTTCAGCTAGGCCGCAGCCCGTCGGGCCGAACACCCCGTAACTATGGGCTTCGTCGATAAAGAGATAGCCGCCATGATTATGCGTCACTTCGACAAATTCATCAATCGGGGCGACATCACCAAACATGGAATAAAGGCCTTCAATGACAACCAAAGCGTGACCACCTTCGATCTCCCCTTGACGGCGGAGGCGTTTATCCAAGTCCTCTGGGTTATTGTGACGAAAGCGAATGGTCGAAGCCCCTGTGAGCCGCGTTCCATCAATAATGCAGGCATGAGCATCGGCGTCCATAAAGACAACATCCTTATCTCCTGCAAGGCCCGATATGGCCGACAGATTGGTCTGATAACCCGTGGTAAAAACAATACAGCTGGGCATACCCAAATGATCGGCGAGTGCTTTTTCCAAGTCGATATGTTCAGAATAAGTTCCATTCGCAATGCGTGATCCCGTTGTCCCCGTGCCGTGATTATCCACCGCGTCTTTGGCCGCACCCATACAGTCTTCATCAAAGGTCAGGCCGAGATAGTTATTGGTGCCCGCTAGCAAAATTTCGCGGTTACCAATGCGTCCACGTGTCGTACTAATAATATCGTCGAATTGAACGCCGAGTGCGTCCTTGCCGATTTTCATCATCACATCAATACGGGCCTGAAGCGGGGCATATTTATCAAAAAGGGACATTATTATTGCTCTGAAGTCAGTTGAATAATCGCCGTGGTAAGTTCGCCAACGGTTTTAATATCGGACACCATCTCCATCGGAATCGATATATCATAATGATCTTCAAGCCCCATAATGATGTCAAACACCGCCGTGGAGTCGACTTCAAGATCAGACATAATACCGCTGCTCATTTCAATGGCGCGATTTTTGGGGTTGTAAGGCTTTAAAAGCTCACAAATTTTATCATAGGCATCTTCGCGTGTCGGCATAATTTCTTACTTTTTCTCATATGAAGCTGCAGTTTCACGCAGCGCGTCAATAAAAGGCGTCGCGTCTTGAATCACATCTTGACTTGACCAGTCCTCATAACGGAACTCCCGCAATTTGCCTAGGGTCAAGTGTCCCAGGCCCAAGAACCGCGAGTAGACCGATGTTGCCGCCGCAAGGGTCTTGATTACGGGGATCGGAATAGGCTGGGTTGTCACGGAAATACCCAAGGCCTGCCCCGCGCTTGAGGCAAAATCAGGCCATGTAAGTGCGGGGACTGAACACGGGGTTACAATTTCACCGTCATAATCTCCAGCAACGGCTCGCGCCGCAATATCTCTCGCGAGATCTTTAACATAGACCATCGCCATTTTGCGCGTTCGCCAATCCTTGCCTCCAACCACAGGCAAGCGTCCTTTGGCAATGAAGTCAAAGAAAGGTTTCGTTGCCATATCCCCTGGTCCAAAAACTGCAGGCGCGCGAATAATCGCCAAGGTCCCTTTAAACGCTGCCGATACAGCCAGCTCCCCTGCCCTTTTGGACGCCGCATAATCGGAGAGGTGAGGCTGAGCCGCTGTTTGCGACGAGAGTAAAATAAAACGCGAGAGACCTGCAACCTGCGCGGCTTTAGCCAAACCGCCCGCTGCATCTCGGTTGGTTGCCATAATTTCGGTGCGCGTACGGGCTTTAATTAAGCCAGCCATATGCAAAACACTGTCAGTACCTTTGACAAGTTCAGCGTCATGTCTGCCAAGGCTACCTTTTAATACGGATAAGTTGTCATGAGAGATATCAGAGAGTTTTGACGGGGTTCTGGCCAAAGCTCTAACGGCGTAACCCGAATCCAATAAAACTTTAATTACGTGGCGACCCACAAAACCCGTACCGCCGGTTACAGCTATCAATCCCTTATGGGGCATTGAGGGTGTTAGCCCGCCTCGCCAGAGAAAACATCAGACACGACAGTGACAGAACTATCGGCTTGTAGATCAATAATTTCACCTTTGAGATACTTATCTTTGACACGCGCCCGTGAAAGCTTACCCGATGAAGTAATAATCATAGTACCGCGCGGGACTAATTGTAATTTGACAGGTACGCCGACTTCCAGACGAATAGCGGCCATAACAGCTTTATAAATTTCATCCAACAATTGAGGATCACGGGTGCGGCACTCAAGCAATAGCATAACTTCTTTTTCATCACCAATACCGCCCATGGCAAAGGAACACGCCCGTCCGCAACGATGCGGGGCTGCCGCTTGCGCCGCCCATTCAATGTCTTGTGGCCAGATATTGCGGCCATGCCATAAAATAAGGTCTTTAAAACGGCCTGTAACCACCACCTGATCTTCAAGCCAATAGCCAAGATCGCCCGTATCAAGCCATCCATCGGCACTAAATGAAGCTTCCGTGGCTTGGCTATTGCGAAAATAACCCGGTGAGACGCTTGGGCCCTTAAGACAGATACGGCCAACTTTATTGCCCGTAAGCACATTATCGTCAAAATCACGAATTTCAATTATGTGTGCTGGTAAAACTTTGCCGCAAGCTACAAATGTTCGGCGGTGTTCAGCTTTTGTTAAGTCGGTCGCCTCAACTGCCTCAGAGGTGCGCTCATAGCGCTCCATATCAATCGTATGCTTTAAAAGACCTTGTCCCGAAGGCGCAAATGTTGCCGCCAAAGTTGTTTCTGCAAGGCCGTAACTTGGCGTAAAAGCGCCTGAACTAAAACCCATCTCAGAGAATACATTTTCAAATTCGCTCAAAGGTTCAGGGCGAACCATATCCCCGCCAATACCCGCAGCGCGCCAGCTTGATAAATCCAGTTCACGGTCATTACGCCAGCGGCGAACGCAAAGCTCGTACCCAAATGTCGGAGAGTAAGAGAGTGTCCCTTTGTGATCAGAAATGAGCTGTAACCATGTAATGGGTCGCCGGGTAAAATCTTGTGGGTCAATAAAGTCTACTGTTATCTGGGTCATGAGCGGTGTCAGCATAAACCCGATCAACCCCATATCATGGTAAAGAGGAAGCCAACTCGTGCAGCGATCATCTTCCACAACTCCCAACCCATATTTAGCGATACCATGACAATTCGCAGATACTGACTTTTGCGTGCCTATAATGCCCTTCGGCGAGCTGGAAGAGCCTGAAGAATATTGTATATAGCACAGATCATCTGGGCCGAACGGGCGAAGATCACCGCCTTGTGGAAGCTCATCAAGCTCTTCAAAGGTCATAACCGGGATAGCCTGATCATTTAGCGCAGAACTCAAAATCGGTTCCATTGATGCCGGGCAGAAAAGGGCATGAAAGTCACCCGTATCTGCCATACGTTGTAATTGGCGCTCATATGAACTGCGCCCACCAAGTGTCACCGGCAATGGCAATGGCGCTGGAACAAGGCCTGCATATTGGCAAGCCATAAAAATTACAGCAAATTCAGGTGTTGAAACAGCCGCAAGGCCAATTCGGGCTTCTTTATCGGCAAATAGTACAAGCCGTTTCGCCAGCTGTATGGCCCGATCTCTGAGCTCTCCATAAGGGAGAACTGTTTTTAGATTGGCTTTACCATCAAAATAATTAAAGCCTGTATCGCAAGTAGCAGCATAATCGAGAGCGTCACAAAGCGTTGGGAAATCAGCAGGTCTAACATTTTGGCCACGCGATGTCGGCGTCGGTTGGGTCATTTATGTTTCCCGCTTCGAACGAGCGCCTCCGAATTAATTTGGAGGTGGGGCGCTCTGTCAAAAAAAGTCCTTTAAGGGCGTAAGCCCGATATGTAAAGTCTCTCCTAACACACGAAAAATTTCCTTGCCCTCACGCATTGATACAATTTGTAACAATAAATAGGCTTCTATGCTCACAGAATTGTGTATGACAGTGAGCCAGAAGACCGATAAAGCCCCATTATGAACGCACCAATAGACCCCCATAAGTTTCAAAACCCCGCAATTACCGCAAAGGGCGAAAAACGGGCCTCCGTCTTTTTCAAAGGCCTGACAACGCTATGGTTTAATTCCGGCTCCCTGTGCAATATTGAATGCGCGAATTGTTATATTCAAAGTAGCCCGACGGCAGATCATTTTGTCTATCTGACTCCAGAAGATATGGCCCCCTACCTAGATGAAATAGACGCGCTGGGCTATGGTCAGGTCGAAATCGCCTTTACGGGCGGAGAACCTTATCTAAACCCGCATATGATCCGTTTGTCGGAAATGGCCCTAGAACGGGGACATAATTTGCTTGTTTTAACCAATGCCATGAAACCCATGATGCGTCCGCGTGTTCAAAAAGGGTTGCTAGATCTTCAAAACCGCTTTCCTGATAAAATGACCCTTCGCGTAAGTCTTGATCACTTTAGCCAAGAAGGCCACGACCAAGAACGCGGGGACGGAAGCTTTGGCATCGCCCTGAAAGGCATGGCCTGGTTAACCGAGCATAATTTTACACTTAATATTGCCGGCAGATCGATGTTTTCTGAAAGCGAAGCCTCCGCAAGGACTGGCTATGCCGCGTTAATTAAAGCTCAAGGCTGGAAAATTGATGCCAATGACCCAATGGCAACGATCTTATTTCCTGAAATGGATGAAGCCGTTGATGTCCCGGAAATCACAGTTGCTTGCTGGGGCATATTAGATGTTCATCCTGATAGCATGATGTGTTCGTCATCTCGCATGGTTGTTAAACGCAAAGGCGAAGATAAGCCTGCCGTTCTGGCCTGCACCCTCCTTTGGGATGACCCTCAATTTGAAACAGGAAAAACCCTCAAAGAAAGCCGCGGTCCCGTCAAACTCAACCACCCACATTGCGCCAAGTTCTGTGTCTTGGGCGGGGCGAGCTGTTCAGCTTAAACTTACTCCTTGAAATGCTTACTTAGTCTTAGGTTTTGCGCCTGATAGTGCGAGTCTTTTTCACCGTATAATGATGTGGGCGTTTCGCTCATAGCTTCGAAAAGAAGTTTAGCGACAGGCTGCCCATCCCGCATGAGAAACGGAACATCGCGTCCCCTGACCTCTAACACCGCGCGTGACCCGGAGCCCCCGACGGCAGCAACACCAAATCCCGGATCAAAAAAACCTGCATAATGGGCACGAAATTCTCCAATCTCTGTGGCGATAGGGGCCATTTCTGCCGCTTGGTCAGCCGGAATAGACACCGCTTCTTTAGATGCTAATATATAAAATTCTTCCGGATCTAGGACAAGCTGTCCGGCATCACTATAAAGGGGCTCCCAATAATCGCGAGCTTTATGCCCACCAACATTAGCGACATCCACAAGGCCTGCATGACGCCGAGCCCGCCAGCCTATAATCCCACTTTCATCAAAGCCATTAAGGTCAAGGCTCACAATCTGTGTATTTAATACACTGATGAGGCCACGGCGAAACCGCATCTGCACGAGACGATCCCCCGGGCGAACTAAAATAGAGAAAGTCCGCGGCGCGATCTCAACATATAATGATCCGCTATATCCTGCCGGTAATGCATCAAATTGTTCTGCATAATCACAAATCACTCGTGTAAACACATCAAGCCGTCCCGTTGAGCTTTTGGGGTTGGCAGCGGCCGCTATACCCACCGGCAAAGACAGGCTTTCTTGTAGCGGAACAAGGTAAACGCAGCCCGTTTCCAAAACAGCGCCATGGGTGAGATCAACTTCATGCATGCAAACATCGTTCAAGCAGTCTTCGACTTTACGTCCTGCGCCTGGTAAAAAACTGGCCCGTAATCGATAGGCCTTCTGTCCCAGACGGAGATCCAAGCTGGCGGGCTGAATTTGATCAGGCTCTCCGTCATCGCCGATCTTGGGCGCTATAATAGCACCGCTACTCAGCAACATTTCAATCGCCTGTTGTGGCAAAATGCCTGTGTTTATCCCCTTAGTCATAGTTTGACCTATCACTCCATTCCCCTGAGACAAGTATCAACTGCAAATTTATGGTGGAGACTGGCTAAATGACTTGCGCCACAGAGGCTAACACGGCAAGTAGAGAGCAGAGAGAGCGCCCCTAAATGACTCGCATGAACGAGTTCGCGCATACGGAGGAGAGATGGATGTCGTCAGGCTATCCTATGTTTGAACAGCGCACGAAAGATGTTGTCGTCAGAGTTGAACCCGAATTTCTAGCAGACCAATCCAGTCCAGCCGAATCACGCTTTATCTGGGCGTACACCGTAGAAATCGACAACCAAGGTGCAAAAGACCTCACCGTTACGGATCGTTTTTGGCAAATTGCCGATAGTAGCGGCCAAGTCCAAGAAGTGCGTGGTAAAGGCGTTGTCGGAGAAAAGCCAGTTGTAAAACCTGGTGAGATCTTCCGCTATACGAGCGGAGCACCTCTTACAGCCCCGTCCGGTATGATGCGCGGTAGCTATACTGTGGAAGAAACAGACGGTGAAAGCTATGACATTGATATTCCGGCTTTCGTTTTGGATAGCCCGCATGAAGGCCGTATCCTTAACTAACGCTCCCCTGGAGTTAAAAGGCTTGGCACTTTTAAAATTTAGAAATTGTGCTAGTGAGCGCGCCCATGAGCTCGACCATCATATCGCCAACGCATCGGCCCAACAGCATAGCTGCGTCATCTGATGGTTTAATAAAACTCGTCGGTTTAGGACGCAAAGAAATTGCTGCGCACCTTTCGGCACACGAAACCCAACTTGGGATTGGCCCAAAAAAAGTCCGGATGCGAACCAAGCAAATTTTTCACTGGATATATAATTACGGCGTCACCGACTGGGATCAAATGACCAATATTGGTAAGTCCCTACGCGCAAAACTGGAAACTGTGTTCTCACTGGAACGCCCCGAGGTCATAGAACGGCAAATTAGTGTTGATGGGACGCGTAAATATCTCATCCGTATGTCACCCGGTATCGAGGTTGAAAGCGTTTTCATTCCCGATGTTTCCAAAACGGGAGCGCTGTGCGTAAGCTCACAAGTCGGCTGCACCTTGACCTGTAAGTTTTGCCATACAGGCACCCAAAAATTGGTTCGTAATCTGACGGCCCGCGAAATTGTTCTGCAAGTTATTATCGCCCGTGACGATTTGGAGGAATGGCCCACAACGCAAGAACACCGCAAACTCACCAATATTGTCTTCATGGGTATGGGGGAACCGCTTTATAATACGGAGAAAGTCGGCGATAGTCTGGACATCATCTGTGACCCAGAAGGGCTTGGCATTGGCCGGCGTAGAATTACAGTGTCCACATCGGGCATAGTTCCCGAAATTGGTCCGATGGGCGCGCGCACCTCCGCGATGTTGGCCATTTCGCTTCACGCGGCAAATGATGAACTACGTGAACAGATTATGCCAATTAACCGCAAATACCCGCTCAAGGATTTGATGCAGGCCTGCCGCGATTATCCGGGTCTGTCCAATTCACGCCGCATAACCTTCGAATATGTCATGCTCAAAGATGTCAACGATCAACCTTGGCATGCCAAGCAGCTCATCAAGCTTCTCAAAGGCATACCCGCCAAAGTCAATCTCATTCCTTTTAATCCATGGCCCGGGAGCGAGTATGAATGCTCAGATTGGGAAACAATCGAAACCTTTTCCGATCTTGTCAATCGCGCGGGTTATGCCTCGCCTATCAGAACGCCGCGTGGACGCGATATTTTAGCGGCCTGCGGACAACTCAAGTCAGAGTCAGAAAAGATGCGGGCGAGTGAAAAAAGAAAGCTAGAGCAAACGCCGCAGTCATAATGCGTCAAAACCCACTACTTAAACCAATAAAAGGCTTGAAATTTTGAACATGCTGGCACATTGGTTGCACACTTTGCGTGATGTAGGTGCATCGACTTTGGTTTATTTAAATATCGGACGACCATATGACACCAGCCCTTGATAGCCTTGCCAATGGTTTCCCTTGGTTGATTTTTTATCTTCTGATTGTGACATGTATTTATCTCTCAGGATTATTCATTTACGTCAAATTGACTCCCCATAAAGAACTTGAGCTTGTCCAAAATGGAAATATGGCAGCAGCGGTCTCCTTTAGTGCCTTAGTCATTAGCTTAGCTCTTCCGTTAGCCTCATGCCTCGTGAATAAATTTAGCCTTTTTGATGTGGCTTTATGGGGCACCATTAGTCTTTTCTTACAGCTGTTTTTGTTCAGACTAACCGATGCTATTTTCAAAGGAATGCCACAGCGCATTATTGATAATGAAGTTCCAGCCGCAACCGTATTAGCGGCCTTTAAATTGGCGGGATCAATCATCCTTGCATTTGCAATTTCTGGCTAAGACCAACCATGTGGCGGAAAATTCCAGATTGGTTGTTTTATTTAATTATTGTCATTCTGATCTATGCTAACTCTAATCGCGCCTCAGAAAAAATAGATCCTCCGTCACCGCCGCCCGAACTTGGGGCTATGCTACCCAGTGAAAGTCCGCGAGATGAACGTGTGGTTGTCACTGTCGACCGACCCCGTTCGGGCATTGGGACAGCTTTCGCTATTGACGATGATGGCCGCTGGGTTACGGCGCGCCATGTCGTCGATAGCTGTTCCGAAGTCGGCATAAATATTGGAGGGCGTAAAATTCTTCGCGCGACAACTAAGGTCTCGCACAATTCCGATACAGCTATTTTACTCTCTGAATGGTCACGACGGCCGTTAGCCAATGACCTTTATTCCAATCGCCAGATCGGAGAACGCGGCTATTTCTTCGGCTTCCCACAGGGACGGCCCGGCGAAGTTGTCGGCGCGTTACTCGCTCGTAATCGTATGCTTGTACGGGGGCGATATAAATCAGATGAGTCCATATTAGCTTGGTCAGAGATTAGCCGAACTAAAGGCCTTTTTGGATCTCTTGGTGGGCTTAGCGGCGCGCCGGTTATGGATAAGGATGGTGAAGTTATTGGCGTCGTTTCTGCAGAAAGCCCGCGCCGTGGACGTATTTATACCGTCGCTCCAGAAAATTTGCGAAATCTTATAACGAGCCGTACCCCCGCTCCACAAGCTCTATCCTTGGAAACTTATGGCCTGAGGGCAGATAAGCTTCGCCGAGACCGACGGATTGCACAAGTTGTTTGCATGGTGAATTAAGGTTTTGCATAAGACCTTATGTGGAAACGTCCCTTCATTTGGTTGCTTTTGGTCACGCTCATAGCGGCTTCAATTGGAATCGTCTTAGATAAAACCCTGCCTCACCAACATGTCCCGTGGCGTAGTCTTGATCCCGAAGCGCCGCTTGGCGTGGCCACAAAAAGCCAGTTCATGCGGCTAGCACTCTCACCCTCTAAAACCTGTATGGATATGGCAAGAGATACCCAAGCCCTTAATTCTGTTCCTGCAGACCCGCATAAACCCAATAAGACCTGCGGATGGAAAATTGCGCGCACTGTTTACGGCAGTGATGCCGCGCGTCTCAAACCCGGTGAAGCCAATATGCAATGTCCCTTGGCTATCGGGGCTTATATATGGCTGCGAGAACTCAATGTATTAGCTCAAACCCATTTTGGAACTGAGCTTTCAAAAATACATCATGTGGGCACCTATTCATGCCGTCGTCAAAATGGCAATGATTCCGGATATTGGAGTGAACATGCCTTTGCAAATGCCTGGGATATTACAGGATTTGAACTCAAGGATGGCCGGGTTATCTCCGTCTTAAAAGACTGGAAAAGCAAAGATAAAACCCGTCGAAAGTTTTTGCAAGACGCGCGCAATAAAGCTTGTAAAATTTTTCGCGCAACACTTAGCCCGGATTTTAATGAAGCCCATCACGACCACTTTCATGTTGATATGGGCCCTACGCGTAGTTGCCGCTAAGCATCCCAGTGCTTCCATTTAGGAATGAATGGAAGATAACCATAAGAGTATACTGACAAAGAATCAGAAACGGGATTCGATGGCCACGCCGTAGAATAGCCATTTTCAATTTCAGCCATCGCGTTAGACTTGAATAGATAATTCGCGGCGCCGGAAAACCGGATGTCAATTGTCGCGCCGGCATTGTTTTTAACCAAAAAGGATTGACCCGGCTGCAAACTGCGCAAATAACGAACGCTAACGCCCGCCCCGTTAGTCCCCACTGCTGTGACATACCAGCCAGTGTCTAATAGAGAGGGCTGTGTCGTTTCAAAATCTTTATAACCAGCAGTATCAGCGGGCTGTGTTCCAAAATCAACAACACGCTCGCCAATATCCCAATGATTACCATTCGCCGTACCCAACTTAAATAGACCCGCCCTTATGATAGACCCAATCGTCGAGCTGGCCCCATATTGCGCGATAAAACCACCGCTAATCTGCGTTGGACGGTCAACGTAAAAAGGTGAAAAATAAACCCTATTCCTAGCCAAATTTAAATTACTACGCCCTTGATAAGTTGTAGATAGGTTCGGCAGACCATAATGATAGTCGGCGCCACCGCTATCCTCCACGGTCGTAACTATTTGTCCAATATTAGCACCATGGGGGAAAGATATCGCCCCTGTTTGAGCATCGGCTATAAGACTATCTTTAAAGTCGCTGCCATTCGCGCTGGTCTTAAGATGAAAATTATCATCACCCGTTAGCCCAAGCTCCGCACGAGCACTATATCCAGTTTGCAGTAAAAAGCTGGCTGTGGCCGAACTGTCGGATTTATTCACTTTGAGCTGATGCCCCGCGCCTTCATTATCAAATAATGTTGCCGGACTTTTAACCACCAACCTATTAGTCGTATCTGCGTTAGAATTCACCCCTAATGTCGAGGGACTTTCACTCCCTTCACTTGGCATTATCCAATTCACCCCGTCAAAGATATGTAGCGCCGAAGAGTCTTCGACAAAAGCCCGCCATCCCTGTTGAGGGGGATAAAAGGCCCAAGCCCCGTCTTGAAAAGCGGCCAGATAATTGGGCTTATCAGTAAAACCTTCCTGCGGATTTGTGCTGAAAATAACGCGCTGTCCATTTTCTGGATCAGCTGGGAGCGTATCCATAATACCACTCACCGATAATTGAACGATCGCATCGAGTTGTCGCAACGCTTCGTTATGCGTGACATGTTTTTGAGCCTGAGCAGGTGCGAGATAGGGAAGCTTGAGATTGGGACTAATCAGATCCATTTTAAATCCTTGTTGAAAGTGACATACAAAGATAAGGACCAATGCAATTGTGTGAATTAATCTCCTGTAAAAAGTCTAATTACAGCTATTTAGACAGTTTTTTCCGAGGATTAATCTAACTGACATCCCTGAAGAAGATCGTCCTGCCGGCTTTGGCGCATGACATCAACCGTTGCATGATCGATTCCAAACTCGGATTTAAGCCGTGCTTTGATAGCTTGGCTAACAGTTTCTAAATTTGCTTCTTTTTCAGCAAACGCCTCCATCGTGACCATAGGTCTTTCGGGCGTAATAGACCATGCATGTATGTGCTTGACGCAGATAAGGCCTTTAATATGGGCTGGTAAGTCATTGCGAATGGAACGGCGGTCAATATGCGCCGGAGCGCCTTCGAGTAAAATATGAGCGCTATCCTTAATTAAATACCAAGCACTTTTCAAAATGAGAAGAGCCACGAGTACCGATAATAAGGGATCAATCGGTGTCCAATTCGTTTTCATAATTACCAGCGCCGCAATAATGGCTGCGAACGAGCCCAGAAGATCACCCATCACATGCAGCACAGCCCCTCGAATATTTAAATTTTCCTGATCTGCTCCTGTGAGAATTTTGAAAACGACGAGATTAACAATAAGGCCAGCTATGGCCACCCAAAGCATAGGACCTGCTAATATCTCTGCAGGCTCTTGTATCCGGTGAAACGCCTCCCAGACAATCCATATAGCCACCGCAAAGAGCAGCAAACCATTAACGAAGGCAATTAAAATTGAAAACCTGTCATAGCCAAATGTGTGCTTCCAATTGGCGGGGCGCCGCGCAATTGTGAAAGCCCCCCATGCCATAAATAGAGCTGCGAAATCTGTCAGCATATGACCCGCATCGGCCAGCAGCGCGAGCGAGCCTGAAATGATCCCGCCAGCCACCTCAGCCAGCATAAATAGGCCCGTTAGAACCGCGGCAATAGCGACGCGGGTACGGTTATTTGTATGGACATGCGCATGGGAATGACCGTGATGGTCATGGTGATGATGATCATGCTTGTGATTTGATCCCATAAGGCTTGATAGGCAGATTTAATCGCAGAGGCAATTTGAAATCTTAAGCCGTTTCTAACTCTTTTTTGCTAGGTTACGCTAAATTATAAGACCGGAGACGGCGTGGTGGTTCAAAACCAAAAGACAATTGTAAAACGGGCTCACGAGTTGAGCGAGACTGACCGTAAGGCCTGGGCGTCATTGCGCGCCCAAAACCCTTATAATTATAGCCCTTATTTTCATCTTGATTACACTTTGCTTATTTCTGACCTTCGTCAGGATGTATATGTGGCTTGTCATTATGAAGGCGACACACCTATTGGGTTCTTACCCTTTCAAGGTGCACGCTTTGCCCGCCCCGTCGGCGCACCCATGACAGATTATCATGGCTTTATCGGAAAGGCCTCCAAGTTTGTGCCGGCTGATATTATTAAATCCGCAGGAATTGGCGCGTTTCATTTTAGCGCGGCGGTTAATCCCGTCATGCAGACATTATCTCAAAGCGATGATGACGGTGTCATGATGAATATCGAAGACGGCGCTGAAGCTTGGCGTAAAGAACGCGATTCAAGCTATCGCCGACACCTTAAAAGTAATCGTCGCCGTATTCGTAAAGCGAGCGAAGATATAGGCGAGCCCAGATTTGAATGGTTATCAACAGACCAAGAGATTTTCGATCAACTCATAGCTTGGAAAAAACAGAAATTTTCTGAAACAGGGAAATATGATGTTCTCTCTGCCAATTGGACGATGGAGCTGCTTGAGACTTTATGGTCACGACAAGGGGGCAGTTTGCGTTGCGATATGCAAGCTCTTTATTTCGGTGATCGTCTGGCTGCGGTCGATTTGGGGCTCTCGGATGGCCAAACATTTCATAGCTGGATTGTAGCCTATGACGGCGAGCTTCATAGCTACGGCCCCGGCATACAACTATTGGAAGGCTTAATCGACGCCGCGCCAGAGCTAGGTTATACCCAAATAGATCTAGGGGCTGGCACAGACGGTTATAAACGCCATTATGCCACTGAAACGGTCAAAATAAATGGCGGCTTCATCGCGGCTCAAGGCTCAGCCGCGGCGTTGTCAAACCTTTATAATAAGGCTGAAAGTTTCGGGCAAAAGGCCTTAAAAGATGCCCCGGGGAAACTGCGTCGCCGCTATAGTCAAATAGCGGCCTGTGAAGACAGCGTTTCTGGACGCGCCAAAGCCATGTTGGGCGCGGTCGCATCAAGCCGGCGTGGATAATTTTTTCTGGTATATTCTTGAATTCTGATATTCTTACATAAAAGTGTGACAATATTGCGTCACTTCAAAACTATATGCAATTAGTTGCAGATAAGTATTTGGCAAGACTTATCCAATGTGATTTATCTAGGTTGAGGAACCTAAAGATTCCTATCCATATAATTTAACACATCGGGGAGATGTACATGAAAACCATAAAGTTCGTATCTACTTGTCTACTGGCAACAACCGCCCTTACGCTACCTGAAATAGCTGCCGCACAAGTTGACGAAATCATCGTTACGGCAACGAAGCGTGATACGTCTGTTCAGGATGTTCCGATTTCGGTGACAGTGGTAAGTCCTGCCCAATTGGAAAATCAAGGTATAACGAGCATTAAAGATCTTACGAGCGTCGCCTCAGGCTTTAACATTCAATCTTCCCAGACGGAAACCCAAGGGACCTCCATTCGTATTCGCGGCGTTGGAACCACAGGTAATAATATTGGTCTTGAAAGCGCGGTCGGCGTCTTTATTGATGGTGTTTATCAATCTCGCCCTGGCGTTGCCCTTGGTGAATTAACAGATATAGAGGCCCTTGAACTTCTACGCGGCCCGCAAGGCACGCTCTTTGGCCGGAATACATCAGCAGGCGCACTGAATATTCGCACCAAAAAACCTGATTTTGAAGGAACTAGTGGGTTTGCCGATTTCACCTATGGTAATTTTAATCTTATCAACGTTAAAGGCGCGGCTAATTTCACCGCCTCTGATCAATTAGCGTTCCGCGTTAACGGCGCTTATCGCCAGCGTGATGGCTTTGTAACAAGTTCGGCGAACCCTGATGCTGAAAGCCACAATAGAGACCGCTTCCTCATTCGAGGTCAGGCCTTATGGGAGCCCACTGATCAAACTAGCCTACGCTTAATTGCAGATTATTCTGAAATTGATGAAAATTGCTGTGCGGCTGTGACGTTAACAACGAGTCCAAACCTTGGAGCAGCGACCTCAACCTTCTTCCCTGCTGTTGGCTTTGAAGATAGTCTGGAGGATTTGGTCTCTAATGATAATACGGAGTTTCAAAACGGATCAGATTCATTCGGCGTCTCAGGAGAACTTGTTCATGATTTCGGCTTCGCAGAAGCCACTTTGATCGGATCTTATCGTGATTTTTCAGCCTTTTCTGATCAAGGCGATTTTAATGCCACTGCGCAATATGAAGTCCCTACTTTGGATGATGATATTGAAACTATTACCGCAGAATTGCGTTTTCAAGGCACTGCTTTTGATGACCGCCTAGACTGGCTCGTTGGGGGGTATTGGGCCAATGAAACAATTGATGAAACCTTTGAATTGCAGCTCGGATCAGACTTCCAGTCAAGCGTCGGCCAAGCAAACTTCGGGTCCCCCGCGGCTCTGGG
>CAZNWH010000008.1:31035-38473 GCA_964576765.1 uncultured Hellea sp.
CAGACTTCCAGTCAAGCGTCGGCCAAGCAAACTTCGGGTCCCCCGCGGCTCTGGGCGCAATAGCGGCAGGTGGCACCTTCTTTATAAATGGAAATGATCCGTCAGTATTTGTAACAGGTGTGTCCTCGGCAGGCGCCACTGCTGATAACAGATTTGCTCAAGATGCTACATCGCTTTCCATATTTACACATAATATTTTCGCAGTTACGGATCGTCTAGATCTTACCCTAGGCGCCCGCTATAATGATGACAGCAAAGATGGTAGTTTTAATCAACTCTCTGCAAGCAATCCAAATGCATGCATAGGCAGTTTAACACTTGCCGGCATTGTCGGCGGTGATGCAGCTGCCGGTAATCTTAACGCTTTAGGTTTATCAAACACCGTCTTTAATACATTGGCGCCGATTTTAGGCGGGGCAACTGCGGGATTATTATCGAGCCCTGCAGCCACAGGGCCTGGTGCATTCTTAAACTGTTTCCCGTTTTCCGCCCCGGTGCTAAGCTCCATTCCTGCCGCCAACTTAGCGGCTTTAGGGGCCGGTGCAGGCATATTACCACGTGAATTTGATGATAATTTTTCAGATAGTGAATTTATCTACACGGCTAAACTTGATTATGATATCACGGACGACTTACTTGTCTATGGTAGTTTCGCCCATGGATATAAAGCCGGAGGCTTTAACCTTGATCCGACAGCTGCGCAAGGCGGAGCTGACCCGCGGTTTGCTTCTGAAGAAGTTGATACCTTTGAATTGGGTTTTAAATCGACATTGGCGGATGGCCGTATTCGGTTCAACCTTACGGGTTTCTGGTCAGAGTTTGATAATTTCCAAGTTCTCGAATTTACCGGAACTCGTTTCCAGACATTTAATGTAGATGATGTTTCATCCAAGGGATTTGAAAGCGAATTAATTGCCCGTCTTTCGGATAGCTTCGATTTAAATGCTGGCGTGACTTATGCTGACGCCGAATATGGTGAAGAGTGTGACCGAGGTGGAACCATTGTGCCTGCTACAACGCTTTGTGGATTTGACTTAACCAACGCGCCAAAAGTAACGGCTGTGCTTGGCTTAACTTATGATGGCGAAATTGGAGATAGTGGTTGGGGATTGCTAGGGAATATCAATCTAGCTACATCATCAAACCGCCGGACATCAACCCAGCCGCAAGTTGCTGTGGGAGTGTTAAATCCATTCGATATTCAAAAAGGTGTCACCAAAGTCAACGCACGTGTAGGATTTTCATTGCCTGATGATCGTGCCAGTATTGAGTTTTGGGGCTTAAATATTACAGATGAAATCACACGCGGAATCACCTTTAATACACCACTACAAGGTGCCTCGCGCTCGGCTTTTGCTGAATCGCCTCGTCAATATGGTGTGACATTGCGGACGAATTTTTAAGTTTCTGACAAAATCACTTTATCAGGCGCGGGTCGAGCAATTAAGATTAACTGCTCTAATCCGCGCCTTTTTTGTTATATAAAAGTAAAAACTAAGGGATGAGGACATGGTTAGAATTGATTTGAAAGAAAAAGACACAGTCGCAGGGCTCGATCTAGATGCGGTTTTAGCTAAGCAAAAATCAGCCTTTAACGCCCACCCCAATCCGCCTTGGAGCCAGCGAAAAGCCAATCTTCAAAAGCTTGGTAAGGCTATTGAAGAACATAGTGCGGACTTTCAAAAAGCTATTTCCGAAGACTTTGGCAACCGCGCCTATGAAGAAACAACCATTGCTGAACTTCTTATTATTCAAGGCGGCATCACCCACGCCCTTAAAAACACCAAGCACTGGATGCGTCCACGCAGCGCGCCAACGGCGATACAATATAAGCCCGCCAGTAACCGTATCATCCCGCAGCCTCTTGGCGTTATTGGGATCATCAGTCCTTGGAATTATCCGTTACAACTCGCTATCATGCCTTTGATCGGCGCACTCGGGGCTGGCAATCGCGCTATGATTAAGCCCAGTGAATATACGCCGCGTCTCTCAGACCTCATGAAACGCGTTTTGGGAACGGTCTTTAGTGATGACGAAGTCTATGTCGCCACCGGCGGTGTTAAAGTTGCGCAGGCTTTCTCAGCCCTACCCTTTGATCATCTTATTTTCACTGGATCTACATCAGTCGGAAGGATTGTTGCTGCAGCCGCCGCCAAAAACCTGACACCTTGCACATTGGAGCTTGGGGGGAAATCCCCAACCATTATTGATGAGAGCGCCAATATGGCTTTGGCAGTTCCGCGCATCGCGAATGGCAAACTTCTTAATGCCGGACAAACCTGCGTCGCTCCCGATTATGTCTTGATGCCAGAAAAAAATATTAATACTTTTTCCGAAGCCCTTATTAAAAAGGCCGAGGAATTTTACCCCACTATTGCAGGCAATAAAGACTACACATCAATCATCGCAGATAGTCATTATGCGCGTCTGCAAAACCTCTTAGAGGACGCCGAAAATAAAGGCGCCCGCATACAAGTCGCCGGAGATGATGACAAACAACAACTGGCCAAAGAACGCCGCGTGCCCTTGACAGTCGTAACCAATACAACGCCTGATATGAAAATTATGCAGGAGGAAATATTTGGCCCGCTCCTCCCTATTGTCGCCTCAGATACACTCGATGAGTCCATGAAATATGTTCAAAATAATGACCGTCCCCTTGCCCTTTATTGGTTTGGTGAGAATAAAGCCAAGCGAGAACGCGTTCTCAATGAAACCATATCCGGCGGCGTATCCATCAATGACTGTGCTTGGCATGTGATCCAAGAAGACATTCCTTTTGGCGGCGTAGGCCCTTCAGGTATGGGCGCTTATCACGGTGAATATGGCTTTAAGGCTTTTTCTCATATGAAAGGTGTCTATCAACAAAGCCGCTTTAGCCAAGGCAAAGCGCTCTTCCCTCCTTATGGTCCAAAGACGCATAAGATGATCGGGTTAATGAAAAAGATCATTTAGAGCGGCTCGACATGAGTAAATATGATTACGTTATCGTTGGAGCAGGCTCAGCAGGCTGCGTGCTTGCTAACCGTCTCTCCGAAGACCCAACTGTCTCGGTCTGTCTTTTAGAAGCTGGCGGCACCCATAAACATTGGAGCGTTTTCACGCCTGGCATTACAGTTTGGAACATGGTGTTTGGTAAGCGGAATTGGCGCTTTGAGACGGAGCCACAAGAAGGGCTAAATGGTAGAAAAGGTTATCAACCCCGCGGAAAAGTGCTCGGCGGATCATCCAGTATTAACGCCATGATCTACATCCGCGGGCATAAAGCCGATTATGATGAATGGGCGCGCCTTGGAAATAAAGGGTGGTCATATAAAGACATTCTGCCTTATTTTAAAAAAAGCGAACACCGGGAAAAAGGCGGCGATGAATTTCATGGACAAGGCGGACCGCTTAATGTTGCAGAATTGAAAAGTCCCGCATCTATTAATGAGATATTTTTTGAGGCCGGGCGACAAACTCAGATGCCTTTCACCGATGATTTTAACGGAGCAAAGCAGGAAGGCCTTGGCATGTATGAGGTCACGCTTAAAAATGGCGAGCGTTGGAATACGGCGCGGGCATTTTTAGATAATCACATGGACCGCCCAAATCTAACCGTCATCACCCATGCCATGACACAAAAAGTGATCGTCGAACATGGTCGTGCAACAGGTGTTGACGTTAAAATTAAAGGTAAAACTCGAACCATATCAGCAAACCGTGAAGTCATTTTATCCGGGGGCGCATTTGGTTCCCCGCAACTTCTTTTACTATCTGGCATTGGGCCAAAGGACAAACTTGACACTCATAACATTACCCAAATTCACGACCTGCCAGGGGTTGGCGAAAATCTGCAAGATCATATTGATTATGTAATTTCCTATGATGCCAAGATAAAAGATAATCTGGGTTTTTCTGTCACTGGAACCTTTCGGGCATTAAAGCAAATTTTCCGTTATATAAAAGACCGTAAAGGTATGTTCGCCTCGAATTTAGCAGAGAGCGGCGGCTTTCTTTATACAGACCGCTCAGAACCCTCACCAGATATTTCTCTCATTCTAGTCCGCGCTGTAGTAGATAATCATGGACGTAAACTGCATTGGGGGCATGGCTATAGCTGCCATGTTTGTGTCCTTCGACCCAAAAGTCGTGGTAGCTTGTGGCTTGCGTCCTCAGACCCCGCAGCTCAGCCTGCCATTGATCCGGCCTTCCTCAAAGATGAGCAAGATATGGAGACACTTGTTCGAGGGGCAAAGCTAATGACACAACTTCTTGAGGCCCCGGCTTTTGATGATGTGCGCGGAAAGCCTTTTTATGTCGCCGGCACGAGTGATACGGAAGAACTTAAGGCGGACATACGCGATCGCGCAGACACGCAATATCATCCTGTCGGAACCTGTAAAATGGGGCATGATGATATGGCCGTAGTGGATGAACGTTTGCGTGTACATGGACTGGAAGGGTTACGGGTTGTCGATGCCTCTATAATGCCTAATCTTATATCAGGTAATACAAATGCACCAACAATCATGATCGCGGAAAAAGCGGCCGATATGATAAAAGAGGATATGGCGAAAACCCAAGCTTCGGCGGCTTAATCTTCGGGTAAATCGTCATACTCACATAACTGTGTATTCTTGTTAGGGTTACGTGACTCTATTTTTTGTTGTAAGTTGATAGGTTATATTCATCACTAGTTATTGCTGAAAGAATTTTATGTCTAAAATGAAATCTATCCTAATCTTATCCGCCGCAGCTATGTGCTTAAGTGCGACGCCGAGCTTTGCCCAATATGGAAGTGGTTCATCTTACGGCAATCAAACTCCGCGAACGTCAGCACCGTCTTCGGTACGCAAAGCAAAGAAAACAATCAGCCGGGCTGATAAAAGGCGTATCGAAGCCCAGCGCCAAAAAGAAATCATAGAAGCCCGATTAGCTGCAAAAGACAAAGCAGCTCAATCTTATGGATCCGGAACGAAACCTGCTGAAACGTCATATGGCTCAGACACTAAGCCCGCAGGAACATCATATGGGTCAGGAACTAAAAGTAGTGGTCATGTCGTGAAGGACAATACTTCATCATATGGCCCCTTAACAAAGCCATCTAATGGATCACATCACGCTTCCCCGGCAGCCTCTCAAGGGGGTTTACCGACGAATTGCCCCGCGGGAACCAAGGCTCAGAGCAACGGAACTTGCCTCTTAACAAGCGGTAGCTTGCCAAGAAGCTAGCACCTGTTAACTAGCGGTATGAAATTCCCGCCTTTCATAATTTTTGGAGCAGCTCTCATCGGAGCTGCTCTCTTTTTTATAAGACATCTCTCAGCTGATTTTTACCTCGGCACAACGACGGTTGATCATCCTTACATTCTTTTTACAGCTAGTTTGATGATTTCAGGCATCATCTGGGGCTTACTCATTCCGACAATTAAAGGCTGGGCCAAAAGTTCAGCACAAAATTCTACGCCGCCCTGGCTAAGCCTTGGGCTTATAATCGCGACAGGTCTTGCTTTCAGAGCTATGTTTTTCAGCTCCGTCCCGGTTTATGAAGATGACTGGAACCGTTATCTATGGGACGGTGTTGTTATTACACAAGGCCATAGCCCTTATAAATATAGCCCCCATGAGATTTTACAAAATCAAATTCCACAAGAAACCCAAAACCTTTATGACATCTCGGAGGCTAATGATCATTTTTTGCGCCGTATAAACAATCAAGCCTTAACGACGATTTATCCCCCCATTGCACAAGCCGTTTTTACCTTAGCCGCAATGATCAAACCGCTTAATCTTGATGCGCTGCGATTTATTTTTTTACTCAGTGAAGCTCTGACGATGTTTTTAATGGTCAAAGCTTTGATCTTATATGGCCGCTCTGGGCTTTGGATGACCCTTTATGCTCTCAACCCTCTTTTGATATTTAGTGCGTTTAATGCCGCCCATATGGACATATTACTCGCTCCTGCTCTTATCGGAGTCATTCTCGCTATGCGGCGACATCCCTTTATCGCAGCGCTCATGTTATCTATGGCGGCGGCTATTAAAATCTGGCCCCTCTTATTAGCGCCGGTCATCTTTCGGCCTTGGAGACGTGATCTTAAAATTTATATAATCTCGGCGTTAATCGTGGCGCTTTTATCCTTACTGTTCCTATGGCCCATGATTTCAACACTGGGCGAAAATAGCGGCCTATCGGCCTATTCAGCAAGCTGGAAACGTAGCAGCTTCTTATTCCCTCTTTTAGAACAAGGATTGTCTACGATCTCGAAAAACCCTGACCGAGTAGCCCGAATAGCCATTGCAATGACATTGATAGGATTAAGTGTATGGCGAGGACTTATCTCACCGATTGGTAACATCACTCAAAGACCAGCCGAGCTTATGCTCATCACGCTCGCGCTTTATCTCTTATCGCCAACAGGCTATCCGTGGTACCTAATTTGGGTTCTAATCTTTGTCCCCTTTCTGCCGCTCTATGGCTTGGCAGCGCTTTGCATCCTGACACCGCTTTATTATGTGCGCTTTGGTCTGGGCGAACTTGGGCAATATGATATTTATACGAATTGGCTCATTCCACTTCAATTTGGGATTCCGATACTTATCCTTATGTATGAGCTTACGCGGCGAGGTCGCCATGTCTAAACCCGTTATAAAAGTCGTCATCCCCGCACGAAATGAAGTTCAGGCCATCACAAAAGTTATCAAGGCTATACCCGTCCATATTGATGAAATCATCGTTGCCGATAATGGCTCTACTGACGGAACGTCCGAAGCCGCAATCGCGGCCGGCGCAACAACCGTTTTTGTTCAAACGCCCGGTTATGGCCGCGCCTGTCTTGCAGGTATAGAGACGGCTAAGCCTTATGACATACTTGTCTTTCTGGACGGGGACGCCTCGGACTATCCCGAAGATATGACAGAACTATTGGCCCCCATAGTTGCTGGCGAGAAGGATTTTATGGTTGGCTCCCGCCTTAACCCAACGCTTGAGGCTGGGGCGCTGACGATACAGCAACGTTTTGGTAATCGCCTCGCCTGTTTTTTGATGCATCTATTTTGGAAAAGCACTTTTACGGATTTGGGGCCGTTTCGGGCTATCACCAAAGACGCGCTGGAAAGCCTTAATATGAAAGCCCCTACATTTGGCTGGACCGTCGAAATGCAAGCCCGCGCCCTTAAACAAGGCCTGCGCTATGGGGAAGTCCCTGTAAGGTATAGGCCGCGCATTGGAAAATCAAAAATATCAGGAACGCTATCCGGCGTTGTCCTTGCCGGATATTATATCTTGGGCACTATTTTCAAAGAAGCGCTCACAAGGCAAACATCCGTCAACAAGCTGGATCCCTGATTTAGGGATGGCCTAAGATATAAGCGAAATTTATTTAATTTAAGAAAACGGCCCTCTATCTCTGCCGCCAAAACTTCACAAATATTGTGCAACAAAAATCTGCCAGCT
>CAZNWH010000009.1:0-37778 GCA_964576765.1 uncultured Hellea sp.
CCGTATCTTTGATGAGTAATGTGCATCAAGGAGATTATATATGATATATCAGCCTTGTGTAAATTTAGGCGCGTCAATCACTAGAACTTGCACCTCTGAGATATCAATCCGAAGTTTCTTCGCCTTTGCATATTCTGGACTATTCCAGAACGCATTAATGGCCTCTCGGTTAGGCCATTCAGAAATGGCAACCGAAGCTCCATCGCCCCAAGACCTGATACCATCGGGGCCTTCCAGCAAGGTTCCGCCCGGCGCGCGCATAATATAGCGGCCACCATATTTAGCAACCAAAGGCGCTGTCGCCTGTGCATACCCTTTTATAAAAGCATCACGGTCATTAATTTTTGCAAAAATTATCATATAGGATCTGGTGTTACTCATTTTTATTTCACTCATTTGAGGGTTTTCAAAATTTCTGGAGCCAATATATGGGCTATACACTTCAAATACGGGTGCAGTAATTTCCAATAATTCGATTAAATCTGCCCCTTTCACCACCGATAAAGCCAAATTTTTCTTTGCGCCTGCACTCACTGATAGACCCACATAGAATGATATGTGCATTATAGGTTAGACAGTCGAGGCAGGCTTCCAGAATTTCTTTCCCAACATTATCGAAAAAACACCTCTCTTACTCTTATTTTATTCGGCCTATAAATAAGACCAATATTCCCACAAACCACGACACCCATTTTTCAATAACGTCTGCTCCGGAACCTGAGATATTGGAAAAGATAACGGCAATTGAGAATCCCAGCATGATAGATATCAAAACGAAATTTCCTTTTACGCGCCATCGTAAACATTTTGTCAAAATTGTCGGCCCGAACGCTGCGCCAAGGGCAACCCAACTAAAAAGAACACGGCTAAAGATATCTTTGGGTAGATAAAGCGTGAGCATAACAGCAATTATGGCCACAGCGACCATAGCCACACGGCCAAACAATAAAGCATTCTTCGGGTTTGCATAATTTAGTCCCATATCATGGGACACGGCTGACGCTGCCGCCAATAAGAGACTATCCACCGTTGACATAACCGCAGACAAAACCGCTGCCGTCACTACGCCTGCCAGAACAGCCGGAAGGTAGGCTTTCGCGGCAGCAAAAAACAAAGCTTCTTGCTCTGTTTCAACTCCCATGGCCCGCCCGGCAAAGGCCAGGCAAACAAGACCAGAATATATAATAATGCCCCATCCGATTGTGATCGCTGCGCCTTTGCGTCTTTCATTAGAAGATTTAACTGCCATGATCCTATTAAGGAGTTGCGGTTGTCCCAAGGCCCCTAGACCTGTTCCAAACAATCCCATAGCTGTACCAATTCCGGCCATACCAACAGCTTTTCCTGTAAAACTGAAATAATCAGGACTTTGACTCGAGTGAAGTGTCTCAGCAATAACACCAAATCCACCCGCCGCACTGACAGCCGCTATCGGCACTATGATGCAAGCCAGCATCATCACAACGGCCTGCAATGCATCCGTAATAGACGCTGCCCAAAATCCGCCCATCAGGCAGTAAATCAGAATAACAGCTGCGCCCAAAAGAATGGCCTCTGTAGTGTTCATACCGAAAACTTCGGTCAATGCATTTCCAGCGGCTTGAAATTGTGAACTAATGTAAAAGACAAAACAGAAAAGAATCATGAGGGCACAGATAATTCCGATTATCCTTTTCCACTTATCCGTCAAATCACCTGTAATAAAATCAACAATAGTCAGATAACCCCGTTCAGATGTTTCCGCGTTAAGACGGGGACCTATGACGAGCCACGTCAGAAGATATCCTGCAAATATACCCGGAATGAGCCACAGACCGACTACTCCCTGTGCATAGACAACACCTGTAAACCCCAACAATACCCATGCCGAAGAGGTAGACGCAGCATATGATAACCCCGCTGTCCAAGCCCCAAGTCCTTGCCCTGCGAGAAAGAAGTCTTCTTCAGTTTTAACCCGTTTAGACGCCCAAAACCCAACGCCTAGCAAAATAACTTTATACCCAATCAAGGTGATCAAGACGACCGTCGAGTTTGACATAGTTAGGCAGCTTTTTTATTAGATTTTTTAATTGATACGGGCACACCGTTTAAAACCGCATTTCCCGACAAATCATCAACTATAGCTGGATCCGTCAAATCATTCATGGATACGCCGGGATTACCAGCAGCTACCGAGAGCTTAACACCCTTGCGATCATGGCCAAACCCATGTGGAATAGACACCACACCCGGCATGATATCTTCGGTGATTTCCGTTTCAATATCCACCGTGCCTACATGGTTATAAACGACCGCCATATCACCATCATTTAGTCCTAGTGTTCCGGCGTCTTGCGGATTTATCATGAGGGTGCAACGATTTGGCCCTTTAAGCAGGCGGTGGCTATTATGAAGCCAGCTATTATTAGACCGAATATGACGCCGTCCTATTAAGCTAAAATCACCTCGCATTTTATGACCTAAACTCGCTTTAAATTCAGCCAAATCTTTAAGCGGCATATCTGGGGCGCAATGAATAAATTTATCTTCTGTCTTGAGCCGTTCAGGCAGGCGCGGCTTGAGTGGCCCCATATCATACCCGTTAGGGTGGGCTTCAACTTCCGCCAAAGTTATTTTATGCGGCGAAGCCTGCATCATTTGGTCAAGGATAATCCGCGGTTCTATTTTTTCCGGTACTTCATTTTCACCTTGGGCCAAACGAATAGCGCCCGTAAGGTCAGCCATAATCTCCCAGTCAGCTTTACTGCCTTCCTCTTGCTCAAAAAGAGCTGGCGAATAAGCAGCATAATTACGAATAGCGAGAGGCGTAAAAAAAAGCGGATAATGATCGCGTTCAAGCGGCCCGCAAGGAGGCAATATATAATCGGCATGACGCGTTGTTTCTGTCACAAACATATCAATCGAAACCATCAGATCGAGTGTTTCCAGTGCGTCGTCAAGCTGCCTGCCACCTGGGGCCGATAAAACAGGATTGCCCGCTAATGTGAGCAAGGCCCCGATTTGTCCCTCTCCGCCTGTCGTGATCTCAGGCGCTAGCTCTGCAGCAGGCAATTCACCTAAAACCTCAGGGCGCCCAGATAACCGTTGATGGTAACGTCCGTAAGAGCCTGTTCCGCTACGTTCCACGGGATCAATGATTGAGTCAGGGAACATAACGCCCCCTTCTCGGTCAACATTTCCTGTTGAGATATTTAAAAGCTGAATCAAATAATGATTGAGAGTTCCGTAACGCGTAACGGAGACGCCCATACGGCCATATACGATAGCAGGTTGTCCACTACCAAGCTCAGCGGCTATGCCCCGAAGGTCATCAGCAGGAACGCCACAATAAGCTGACAAATCATTAAGATTGAACTGGTGAATTTGCGCCCAAGCGGCATCCCAATCTTTAAGCATGGGCATTAATCGCCCCGGATTAACAAGACCGGCTTCATCGAGCGCTAAGAGTAATCCGATGAATAAAGCTGTGTCCGTCCCTGGTTTTATGAAGTGATGGGCATTGGAAACCTTGGCCGTTTCTGTCCGGCGAGGGTCAACAACAACAAATTTTCCGCCTCTGGCCTGCAAACGCTGAATGCGTTTTTTAACGTTCGGAACAGTCCAGAGAGATCCATTGGACGCCAAAGGATTGCCGCCAACGCAGAGCATATACATGGTTCGATCAATATCAGGGACAGGGTAAAGCGCGTTATGACCATATACCCATTTTTGACAAATCATATGTGGGAGCTGGTCGAGTGTTGAAGCAGAATAGATGCCTTTGCTCCCCCAAGACTTGGTCAAGCCGCGCATCGAAAATGCATTGGAATAATTATGTGCGTTAGGGTTTCCCAGATAAAGGGCAGCCGCCTTGGGGCCAGCAACAATCTCTTGATGCTTAGCTGCTATTTCTGACAAAGCTTGATCCCACGAAATTTCTTCCCAATTTTCATCAACCTTTTTAATGGGACGGCGCAGGCGATCAGGATCATTTTGAAGGTCAGGAATAGCTGTTGCTTTGGGACAGATATAACCTTCGGACAAAACATGCTCGGGATTACCTTTAACGGATGTCACCTTCCCATCTTCGACAGTCATCAACACACCACAATTCGCCTCGCATAGATGGCACGTCCTTGCATGTATTTCAGTCATGACTTCCCCTTTTATTATATAGCGCACTATGACTGGCCTCAGTGAATTATGCAATTGCTTGATATACATCAGCGTGAAAAGTCAAAGCCATCCTTATATTCTGAAAACAAAGGAGCCAAATATGCCTAAAGCCAAACGTGTTTCAAAATTCGACAAACAATCCTTTATGTTTACGTGCCTCGACGGCGCTAATACTGGCCCCTTACGGAGCAAACATCTATTTGCTCATCTTGACCATATTGAAGTTCATAATGAAAAATACCGGGTCGCAGGCCCAATGAGGCACTCACCTGACGGAGATATTTTTGGAAGTTTCTTTATCGTCGAAGCCAATAACGAAGATGAAGCATGGGCCTTAATGAAAGGCGATCCCTATATTTCCTCTGACATGTATGAAACGGTTATCGTCAATCATTTTGTTCCCGCATGCGGGGCATTACTAGGCGGAGTCATTTGGGATCAGGATGAAATCCGTGCTAATATGAAAAAATATACATGACGCCTTAAATAATGTTGATTTTCGATAATTTAAAAATCACCTTATCTTGCCGCTTTCTATAAAAATCTTTCTTGGGTGGATTAGAACCATCGCCTAGGGTTCCACTAGGATGCATGTCCAGTTTCGCGTATTCGCGCGCATAGAGCTGCATAGGTTGCCGCGCGAGCATATTATCCATGCCATTTCTCTTGCGGCGATAGCGTAGCGCGACGATATCAATATCGGCGCAGGCCGTGATATTTTCTCCGCTTGGAGTTTCTGCTAATATTATACCACGGTCATCAACAATCTGGCTTCGCGTATCTGTACTATAAGGCGCGAGGCTGGTTCCCGTGATACCTGCAGAATTAGCTGAAATCACATAACATTGATTTTCTTGGGCTCGGGCAATTTTGGCAACATTTTTTGATGACATTAATGTACTCGCAGCCTCACTAGACGGGTGCAATATTACCTCAGCTCCTTTTGCTGCTAGAATACGGGATATCTCTGGATAACGAATCTCTTCACTTGCAAGCGCTGCTAACCTTCCTAAAGGCGTCTCCAAAACTGGAAATATCTCGTCTTCAGAATAATGTTTCAGATATTCATCCCACACATCGTAGGGCGACGGTGCATACATTGATACTAAACGACGATAGCGAAGTTCCACATTACCGCTCGGCGCTATTATAAAACTTGTCTGGAAATAAAGGTCCGGAAAATGGGTGTCGACTTCATATAAATTTCCGGCAAGATACAATCCTGTATCAGCCGCAATTTTTCCGAGCGCCCCATATTCCGGCCCGTGCATTTCAACGGCTGCTTTGCGCTGCCAATCTTTCGCGCTCTCCCTCGCTGGAAACCCAGTTAAAAAATATTCAGGCATGCAGACTAATTTTAAGTCAGGTCCATGAAAGGCTAAGGCTGACATAATTTGACCCTTTATCCTCGCGATAGACCTCATCATGATAATGCGTGATTCTTCACGAGACGCACAACGATTGACCGCTTTGCATTCAGTTTGCAGCGCAAGAGCTTTATATATTTGTGGCGTATCAGTCATCTTGCTCTTCTAACCTTTGCACAGCGTTGGTTTTTGACCTAAGTCAGACCTTAGTCTTAGCGATACACATAGAACAAGGCAAACCACATAAGAGCTGTCCATGAGCGAGATTATTGACGTTAAAAACCCCCGAACGGGTCAAGTCGATT
This sequence comes from uncultured Hellea sp., assembly GCA_964576765.1. Classification (GTDB taxonomy): domain Bacteria; phylum Pseudomonadota; class Alphaproteobacteria; order Caulobacterales; family Maricaulaceae; genus Hellea. The sequence goes on from CAZNWH010000009.1 coordinate 5,828, forward strand.
ATAAAATCAGAGCTATATACGCTGATGAGTTAGCTATTTTATCTGCGAATGCCCGCGCTGCTCAGATTGACTGGCAAGCAAGGGGGTTGGACGCGCGCTGCAAAGCTATTCTAAAACTCGCTGATACATTAGAGGCTAATGCAGCTCCTGTGATGAAAGCGCTTGAACTCGACACGGGACGGCGCAAAATGTCCCAAGGCGAAGTCTTTGGTGTTATCGCAAATTTACGTGCCTGGGCCGACCAAGCGGTAGGTCTCATGCCAAAAGGGGGGTGGACACAGGGACGCACGAAACCAAATTTCAAACACACAAATGACTATGTCCCCTATGCCTTAATCGGTGTTATCAGCCCTTGGAATTTTCCTATCACCCTCTCCTTTATTGACGCTATACCCGCTATGCTGGCTGGGGGTTGTGTTATTATCAAGCCCAGTGAAGTTACACCGCGCTTTGCTGATGCCCTTAGCCCTGTCATTACGGAGGCTGGCTTTACAGATATTCTGACCTTTGTGCAGGGCGGCGGCGCGACAGGTGCGGCTCTAATTGATCACGTGGATTGCGTCTGCTTTACTGGCTCTGTCTCGACAGGCCGTAAAGTCGCGATCAAGGCGGCAGAAAATTTAATCCCGGCGAATTTAGAACTGGGTGGAAAAGACCCCTTAATCATTACTGAAAGCGCCAATATAGAAGAAGCCACAACGCTGGCCCTTCGCTCTTGTGTTTTAGCCACTGGCCAAGCTTGCCAATCCATAGAGCGGGTCTATGTCCCGCAACGCCTGTATGAAAAGTTCACAATCAAGCTTGCGCAAAAAGCAAAAGAAGTGAAGTTAAATTATCCCGATATCTCACAGGGCCATATCGGACCCTTTATATTTGATCATCAAGCCAATAAGGTCGCAGAGCAAATTACTGAAGCAAAATCCAAGGGCGCAAAAGTCTTGTCCGGCGGCGAAATATTGACTCATGGCGGAGGCCGCTGGCTTGAGCCAACAGTCATAACGGATGTCACACATGATATGAAAATCATGCGTGAAGAAACTTTTGGGCCCGTTATACCAGTGATGGCCTATGCGACTATTGAAGACGCCATCCATCTGGCCAATGATACGGAATTTGGGCTGTCAGGGGGAGTTTATGCGGCCTCTATTGAAGAGGCTCACGCCATAGGGCAACACATCGAGGCGGGTGCTATCAGCCTCATGGACGCAGCCTTGACAGGACAATATTTCGAAGCCGGTAAACAAAGCGTCAAAAACTCAGGACTAGGAGCGTCGCGTATGGGCAACTCTGGCTTCTTGCGTTTCTTCCGTCAAAAGGCCTATATCGCTAATACGATAAACCCGCTGACATTGAATGATTTTGCTGAATGACAAAAAATATCATATTTGACATGCTTACTCCAGCCATCGGGCAGCTCACACTGTCTCAACCTGCGCGGCGCAATGCACTTAATGCAAAAATGTGGGCAGACCTTCCCAAAATATTAAATAAAGCCACCAAAACCAAAAGCTTGCGCGCACTTATTGTGACAGGTGATGGTGATCATTTTGCCAGCGGGGCAGATATATCCGAATTTGAAACATTATACGCCACAGCCTCCAGTGCTAAAAAAATCAGTGACGATATAGCCGCCGGTTTTAACGCCCTCGCCAGTTTTCCATTGCCAACCATCGCTATGATACGCGGCGCTTGCGTCGGAGGCGGCTGCGGGCTGGCGCTGTGTTGTGATATACGCTTTGCTGATAATACAGCCAAATTTGCGATTACCCCCGCTAAGCTTGGTCTTGTCTATCCCTTTTCTGACGTCCAGCGCTTGATTGAAACAGTAGGCATTCCCCATGCTAAAGATATCCTCCTGTCAGCTCGCCTCATTCAGGCAAAACCTGCCCGTAAAATGGGTCTCATTAATCAGCTTTTCAAAGTCGATAATCTCGAAGATAAAACATTAGAATATGCACAAGGTCTCACCTCCCTCTCGCCGCAATCACTTAAAGTCACCAAGCAAATGTTCGCCGCCTATCAAGCGGGCCAATCCAGCGAAACAGAACAAAGCATGGACTGGTTCCTCGACGGTTTTTCGAGTAAGGATTTCAAAAAGGGCTACAAAGCCTTTTTAACCAAACAAAAACCTGATTTTGACTAAGGCCTTTATAACGATTGGTCTCGGCTCTGACTTGGACCCACTGGATTAACTTTTTGCCCAAACTTTAACGGCATGAGATGACACGCCAATCAGACAAATCATCCATATAGCATAGGCTACGCCATATGCGATGACCGACAAAACACAGAGTAACATAATCAATGGATTTTTCAGTCGGTCTCCAGCGGCCGCCATAATATCTTTCGGATTGTCTTCACCAAATCCGGACATAGTCGATAAGAAATTAAAGTCACCCGTGACAAGCCCAATGCCGATTAACATGATAACATAAATGAGAACATAGCCGCCAATATAAGTCACAAAATAAGCAGGAAAAAGCGTCCAAAACTTTCCTTTAGTCAGATTTTTAGCAGCCAATACATCTATCTTATTATTTTTAATGGATAAAGCTGCGGCAGGTGCCAATCTAACAGATGCTAGTACTAATAAACAAGGCAAAGCAATTATAGCTATAGTACCAATTAAAATACCAAGCCCACCAAGAGCGGCTAGAAGAGAAAATAGTAACAGGCATACAAAGTAGATCGCAAAAAGAATCCCAAAAACACCTAATTGTGAAAGCCAAACTCGCCATTCGTCTTTACCTAATTTAAGAGGACGCTTCGGGGCTTCTGTTCCATGTAACACTTTACGATGTAGTGCAGCTTCTGCCATCACCCAAGCCAGCCAATATCCAGCCATTAAAAGTAGATAGGCGGGCGCCATTTTCGCTAAAAGCGCCAGCATGGCATCATTATTAATTCCGCTGGTGTCACCGCCCAAGACTGATTGCATATTCTGTTGGTTAATCACCATGAGATCACCGTAATATGGTAACATCAGAGGCCAAGCGATGAGGCTCACGACTGAGACAATAGCGGCAGTCCAAAATATCAGGCGCCATCCAAATTGTTTCCCGCCGATTGTATGAAAGGCCTGCGTGACGGCTTCTTCAAATTTAAATTTACTCATGATTCGCCTCCCTCAATTATATATATCCTATAGTTTGTTATCGGTATAGGCAGGGCTTGATAGCGGCGCAGGACTCCCCTAAAGCGCGCAAATGACTAAGCCAAAAATTAAACCCGTTCACATTATCGGCGCTGGCATGGCAGGCTCAGAAGCGGCTTGGCAATGCGTCCGTATGGGTGTGCCTGTTATTCTACACGAAATGCGCCCCAAACGTATGACTGACGCACATCAAACGGATGGATTCGCTGAACTCGTTTGTTCCAACTCATTTCGTTCAGACGATAAGACGGGTAATGCTGTTGGCGTCTTACATGAAGAAATGCGTAAAGCCGATAGCTTGATCATGGGTATAGGCGATATGACCAAACTTCCAGCTGGAGGCGCCTTAGCTGTTGATCGTGATCAATTTTCAGATGCCGTAACAACGATATTGCAACAACACCCTCTCGTGAGCACCGAGTGTAGAGAAGTCAAAGACCTGCCCCCTATATCTTGGGAAAATACCATAATTGCAACAGGTCCCCTCACTTCGCCATCACTCGCAAAAGCTATTCGAGAATTAACAGGCGAAGATAGTCTGGCTTTTTTTGATGCCATAGCCCCGATCATATACAAAGACAGTATCGATTTTTCCAAGGCGTGGATGCAATCTCGTTATGACAAAAAAGGTCCTGGCGGTGACGGGGCTGATTACATCAACTGCCCCCTTGATAAAGAGCAATATGAGACGTTCATTGAGGACCTCATAACGTCAGATCAAACAGAGTTTAAAGACTTTGAAAAAAATACCCCCTATTTTGAAAGCTGCCTACCCATAGAAGTCATGGCCGCACGCGGAGCGGAGACTCTGCGTTGGGGGCCTATGAAGCCCGTTGGTTTGACCAATAAGCATAATCCCACAGTCAAAGCCCACGCTATTGTTCAGCTACGGCAGGATAATGCGCTGGGCACGCTATACAATATGGTCGGTTTTCAAACGAAAATGAAATATGGTGCGCAAGTCGAAATCCTAAAAAAGATTCCGGGCCTTGAAAATGCGGTTTTTGCGCGGCTAGGTGGGATTCACAGAAATACATTCATAAATTCGCCTAAGTTATTGAATAAACAGCTACAATTAAAAAGTCGAACAGATTTACGGTTTGCGGGCCAAATCATGGGTGTTGAAGGATATGTTGAAAGTGCAGCTCTGGGGTTAATCACAGGACGTATGGCTGCGGCGCAAGCCTTAGGAGGTGACCCATACCCCGCCCCCCCGCTTACAACTGCATTGGGGGCATTGGTTGAACATGTAACAGGCGGTTATATGAGCGGACCTAAAGCTAAATTCCAACCCATGAACATCAATTTCGGTCTCTTTCCGCCCATTGAAAATCTCGTTTATGAAAAAGTGGATGGAAAACGTCTGCGCGGCAAAGATAAAACACGCTTTCGTAAAGCCAAACTTGCAGCCCGTGCTTTACAGGATATCCAGAATTGGGTTTAAACTATCCTCAAAAGTCTTTAATTCAACGTCTAAAATTCGAGTTCTTTAATTTAGGGCTAGATAACTATTTGGGCTGGTGCTCCAGGACCGAACGGCCAGCCTAAGGCTATCCAGAGCATGACAAGAATGACGCCTGTTATAAGCATCCAAATTGAATAAGGGATCATCATGGCCGTCAAAGATCCTAGTCCAAAATTCTTTGTCCAGCGCTGTGCAAAAACCAGAACAAGCGGGAAGTAGACCATTAATGGTGTAATTATATTCGTCGCCCCGTCTCCTACACGATAAACGGCTGTCGCGGCATCTGGGCTAATCCCCAATAGTAGTAGCATCGGTACTAAGACCGGGGCCAGCAAAGCCCATTTAGCAGAGGCTGATCCGACAAATAGATTCAGAATCGCGGAAAAAATAACAATTAGACCAAGAACAATCGGCATAGGTAAGCCGCTTGATTGGATGGCTCCGGCCCCATGAACTGCAGACACTAGCCCTAAGTTGGACCAATTAAACATGGCAACAAAATGTGCCGCCGCAAACATAAGGACGAGATAATATCCCATATCTTTCATGGCTTCACTCATCATTTCAACAAGATCTCTATGAGTTTTGATTGTACCAGCTGCCTTTCCATAAGCCCAACCAGTAGCAAGAAATATAATCATAAAGCCAGCAACAAGAGACCTGAAGAATGGACCATAATTTGAAACAGACGCGCAAAGGCCAGATGCCGCTTGATCGGGAGGACAGGCGCTCGGGTCATAAAGAGGTCTGCCCGGCATAAATGTCATTAAGGCCCAAAGCCCGCATACGCCCAGTAAGGCAAAAAGAGCCCAGCGCAACCCTTTACGTTGTTCATCTGTAAGCGGCTTATCCTCATTACCATAAGACGCCATATCACTACCGCTATCGGGGATCCATTTCCCCAGCTTTGGTTCAATAATTTTATCTGTGACCCACCATATTAGAGGTAGATAGATAAAGAGCAGTGCAATGATGAAATATGAATTTCCTGCTATATTAGAAGTCCATCCCGCATCAATCGAGCTGGCTTCATAGGCCGTCTCAGTAATCCCATATAAAAGCGCATCTAACTGCCCTGGAGCAATATTAGCGGAAAATCCACCCGATACACCTGCAAACCCACAGGCAATACCTGCTAAGGGATGACGTCCAGCTGCCGCAAATATAATAGCCGCCAAGGGAATCATCACAACATAGCCCGCATCTGCCGCGTGATTAGACAGCATAGCCACAAGCGCAACAACGGGCGTGAGAAGAAATTTAGGAGCGTTACGAAGGGCTGCCTTGATAGCGCTGGCAAACAAGCCTGAACGCTCCGCGACACCTGCCCCGAGCATGACGACCAGAACATATCCTATAGGGTGAAAATGGGTAAAAGTTTTGGGCATATCCACCCATAGCCGTCTTATATTTTCAGATGATAAAAGGCTTACTCCTTTTATGACAACTGGATTTCCGCTGGCATCAACCTTAGTCGGGTGATTGGCCGAGACGCCCAGAATGCTACAAATAATGGAAATAACAATTAGAAAAATTATGAGGTAAAAGAATATAAAAACAGGGTCAGGCAGACGATTTCCTGTCCGTTCAACCCAGCCTAAAACTCCTTTTTGCGTCGACGTCTGTACTGAATCACTCATAAAAGTCCCTTTTATTCTATCAAACCCTACCGCGCATAACCGCGCCTATCAAGCGTAAGCGTTTTCGAAGTGGTGTGTAAGAAACACTCATGGTACGAAAATCATGGGATGCATGGGTCAGACGTGAGACATATGCTGGAATAAGCGCTGCATAAGCCACGGCTGGAAAGGCCCTACTCTCGAGTAAACGAAGCTGCTCTGCCGCGTCATGGGCCTGCTCTGCCGCAGCGCATATATCCAAGAAAGATAAATTGCTGAGCATTGTGGCTTGATAATAGCGAAACGCTCTCGACAACCCTGTTAGCCCCCAAGCGCGCCCTGCAGCCATAACGTGATCATCTGATTCCACCCCTGTAATCTTTACCGCGATTTGCATCAAAACCCCTGACGTGTCTTGGCAATACCCCTTAGCTTCAGTCATATTTTCAAATGGCTTCGGATCCAGATCGCGCTCTCTCATATCAATTAATTTGTCCAGCCAAAATCGGGGGATATCACAATCTGAAACAAGGCGCGCTAAAGGCGTTGTAATTTCATGTTGTCTAACTGGGCGATCTTCATAGATCTCCGCAATCACATCGCGCCACCATTGATAGCGGATCGTTCCTATCATGGGTTCACTGACAAGTTCAGGAACCTTTGCCAGCTCATAATGAAAAGCATAAAGCAGTAATAAACGCTCACGCACCTCTTTGTCGGCAAACATCGCCGCCCGGTATCTATCCGGGTCTGCCCGCTTAAGCTGCTCTAATGTCGGTGTTGAAATCATTAAATATATACAACTTATCGAGTCTATCCCCGAATATTCAGCTGGGGCCTGTTGCGGTGGATAGCCCATCGGTTTAATTTGGGCTACCATTACAGAGGACATTTTCATGAAAACATCCAAAATTATTCTTGGCGCTATTGCGGCTATGGCCGTGTCTACGCCAGCATTTGCCGATGGAGATCACTCCCACGGTATCGTTGTGACAGCCTTTCACTGGCTATCTAGCCCCGCCCATAGCCTCTTTGCTGTTATTGGTGGTATCGCGATTTCAGCTTTGATCTACAAAACCATGAAGAAGAAGGCGTAAGCGCATGTTAAACACTATTATTTCAAAATTTGACAGCCTCATCGAGGACGCTTCAGCCCATTGTGACATTCCATGCGGTATTTATGATGCGCGCACCGTGATGTATCACGCAGTCTCAACGCTTCGTCAAATAGACATCCTTCTTAGCCTGAAAGAAAAAGGTTTGTCCGAGACTGCCTTTGCGATGCAAGTTGCGCGCAATACAGCCGAAAAAGAAAAACAGGCCGAACTCACCAAGCATGAAGTCCGCATCATTTGGGGTGACTTTATGAAAGGGGATAAACTCAAAAAGCATCCCAACGCTCATGCTCTTGCTCATAGCATTATGGTTGCAGGATCAGCATGTAAACAGGACTTACACCGCGAAGACGGAGAAAAACTTGTCGCGCTATGCAATGAGTTTTCGGAAATGTTCTGGGACATGAAGGGGATCGAGACTAAAACTGCGCCTTGTCCCTATGCGCCAAATGTCGATGTCGTCATTCCAGCCCTTTAAAAGAGTTGGCCTTTAAAATAGTCAAAGTTACCGGCGACTCCATGTCACCAACTTTGCAAGATGGTGACTACGTCATAACAAAAAAGCCCCGTCAATTAATGGCGGGGCTTATTTATGTCATAAATCATAGTGACTTAGGACGAATTGTTAAGCGACTTGGTGATACCAAACATGATCGGTGTTACTTTATCGGTGATAATCCAACATCTACGCCAAGTTCTGTTATTGGCGCTGTCGAGAAATCTCGTGTCATAGGGCAGGTTATTTTGATAATAGGAAGTTCTGGAATAAGAAAAGTCCTAAACTGATTTCACTTTATTCTTAGCTTTTTTATTCGGCCAATCAGTGGGGCTGTCAGTTTCGGCTTTTCCTGTATTCACGCCGCGCTTTAGCTTGAGAAGCAATAGGAGCGGCGAGGCAACGAATATCGATGAATAGGTTCCGACAAAGACCCCCCAAATCATAGCAAATGAGAAGCCCCGTAATCCTGCTCCCCCAAGAATATAGAGAGCAACCAAAGCTAATAAGGTTGTCATAGACGTTAGGATCGTGCGAGACAGCGTATCATTGATCGATAGGTTCAAGACTTCGGGTAATGGCTTGGTCTTATATTTGCGCAAATTCTCTCGAATGCGGTCATACACAATCACCGTATCATTCAAGGAATACCCGACGATTGTCAAAATCGCAGCAATAATGGATAAGTTGAATTCAATCTGCGTAAGAGAAAACACGCCAATCGTCAAAAGAACATCATGGAAAAGCGCTATCACGGCTCCTAATCCAAATTGCCATTCAAATCGGAACCAAATATAAGCCAAAACCATCAACAAGGCGAGGCCAACGGCAAGCATACCTTTTGTTCGTAGCTCTCCAGAGACTTTTGAGCCCACAACATCTTGACTATAAACATCAAATTTTCCGACTTTTTCAGTTAATCCTGCCTCGACTGTTCTAAGGGCGATCTGTTGGGCTTCCGCTCCTGTTTCCTCTGTTTCAGGCTGGAGTGGAATACCAACACGAATAAACTCATAATTCTTACCAGCTTCCGCAGGCGGCGTAATTCCTTGGAAGGTAGCTCCATCAAAGCCCATATCACCCACAGCTGTCCTGACGAGTTCAAGGTCTGTCTCCTGCCCAAAATCCAGTTCGATCACTGTACCGCCCGTAAAATCAATACCATAATTCAAGCCGCGCGTTGAAAATAAAAACACGGATGCAATAAGCGCAATGACAGACAATATAGCCGCGATAACGCGCAGGTTGATAAACGGAACCTTGGGTTCCATTGGTAGAATTTTAACGAGGGAAATATCTTTCATAGCTCAATCTCTCGCTTAAATCGGCAGGCTTTTAGGGCGGGTGCGGCGCAGCCACGTCGACGTAATTAACCGAGCCACGATAACCGCTGTAAAGACCGACATAACGATACCTATCGCCAGAGTAACCGCAAAGCCTCGTACGGGTCCTGATCCAACAAAATAAAGGGTTACAGCTGCTATCAGGGTCGTGATATTAGCATCCAAAATCGGGGCCAATGAGCGCCTATACCCGGTTTCGATAGCATTAACAGGCGGTCGGCCCAAATGCGCTTCTTCACGGATACGTTCAAATATAAGAACATTGGCATCCACGGCCATACCGATAGTTAAGATAATCCCAGCAATACCCGGTAGGGTTAACGTCGCGCCCATGAGTGACAAAGCTCCTGCAATAAGAATGATATTCGTACTCAGAGCGATATTCGCAATAGTCCCGAACCGGAAACCATAGGAAAGCCACATAAAAATACCGACACCCATAAGGCCTATGATTGAGGCTACCTTCCCAGCTTCTATCGAATCTTTTCCGAGCTCAGCCGATACTGTTCGCTCTTCAACAATAATAAGTTTTGCTGGAAGTGCTCCAGCATTTAAAAGCAATGAAAGCTCTCGGGCGCTTTCAATCGTGAAACTACCCTCGATATATCCGGATCCACCCGTAATCGCTCCGTTAATACGCGGAGCCGTGATTATTTCATTGTCTAGCACAACAGCAAAACGTTGACCTAAATTTTCAGATGTTAACTTACCAAATATCTGTGCGCATTTAATATTAAAACTAAAATTCACAATCGGGTAATTGGCTGTTGGATGAAGACCCTCACTCGACGATTTCAGACATTCACCTGTAATTTTCGTACGTTTTTCAAGGATGAGTCCACCAGTACCATCTTGATGCTGAATAAATATTGAACCCGGTGGTATCTTACCTTCGGTCGCCAACCTCATAGCGGCTTCACTATTGCTTTCTTTTCGTACCATGTGAAATGCGAGGTTAGCTGTCTTATTGATACGTTCCTTTATTTCACCAACATTTTTCGCGCCTGGCACTTGCAAGAGAATACGGTCATCTCCTTCTCTGGCCAATGTCATCTCAGTTGTTCCTTGAGGGTCAATCCGTTTACGCAGAACTTCAATGGACTGAGCAATAGTTCGAGCCTGAATGCTCTCAATATTTGCTTGTGTTATTGTAACTTTAAATCCTTTATCTCCGACCTGCTCAACCTTAGTTGTCTTATCTGTAGACAGGCTGGTTGGATCAACCGCGACAGAAATTTCTCTGAGGATTTCTAATGCTTTTGGCATCTCTTCCGCTTTTCTTAGGCGTCCAATAACAGCATTATCCTCAACTCGAATAAACTCGGTCCGAAGACGATCAGCATCTCGAAATTCTTGACGAATAGTTTCACGCTCATTGTCCAGAGCTTGCGCCATAACACTGGTTAAATCTACTTCAAGCAACATGTGCGCGCCGCCTTGTAAATCGAGACCGAGATTCAAGGTTCTCTGAAAGGGCGCAGGAAGTTTCTCCCGAACGTCGGGCGACAGGGCATTAGGTAATGCAAAAAATAGCCCCAAGAGAACTGCCCCTAATATAAATGTAATTTTCCATTTTGAGAAAAAGAGCATAACGCTTCCGTCTTGTTAATCTTGCTGTGTGAGTATCAGATCACTTTTTCTTTTTACCAGTATCATTAGCTGGCGCTGTCTTATTGCGGACATCTGCCACCATACTTTTGACAACCTGAATAGACTGTCCACCAAATTCGACTGTTAGCTCATCCTCTGAAACTTTTTTAACTTTACCAATTAGGCCGCCATTAGTGACAATCTTATCACCACGCACGATTTCAGATAGCATCTGACGATGAGCCTTCATGCGTTGACTTTGAGGACGAATAAGGAGGAAATAAAAAATAATACCAATGAGGATCAGTGGTAGAAACTGAATGAAGGCACCACCAGCAGGTTGGGCCGTTTGCATGATCATATTGAACATCGTTTTCCCCGAAAAGATTACGCCCCTTACAGGCCTGTTAGAGGACTATATAGGGGCGCAGAATTCTTATGCAACGGGAAAGACCCGTATATTTTTCGCTTAATTCAAGCAATGCCCTGTTGGCATTGTCAGACGTTCACCCGGTTTAATGCTGTTGGGCGAGGCAATCCCATTAACAGCAATCAAATCTCCGACTTTAACGCAAGCACGACGGGAAATTGAATAAAGCGTATCTTTAGGCAGTACAGCATAAATACCGGAACTTTGCCCCGGAATAGGTTCTACGTTTCTAACTCTGGTAATAGGATAACTCGTTGAGACCGTGGTTACGGGAGACACATAGTTACTTTGTGGTGTAATTGATGTGCCAGCCGGAATATTTAAAACTTGACCAATATCAATATTATTACCGCTAATATTATTAGCCGACTGCAAGCTTTCAACTGAGACAGCGTAGCGCTTTGAAATATTATAGAGCGTATCCCCCCTTAGAACACGATGCGTAGACATGAAACCATTTGTATATGAAGGCGAAATTGGTGTTGTTTCTGCATATGTGACGCTTGGCGCGATAACGTTATCATTTGGCGCAAAAAGCTCTATCTCATAATCATTCGTTGATGAATAAACTGTTGTTGTACCAACATCATATGTCCCAGAGTCCTGATTCGTATAACTGTTCGATATATACCCGTTATTATCTTGATAGGCGCGAATACGGTCAGCTTCATCCAAAAGAGCCTGATACTCCGTATCGGACAAATCTCCCGGTTTAAAATGCTGAGCTCGGACTACATCTGTCTCGGAATATCTCGGTGCGGCGAGAATAGTCGTTTGAAAATCTGGAACGACAGGCTCTACAACACGTACAACATCACTAGAGCTTGGCGCTTGGACTTGCGCATGTGTCACCGCTGTACTTCCGTAGATGCGAGGTGCAAAACGATCATCTGCTTGAGTATGTATTTGCGCAAATGCTGTACCTGATAGCAAAGCTGTTGCTGCGATAGAGGCTAGGGGTATTTTGACAGCCATGATTCATTCCTCGATTAAATTTCAAGGAAATATGAATGTTTGTGGTTAAAGTTTTCCTAAATTTTATAGTTAAAATTTTCTTAGCAAGATAGACTATGCTCCAGAAGTTCCCACTTTCTTCTCTAGTAAAGACACGGATAAAATCGAAATTTCGTAAAGCAGATATATTGCACTGCCCAGAACTATCTGAGTAATCGGGTCAGGCGGAGTCACGAATGCTGCGAAAACGGCAATCCCAAATAAAGCATATTTACGCCCCTTGCGTAGAGCTATAGCACTCACAACCCCTGCCCGGCCTAGTAAGCTTAAAATAACAGGTAATTGAAAGGATAAACCAAATGCTAAAAACAATGTCATAGCAAGGCGTAAATAATCACTTATTTTCGTCAACAAGTCGACTTGCTCACCTTCTGAGAGAGCTTGCTGATTAAGGGCAAATTCCATCACATATGGAAAAACGTAGAAAAAAACAAGTGACGCACCGAGAACAAAGAGGATTGGCGAAAGAATGAGGTATGGTAAAAATGCCCCGCGTTCATTTTTGTATAGCCCCGGAGCCACAAAACGATATAGCTGGTAAGCTATAATCGGAAACCCCAGAATAACACCGCCAAATAGAGCTATCTTCAATTTAACAAAAAACGTTTCCAGCGGGTGTGTCGCTATCAAGCCAAGATCAACAGGTTCTAACCCTTTTTCAAGAAGGCTTGCATTATAGCGTAAAATCGCTTGCTCAAATGGCCACATTAAAAGCTCGATAATTTGGCGTAAAAAAGGAATGCAGGCAATACAGCCAATAATAATAGCCAATACAGACTTAATTAGCCGTGAGCGTAGTTCGACTAAGTGGCTCAGTAATGGAGCTTTGCTCGCTTCAATTTCATCACTCTCTATGCCTTTTGCCTCTCCCATTATTTTATGCTTTAGGTGAAGAGGCATCTGTAGCCGCACGAATTTCATTATCTAATTCACGCATTTCAGAGGCAAAATCACCATCTGACAAGTTTTCCAAGTTACCTATACTTTTAAGTTCCTCGATCTCGCGCCGCATGGCCGCGATCTCATCTCCTGCATCCATGTCCTCAAAGGCCTCTTTAAATTCTTGGCCCATCGCACGAACTTTCGCCATGAATTGCCCCATAGTCCGCATAAGTTTAGGCAGGTCCTTTGGACCAACTACAATTATGGCCAGCAAAGCCAGCACGATCATTTCAGCAAATCCAAACTGTGGGATCATAAAGCGCCTCTAGCGCAAAAGTGTTATTTTTTATCGTCTTTTTTTGGCGTCACATCTAACGCTTCGTCGGCGGCATTTTTTACATCTTCAACACCTTCTTTTAGACCTTTTCGGAAGCTGGTTATGCCTTTGCCAAAATCGCCCATAATTGCAGAAATTTTGCCGCGCCCACCAAATACGAGAACACCAATCACTAAAATGATAGCAATTTGCCAAGGTCCGAGAGCCATAATATTTTCCTTTATTCCCCACCATATGTAGCGACTGTTATCCTCTGACGCAACGAGGAATGGCCGTAACAAGAAGAGGTGAATTTTTAGCTAAGCCCGATCACCTTTATCTTCCTCAAGGAAGTCTTCGAAGAACTCAGGGTCATCTTCCTCTTCTATGGGCGCTTCATCAGCCGTTAAATCATCAGGCATTATGGGCTCCGGCATTTCAAAATCTTTTGGTAGGCGCGGGTCCAGCAAGCCTGCCGCCTTTAAATCATCTCGGCCCGGCAAATCGGCAATCGTTTCTAAATTGAAATGGGCGAGAAAACTCTCTGTCGTCCCATAGGTAACGGGTCGCCCCGGCGTACGGCGGCGGCCTCTTAGCCTAATCCAGCCTAGTTCCATTAAAACATCAATTGTGCCTTTGGATACGGCAACACCGCGAACATCTTCAATTTCAGCCCGCGTAACAGGCTGATGATAAGAAATAATGGCCAATGTTTCCAAAGCCGCCTTGGATAATTTACGAGGCGCTTCTTTAATATCTACAAGGCTTGGCTCAAGGTCAGGAGCTGTTTGAAAACGCCAGCGATTAGCAACTCTAACTAAATTAACCCCTCGGCCAGCATAATCACGCGCCAAACGTGCTAAAAGAGCCCCAACATCCGTCTCCTCAGGCATTCGGTCTCTAAGCGTCTCAATATCTATAGGCTCAACAGCAGCAAAAAGAAGAGCCTCCAGCAAACGTATTTCCTGTTCAATCGATTTGTCATGAGGTGTGACTGTCAACCGCTCGGTTAAACTCACAACAGAGGCCTCTATTCCGGCAGCCGCTTTATCCACGCGTTCTTGGCTCATCTTGTATCCTCCTTGGTCTTACCTTGGTTTTCGGCTCCACGCACGTAAATCGGAGTAAAGACACCTGTTTGCCGAAGCTCCAGTTTCCCTTCTTTTGCCAGTTCAAGACCCGCTAGAAGTGAGCTTGCTCTAATAGACTCAGATGGAATATCTTTATTAAGCTCCTCTTGTGTGGGTAATAACTTTTCCAGTGCTACCCACTCTTCTTCTGATAGAGATATTCCGCCTAAAGCGCGCCTTAACCTTACCCTCGCATCTTCAAGGCTTAGAATTAAAGGCTTGGGAACTTTGTGATTTGTAATGGCAACTCTTGCACGTGAATTCCCATAGGCCTGCAGGATATCAAATATTTCAGCCCCATAAAGCGGCGTCGTCCGAGAACGCAGCCCCTCCGGCATGCCGCGTTTAAATACAGCTTGCCCAGTTTGAGGTAATCTAAACAATCCCTTCGCAGCAAAGCGCATGGCTTCAAGACGTTGCAAACGAAAGGCAAGATGGGCTGCAAGCTCATCAGCTTCCGGCATTAATTCTTCCACGCCTTCACGAGGTAGTATCAATCGGGATTTCAAATAAGCCAACCAAGATGCCATAACGAGATAATCAGCAGCCAATTCAATTCGTAAATCTTGGGCGTTTTTGATGAAAGCTATATATTGCTCGGCAAGCTCAAGTATTGAAATACGAGCAAGATCAACTTTTTGTTTTCTGGCTAGTTCCAAAAGAAGATGTAACGGCCCTTCATAACCATCAATATCCAAGACCAAGCCTTGACCGTCATCAGCGGCATCATCAGCAGCCTTAAACTGCATATCTTCTTGAAAGTCATCACTCATGCCGCAGCCTTAATTGATGATACTTTACTTAAGAGAGCATCCAGCTGTGCTTCAGAATAAGCACGATCAAATTCGCTCACATCCACAGCGCAATATTCTGCTACAATTGAGCGGCGTTTAGAACGTCCTTCCAGATATTTCGCACCTTTTGCTACACGTACCATTTCGGGTAGTTTACCTGAACATTGCAAAGCAATATCGCATCCCGCAGCCAAAGCACGTTCGGTTTTGCGGGTCAAACCTCCTTTAAGAGCCTTCATGTCTAAATCATCACTCATCACTAGACCATTAAACCCAATAGCCGCCCGCACAAGTTCGGTGAGTGACTTTTTCGAAACGGTTACGGCTGATCTCGAATTACATTCATAAACCGCATGAGCCGTCATCGCCATCGGCGCATCACTCAAGGCCCTAAACGGAATAAAATCCGTTCTTTCAAGCGTTTGACGGCCAACTTTAATGCGTGGCAAGGCCTTGTGACTATCAACATCGGCACGTCCGTGCCCAGGGATATGTTTGACAACAGGCGCGATACCGCCGTTCATTAATCCTGCCATAGCAGCATGTGCTATATCAATGATCTGAACAGGTTTGGTTCCAAAGGCGCGGTCTGAAATAATCGGATCTGCTTTTTTTTGTGGAAGGTCCAACACAGGTGCGCAATTAGCTGTAATGCCAACACTTCTAAGATCATCCGCAATCATACGGTAGGATAAATAAGCCGCCCGTTTTCCCCACCGTTCATTTTGCAAATAAAGGTCTTGAAAAGCAGCCCCTGCAGGATATTTTCGCCAATGTGGCGCTCGCAACCGCTGAACACGTCCCCCTTCTTGATCAACAAATATCAAACAATTACGCCCGACAGCTTCTCGTAGATCATGCGTTAAACGCGTAACTTGTCGCGGCGTTTCTATGTTGCGGGCAAACAGGATAAACCCCCAAGGATTAGCATCTCTGAAAAAGGCGCGTTCCGCAGCTGTTAACTTCGGGCCTGAGAGTCCTAAAATAACAGCTAATGCGCTCATTTACGCGTCACGAAACAAGCTTGCCCCTGCGCTTCCAGTTGATCGCAAAGTCTAGATGCTGCTGATTTGTCAGCAAGTCCGGCTACTCTTAGACGATAATAAACGCCCTTTTCCTGAAGGTCAGCATATTTAATATCTGCATAATGCCCAGCAGAGAGTACATTCCCAAATTTAGTAGAGACTTTATTCCAAATCGCTTGTGCATCTTGTTGCGTGCGTACCGAAGCCACCTGAACAACCCATTCACTTGACCCTACTGCGACCCGTTTAGTATTGGTCTTGGGTTTCGATACAGGCGAGGCTGCCTCTGTAGGCCGCGTGGGCGCTGGTTCGACTTTGATATTGGCTGCTTTTGGCAACTGAATAGGCGTTTCAGTTTGGGGAGACGGCGTAACTACTTCTTTTGGGGCTTTTCCGTCCATAACATCATAAACCACTTTGTCTTGATTAGGGGTCTGAACCCCGCCCTCATCTTCAGGTACAATCTTAAACGGGGTATTATCTGCGGTAATTTTTGGGGGAGCTGTACGATCTCGAACTCCGGGCTGATAGACTTTTAAAATGATAAAAGCGAGTAAGAGGAGGAACACGAATCCTAAGGCAAGTTTTATAAGCCCAGATCGACCGCTACTATCGCGCACGTCAAAAGGGGTTAACTCGTCACCTTCGGACACTTTCGCTGCCGAAAATATATCTCTGTCTTTCTGTGTCATATGCTGTCCTTAGCTAACGGTGTCGTTCTTAAACGCAACCGATTCGCGCACTTACTTTAGCACGTTTAAGGCAAATTTAGGTCAGAATGGTTAATGGATATTTACAAATAGCCCGCGACAGAAAAGAGCTTCTTATGTTCTGAAATAGCAAAACTATCCGTCATGCCAGCAATATGATCACAAACAATGCGGGCTGTCGTCGCTGTGCAAGGTTTATCACAATTATCACGCAGCTCAGTAGGCAGAATATCAGGATCGTTGAGGAACAGTTCAAACAGCTCTTTAACAACACGGGATGCCTGCCCCATCATCCGGTTGACTTTGTAGTGGCGATACATGTTCTCATACAGAAATTTTCGAAGCGGTGCTTCTTTTGCGCGAAACTCTAGTGAAAAGTCACAAATCGCACGATTAAGCGCCCTCACCTCATCCGCGCTCTGTGGCTTTTCCGCGGCAAGCCTGTTACGTGTCTCGCTTAAAACATCCGATACCATATAGCCGATCAAATCTCTGACAGTTTCATGAATCATCCTATCCTCAGAGATATCAGGATAACGTCGCCGCACATCGGCAAAGGCTTCGCCGACAATCGGCACATCAGAGACATCAGCTACCGTAAACAGACCTGCCCGCAAACCATCATCAATATCGTGGTTATTATAGGCAATATCATCTGCAATCGCCGCCACTTGCGCCTCAGGTCCTGCATAAGTCCCTAATTCAAGCCTCTGCCAGTCATCAAGTGCCCGTAGTGCCCAAGGTAATTTAGCTTCATCACTTTTTGTTTCGATCAACGGCCCATTATGTTTGGCGATACCTTCTAGCGTTTCCCATGTCAGGTTAAGCCCGTCAAATTCAGCGTAGCGTCCTTCGAGCTTTTCGACGATGCGCAAAGTCTGGGCATTATGGTCAAATCCGCCATAGGGGGCCATGCCCTCAGCCAAGGCATCTTCCCCCGAATGTCCGAAAGGTGGATGTCCCAAATCATGGGCAAGCGAGAGACATTCCGCCAAATCTTCATCAAGCCCTAAAACCCGCGCGATAGAGCGGCCAATTTGGGAAACTTCAAGCGAATGGGTTAAGCGTGTGCGGTAATAATCGCCCTCATGGGCGACAAAAACCTGTGTTTTACCTTTGAGACGGCGAAAAGCCGAAGAATGAATAATGCGATCTTTATCGCGTTGAAAAGGGCTACGTTCAGACCCGCTAGGCTGCGGGATACGCCGCCCGCGGCAATTGGCGGGATCAGACGCGTAAATAGCCCGCCCACGTATAGGTGTAAATTTACCCAATTCTTTGACCTTTAAATCTTAAGACTCGCGCCCTATATAACGTTTATGAGTGAAGTTGCTACACAAGTTTCCCTATCGGCTAACGCTGCCAAGCAGATCAAAGCCATAATGGCCAAGCAAGGCTTTGATAAATATCTGCGTGTGGCTGTCGAAGGCGGTGGGTGCTCGGGCTTTCAATATAAATTTGATTTCGCGGACGGCCCCAATGCCGATGATTTGGTGATAGAACGCGACGGCGCGAAAGTCGTAATTGATGATATGAGCCTTGAATTTTTAGGCGGCTCTGAAATTGACTACACCAATGAGCTGATCGGCTCAGCCTTTAAAATTCATAACCCTAATGCCACTGCAGGGTGTGGATGTGGGACGAGTTTTAGCGTTTAAACCCAACCAGTTCACATAGGACATGTACTGTGAATGACCCTAAGATAAACGCTTTGCCTATTTAAAAAAGAAACACCCATCTAGCATAGCTACTGAAGAAATAAGCGAATTAATTATTGTGATAAGATGCTGAAGCTAAAGCTTGCCAACAAAAGCCGAAGAAGCTGGAGCAAATACCGGGCTGAATTACAAAAAATGATTGAAGGTTGACTTTTTACTTCAAAACAACCCAAACAATTTAAAAATTCAATGTTACTCAAAAATCATCGCTCAAATGTCAGCGACACAGTCACACTGACCACTGGCGAAATACTGTCTAATTTTGCAAGCTCTTGAAGCTTAGCAAGTCCCGCTTCAAATCCAAAATCTTCGGCGTCTATCACAATAACCCCTTTATTGGTCACGTGGACTTTATTCGCGCCGAGGCGGGTTACAGAAACATCAAGCTCTCGCTGCTCAATAATACCGTGTAAATCCAGTGTCATTGGCATTGAGACCGATTTGCTATTCCCAATGGCCAGCGATTGAAATTGCGTAAGCTTTAAATCAGCTGTCACTTTGGCTTCTGGATATTTATCGGTCTGGAACATAAACTCTTTCATGCGAGGATCGCGTGTTTCGTTATTTGTATCAACGCTATCAAGTGCGATGGTGAACTCTGCCTTTCCGCCAGATGTTACAGTCCCCGAAATATCTCGAAATGTATTCACCTCACCTATATTCCCATTTTTGATCGTCACATAGCTTATATCAGACTCTAATGGGCTGAGCGCCCAATCTCCCGTTCGCTCCGCTTCTCCCGCAGGCGCGCAGGCCACAATAGCAACTAGGCTCAAAGTCGTAATAAATTTAGATGTTATAGTCATAGACGGCTCCTAAAACCGATATTACATCATTTGAAAAGGAGGTAAAATAACAATATATCTAAACCAAACGGCTTTGTTCCAAAGCTGCTTTGACAAATCCGGCAAAGAGCGGGTGCGGTTCAAAGGGTCGTGATTTCAGCTCAGGATGATATTGAACCCCTATAAACCACGGATGGCCCGGAATTTCGACGATTTCCGGCAGCAAGCCGTCAGGAGATAGGCCTGAAAACAACAAGCCTGCATTTTCCAACTTGTCTTTGTAATCAATATTGACTTCATAACGGTGACGATGTCGCTCGCTTATATCCTGCATCCCATATTGCGCCGCCACAAGCGAGCCTTTGGTCAGGCGAGCTGGATAAGCCCCAAGGCGCATTGTACCGCCAAGGTCAGTCTCTTTATTGCGTTCAACCCGTTCATTACCTTTGGTCCATTCCGTCATAAGGCCAACAATGTTTTCACCTTGCGTTTCAAATTCAGAACTCGACGCATTTTTAATTCCAGCCAAATTACGCGCCGCTTCGACCACAGCCATTTGCATCCCGAAACAAATCCCGAAATAAGGCACATCTTTGGTTCGCGCAAATGTCGCCGCTTTGATCTTGCCTTCCGCGCCGCGTTCTCCAAATCCGCCCGGAACAAGAATACCGTGAACACCCTTCAGTACATTCGGGTCATCCGAATTTTCAAACTCTTCAGCCTCAAGCCATTTGATTTTAACCTTCACCCTATTGGCAATACCGCCATGAACCAAAGCTTCCGTAATAGATTTATAAGCATCCGGTAGAACCGTATATTTCCCGACAACGGCTATGCTGACTTCTCCGTCCGGATTGTGGAGTTTTTCTGAAATTTTTTCCCAGCGGGTGAGATCAGCCTTAGGCGCATCTTCGATCCCGAAATGCATCAAGACTTCTCTGTCCAGTCCTTCGGCGTGATAGGCCAAAGGTACATCATAGATCGAACGCGCATCAAGACCTTGAATAACGGAGCTTTCACGCACATTACAAAACCGTCCGATTTTGCGGCGATCGCTATCAGAAATTTCACGGTCCGCTCGACACAGCAATATATCCGGCTGAATACCAATAGAGCGTAATTCTTTGACACTATGCTGCGTCGGTTTTGTTTTCATCTCGCCCGCTGCTGCAATATAAGGCATCAAGGTCACATGCATATAACAGCTTTGACGTAAGGGTAATTCTTGGCGGAGCTGACGCAGTGCTTCAAAAAATGGCAAGCCCTCAATATCGCCAACCGTGCCACCAACTTCGCAAAGGACGAAATCCACATCCCCCCCATCAGAGAGAACAAATTCTTTAATTTCATTGGTGACATGCGGAATGACCTGCACTGTCGCGCCAAGATAATCCCCTCGCCGTTCTTTCTCGATGATATTGGAATAAATCCTGCCTGTGGTTATATTGTCGGCCTGCGCGGCCGATACGCCCGTAAAACGTTCATAATGACCAAGATCCAAATCAGTCTCGGCTCCATCATCCGTGACATAAACCTCGCCATGTTGATAAGGGCTCATGGTGCCAGGATCGACATTCAGATAAGGGTCAAGTTTACGTAGACGGACCTTATAACCGCGTGATTGAAGCAAAGCTCCTAACGCAGCCGATGCTAACCCCTTACCCAGCGATGAAACCACACCGCCTGTAATAAAAATATATCGTGGTTTTTGCTCCACAGACCCGTCCAATCATTGTCGCAGGCCTATGAGGTGACGCTTATTCGTCGTCTTTAGGCTCAGTCGCGACCTCTGATTCAGCTTCAACCGCGGTCTCTGTTTCGGGAGTTTCCGCAGCGATAGTTTCATCAGCCAACGGGAGTGTCGTATCGGGTGAATCGATAGGTGCCGTCAAGGGGGCAACCGCATTTGTATCATCAATAAGTGACGTATTTTGGTTTTCTAAGTTAAAAACAATAGAGAGGGCGAGACAGTTTATAATAAAAATAGCTCCAAGTATGCCTGTCATCCGCGCAATAGATGTGGTTGCCGACCGTCCGGACATAAATCCACCCCCGCCTCCCCCGCCAATACCGAGCGCCCCACCTTCAGAGCGTTGAATTAAAATCAGGCCAGTCAATACAATGCTGATAATGAGTTGGACGATAAGTAAAACTGTGGACATAGGGGTCTCTTATAGATCGAAGCGGCGCAGTAACGCAAAAACGGCGCTGATGCTAGTGGATATTTGGGAAGCCATTCGTGATTTACAAGCGATCATTTAAATTTCGGTAGATTTATTCTTTTTCGCCTTAAACCCTAGGGCCACTAAATACATTTCAGGACTGCCAGATCTGGATGATTTTGGTTTGGCATGTTTAACGGTTTTAAAATTATGCTTAAGCGTCTTGAGCAACCGCCCTTCAGCACCGCCTTGAAAAACCTTTGTGATAAAAGCACCACCCGGCGTTAAGACATCCATTGCAAAATCTGCTGCTGCTTCGACAAGTGCTACGGTTTTTAAATGATCTGTATTTCTATGACCTGTGGTATTGGCAGCCAAATCCGACATCACGAGATCAGGCGCGCCACCTAGCAAATTTTTTATCGTGTCAGGTGCCCTTTCATCCATAAAGTCCATTTCAATGAGATCAGCTCCAGCTACGACGTCGACCGGCAAAATATCAATGCCGACAACATGTCGAGCTCCGCGCTTTAAGGCAATTTGAACCCATCCCCCTGGAGCGCAGCCTAGGTCAACAATAAGCGCGTTCTTTTTGATAAGACTGAATTTTTCATCCAGTTCTTCAAGTTTAAAGGCTGCACGGGACCTATACCCCTTTATTTTAGCTTCTTTGACATAGGGGTCATTGATCTGACGCTCGATCCATAATTTAGACGATATTTTTCTCCCACGAGCTGTTTTGACTTTATGGGTCATCATGCGCGTGGCGTTATTTTTATCTTCCTTAGGCGTTTTACGCCCACGTTTTGGCCCTTCAGGTTTACTACCTGACATGCGTCCATTGAATGTGGAAGATTTATCAGCCATCTGTTTTTGGCTCTGAAGGTTTTACAAAATTTATTTTTTGACTTTGTTTTAAAAGCCCCATCAACATACCTTCGCGTAGACCTCGATCTGCCACTCGGATCATTTTACTAGGCCACATTTCGCAAAGAACATCAGTGATCGCGCAGCCTGCCACCAAAAGACGTGACCTATCTTCTCCTATACAAGGCTCCGTCGCCCGGCTTTCGGGACTACGTGAGGCCATATCTCTAGCGACAGTCACCGCATCAGCACTTCGCAACCACAATCCATCGACTTTTTCCCGTTGATAAAAAGGCAGTTTCAAGTGAATCCCAGCCAAAGAGGTGATAGTGCCAGATGTTCCGATTAGATGCCCTCGCCCCTCCCGAAATGTTTTGGTAAACCGCGTAGTACACCCTTGCTCGGTTATGGCATCTCTAACTTTATCTTTCATATCATTGTACCACGTCTCGCGGTCTTCATGCTCAGGAAACATTTCCGAAAGTGTAACGACGCCCACTGGTAAAGACGCCCAGGCACTAATCGGTGGACGATAGACACGAATTTCCTCAGGGTTTTCTCGCAAGCGGCGTATATCAACCCAGCTAAGCTCAGTTGAGCCCCCGCCAATATCTATAACGAGCGCGACATCCTTTGAAGTATCAATCAGGTTTAAACACCCCATAACAGCAAGGCGTGCTTCAACACGTCCAGAAATAATTTCGAGGTTTATGCCAGATTCGGATTTAGCCCGATCAAGAAATTCTTGACCATTTTCAGCTTTGCGGCAAGCTTCCGTTGCAACACAACGCCATCTCTTAACCCGTCGCGATTTCATTTTTTTTGCGCAAACAGTCAGAGCCTCGATCGCTGCATCCATGCTTTCTTCAGACAAACGGCCTGTGCTGGTTAAGCCCTTTCCCAGCCTGACAACGCGGGAATAACTATCAATAACTTTGAAACTATCACCGCTTGCACGTGCTATTAGAAGACGACAATTATTTGTACCCAAATCAAGGGCTGCGTAAGTCTGAGGTCTACGCCCCCTACTGGATTTTGTTTGACTCCGTCGCCGAGACCGAATCTGGCGAGTTGTAGCACCACCTGTATCGCTCTCAACTCCGGACACATGATGGTCCGGCATGACATTTCTCTCTCTTAAAGCCGGGCCGCGATAATCGCGCCTCAAGGCTCATTCCCGTCAACCATAACTTAAAGTTTGATTTTCGCAAAGAGTTTAATTGTTTAACTAATGCATATCGACATGATCAGAGAGTTGATTCCAGTCCGGCTCTGGCTCCAAGGCTTCCATTGCTTCATGTTGGGAGAGGAAGATTTCCCCTGTAAGATGTTCAATTAAATCAGACCTATAGAGTCGTTCTTTGACGCGACTCTGCATATCAGAAAAATGTAGGTTTATCGCCGCGCTTTTTAAGCGTTTGTTAATTTCTTCCAAGCTCGACAAAGCGCTGGCATCAATCCTGTTAACTGCGGTGCACATTAAAACAAGGTCTGACATATCGTCATTTTCCGCAACCAATTGCGCGACTCGGTCTTCAAGATAGCGCGCATTGGCGTAATATAAGCTCTCATCAATACGCAATGTTTTTACCTGATCATTAGTCTCAACATTAAACCGGCCGGCATCTCTGTAATGTTCTGTTCCCGGAAAACGACCGACAAGCGGCATATGAGGTTGTAACGTTCCACGAATATGGAGCGCCATAGCCAAGACAACGCCAGCAAGAACGCCCCATTGAACCCCAAAAAACAACACACTTAGAAAGGTCGCAATCGCCGTAATACCATCAGCACGACTATAAACCCATGTCCTCCATAACGCTTTGAAATCTATCAAGCTAAAACAAGCTACGATGATAAGTGCTGCCAAAACAGATAAGGGCAAGGCCTTCAAGACAGGTGTTAAAAACAACGCCGTCAACGCCATCATCATTGCCACAACAATACTAACGACGGGTGTTTGCCCCCCCGCTGAAAAGTTCACAGCCGAACGTGACATACTCCCGTTAATCGGATATCCGCCCGTTAAACCTGCGACAAAGTTTGATGCCCCCAATCCTAGAAGTTCTTTATTCGCGTCAATTCTACTTCGTCCGCGTGAGGCTAGCTCTTGAGCCGTGGAGGTGCTGTCCACAAACGCCACAATGGATATTACAATGGCGGGAACTAAAAGGGCCTTATAGGAGATCATACTGAGCAATGGTATGTCAAAGGGCGGTAGACCTGATGGAATAGTTCCAACAACTCTAAGAGCGTAAGTCTTTTCGAGATTTAAGCCTGCGCTCAAAAAAATAAAACCAATTATGACCAAGATTGGTGCCGTTCGGCCTATCAGCTTGGCAATACGGCTTCGGACATGCAGCTTGATAAGTACAAAGGCAAGATAACGTCGAACGAGCCACAAAATGATAATGGCTGCCCCACCTGTTTGTATAGCAGCAATATTCGATGACTTAAAATTTCTCACCAGTTCTCCCAATAAAGCGATAACAGTGTTGCCTGAGGCCTGAACGCCCAAGATATGTTTGAGTTGACTAAATATGATCAATAATGCCGCGCCCGTAATATAGGCTGAGACAACCGGACGGCTAACGAAGTTCATGATAAATCCGGCTTTTAATAAGCCCGCTAATAATAAAATGCCTCCCGTCATCAAAGCTAGCGCCGCTGCACTTACGAGGCGGGTTCCTTCTGGTAAGGCTGCTATAGAGGCAGCGGTCATGAGAGAAATAACCGCAGTCGGACCTACATTAATTATCCGAGAAGATCCGAATAAAGCATAGGCAATCAAAGGAAAAATGGAGACATAAATACCAACTTGAGGCGGAAGCCCGGCCAATAACGCATAGGCCAAAGATTGCGGTACAAGTAAAATAGTAACAATTATCGCCGCAACAAGATCGTCAGCAAAAATACTGCCATTATACCCCTTTAGCCAGCTCCATTGTGTCATGATTGGGTTTGGCTTTGAGGTCGACGCTTTGTTCTGGTCTACCATGGAACTTAATTGTCAGGATTCACAAAAACTTTCAAGTTTTCCTATTCAGCTATAAAGATTTTGACTTACCAACTTCAATAATGGGTAATCGCAAGGCAAATAATGTCTCTGTGTTTACAACTTTTCGAACCTTTCGATATCGCGTGAGCTTATCCTCAACTACTGCGACCAATATTCCTGCTGGTTTTAACTGCTCCAATAATTTGGTCGGCTCTTTCTGCAGACCACAGGTAAGTAGCATACGATCAAATGGAGCCTGCCCTTTCCAGCCATAACGTCCATCGCCATGGCGTATAACATGATTAGTTATAGCAAGCGCCTCAAACCGTTTTTCGGTCTCGGCAATTAATTGCTTATAACGCTCAACCGAATAAACCCGTTTGACAATTTTAGACAAGATAGCTGTATGATAGCCACTACCAGTTCCAATCTCGAGAACCTTATGCTGCGGTAAGAGCTCAAGCATCTGGGTCATAAGAGCGATAGTCAGAGGTTTAGAGAGAGTTTGGCCACATGATATTGGCAAAGATTGATCTTCATAAGCAATATCCCAATGTTTTTGACTGATGAAATATTTTCGATCCACCAATTCCATAGCTCGCAATACAGCATTATCGGAAATTCCGCACCCCCGAAGATGCATGATCATGTCGATCAGACCGGGATTAAACACCCAAATTCGTCTTTAAAGTCGTGACAGTTAATTCATGGGTTAAATCGGTATGCAGCGGCGTAACCGAAATATACCCCTCATATATAGCCCGTAAGTCAGTGCCTTCAGGCGGGTTTGATTTTGCCGCGCCGTAAGTCAACCAGTAATAATGACCTCCGCGTGGATGGCGACGTTTATCAACATCACTCATCTGAAAATCTCGATGGCCTTGGCGTGTAATTTGAATACCCTTCACATCCTCAGGAGACGTATCAGGGAAGTTTATCGATAAGATAACTTTCTCCGGCCAACCTTTTGAAATTAAGTCTTTTATTAACTTCGGTCCATGGGCCTCGGCGGTTTCCCAGGGCAGACTGTTCGCGCCCTGAAATCCGCGCGCTAGTGACAGCGCAATTGAGGGGACACCCATCTGCATACCTTGCAGAGCACCTGCTACTGTCCCGCTAAAGGTGACATCTTCGGCCAGGTTTTGCCCGCGGTTCACGCCTGATAACACCAAGTCTGGTTTCTTATCATGAAACAGGTCTTTCATAGCAACAATTACCGAGTCGGTCGGTGTCCCTGTCACAGAAAAAACCTTGTCTTCCGTTTTTTTGAGCCTGACAGGGTTATGTAAAGAAACCCCACGAGAAGCTGCTGACTGCTCCGTATCTGGCGCACAGACCCAAACATCATCTGAAATCTGCGCGGCAATACGGCGAAGAACAGCTAGCCCTGTCGCCTGAACACCATCATCATTGGTAAGGAGAATTCTCACGCTTTAATCACCTCAACGCCGCCCATATAGGGCACAAGCGCTTTGGGTACAGTGATAGAGCCGTCTTCATTTTGGTAATTTTCCAAAACGGCTACAAGTGTACGCCCGACGGCAAGCCCTGATCCGTTCAGTGTATGGACAAAGCGGTTATCTTTTTCCCCGTGTTTATAACGCGCATTCATGCGGCGGGCCTGAAAATCTCCGCAATTAGAACAAGACGAAATCTCTCGATAAGTGTCTTGGCTCGGCAGCCAGACTTCGATGTCAAAGGTACGCCGCGCGCCAAAACCAAGATCGCCTGTGCAAAGCTCAACGACACGGTAAGGCAGATCCAATCGCTTGAGCACTTCTTCGGCACATTTAAGCATCCGTTTATGCTCACCTTCGCTATCTTCTGGACGGGTTATAGAGACAAGCTCGACTTTGTTAAATTGGTGTTGACGGATCATACCTTTAGTATCGCGCCCTGCACTCCCCGCTTCACGCCTGAAACAAGGTGTGTGGGCTGTATAGCGCCGTGGTAAGTAATCCGCATCAATTATAGACTCACGAACTATGTTGGTAAGAGCGACCTCAGCGGTCGGCAACATCCACATGCTATGTTCGCGTATAGAGTCAGCCATTTGTGCAACCGTTTCCACCTGCTTTTCCATCTCCGTCAAATTAAAATCAGCGACCCGGTATTGATCATCTTCAAATTTTGGTAATTGCGCGGTTCCAAACATTGTATGAGTATGGACTAAAAAGGGCGGCGTTGTTTCCGTATAGCCATGCTCCTCCGTCTGTAAATCTAGCATGAAGGCCGCGAGCGCGCGGTCAAGACGGCTAAGCATCCCGCTAAGCACCACAAAACGGCTTCCGCTCATTTTGGCCGCGGTTTCAAAATCCATCATTCCCAAAGCTTCGCCAAGCTCATCGTGACCTTTAGGCTCGAAGCCAAACCTTGTCGGTTCTAGATGCTTATGCATTTCGACATTGCTGGCTTCATCTTCCCCTTCGGGCACATCTTCAAAGGGTACATTCGGAAGTCCTGCTAGCAGCTCTTGAAGCTGGGCTTTCTCGCTATCGACCTGCGCGCCCATAGCCGCAATGACATTTTTCGCCCCTGCCACTTCGGTCTTCAAACGTTCAGCTTCTTCCTTATTGCCTTTGGCCATGGCCTGCCCGATCAGTTTTGAACTTTTATTACGGGCAGCTTCGGCTTCTTGGACAACCTGCATCGCTTTGCGGATCAAGGCATCTTGATCAATGATCTTTTTGGAGAGCTGCGGTTGTCCTTTTTCAGGCAGTCCGCGTTTCGCCCAGAGCTTGTCATACGCGGCAGGATTTTCCCTGATGGCTTTGATATCGTGCATTTTAGGTCTCTTTAAAGAATTTGGCTCGCTATAGAGGCGTGTGTAACTCGCGTAAAGACATTGCACGCGAATCCGCTATAATAGGGCTATGTTAACTCACCTTCTCTTAATGCGGCACGCAAAATCATCATGGGCCGACGAAAATATGTCCGATCATGAACGCCCCTTAAATAAACGCGGCGACAAAGCAGCGGTTGCTGTTGGTCATGCTTTAATCGCAAGAGGTTATGCTCCGGATATAATTTGGAGTTCGGATGCTACAAGGACACGTCAAACCGCTATTCATCTAATACGGACTATTCCGGGTTCGCAAGTTGTGAATTATAATTCCGATTTCTATCATACATCTGCCGAGCAAGTCCTGATGGTTTGCGGCAAACAAGTCGAGCCCAAAGGAAAGCTTATGCTACTCGGACATAATCCGGGGTGGGCGGCTCTACATGCTTATTTCACAGGACAACCAGTAGATTACCCCACCGGAGCTTGTACCGTCCTAATGCGTACAAATGATGACAATGGCGATTGGCTAGATCCAGCCTCTTGGCGTTTAGTTGATTTTATCAAGCCGCGAGACTTAAGGGCGTGAAGGCCACCTTGATTGCCTTATGGAGGCTTTTCCACGCCCTTGCCTTTTATCCCATACTGATCGGCGTCTTTATATGGCTTTATATCAAAGGCGCGCATTGGCTATATGGGCTGGCAGTTATAGCCATTATTCTGATATTTGACCCGATGTGGCGCCTAATGGGTCGAAGGTTTTGGAAGTTATTGAAAAGAGATTAATAGTGAAAATACAGACCCTTTTTCATTAAGAACTTTTTAACGCTTTAATAAAGCCTATACCATAAATTGTCTTTTGCAAAATAGTAAGTGACTTTTTACAACTTATAGGCTATAGGTGAGTCGTTGTCGAACAAACTCATCCCAACTCTTTCGACATCATCAGGCAGTGTACCCCACGCTACTCACTGTCCAAAAAAGGTAGGCTGGTCACTATTCTCACTTCATCCCGGTGAGCGTAACGACCAGCCGCCAATTTACATTATCCACGGCTATCAATAGATAACATCGTGTCTTCATCACGGAGGCAATAAAGTAAAAGCATGGCCCCAATCGTCGGAATGGCTGCTAAAAATAGCGCTCTATAGTTTTCAGTTCCGGGTATCATGAAAGGTATTGTCGTCAGCGTCCCAATCGTATGAAGGACAAGGACAAGGCCATAGCTAATACGTTTTTTAAATCCAGCGACAAAGGCCAATATCAACGCCATCATAAACACCCCTGTAATTATACTGCCAATAGGCGGCATAGAGAATTTATAATATTTATTCGATATGGTGTTGATAATTTCTGGACTGGTAAACCGTGTTATTTGCCACGGAAGCATAAAGATAAATATGCTCAGCCGAGTCAGGAAAAGTGGTAGTTTTAGTGCATGTGTTGCCATTTTGGCCCCCTCATTTTTATAACCATATAATGACCTATAAATAGGCTGAAGGATTTAGATATATCAACCGATTTTAAGAAATTTCACCTCGAAGGCGTGCTTTCGCCTTTTCAGCGCCCAGTAATTCCAATAGCTTACCCATCTCTGGCCCGCTATCCCTGCCCGTCAAAGCCCTACGAAGCGGCATGAAGAGGGATTTACCTTTACGGGCATGATCGACTTTCAGGGTTCCCGTCCACTCGCCCCATGTCTCGGGCGTGATGAGATCAGGCAAAGAATTGGCCGCCGCTATGCAAAACTCTTTATCCTCATCCTCAATCCGGCCCGGCATGGGTGAATAAATCACAGTAGACCATCCGGCCGTATCGCTCACTTTACTGATATTAGAGCGGATGAGGTTCCAGAAATCTTCCCCTCCGCCTACATTTAAGTTTCCAAGGTGATCTTTGACATTTTCGTACGGTGTTTCGTTTAAAAGACGACCATTGATGAGCAAAAGCTCATCCTCATCAAAACGGGCGGGCGCGCGGCCGATCTTACCAAAGGAAAACTCATCTTTGAGAACCTCCATAGACGGGCGCGCCTCAATCGCATCGGATGTGCCAATTTTACCAAGCAATGAACAAATGGCGAGCGGCTCTAATCCCTGCTCTTTCAGCTCTTTCATCGAGAGTGAGCCGAGGCGTTTAGAGAGCCCCTTCCCGTCTTTTCCAACCAATAAGGGCGTGTGGGCAAATATCGGCAGATGATCGGATAACGCCTGAAAAACTTCGATTTGCGCGCCTGAATTGGTGACATGATCTTCGCCACGAATAACATGGGTAATTTTCTCGTTAATATCATCAACAACGCTGGGCAACGTATAGAGGAACGACCCATCGCCGCGAATAAGGACAGGATCAGAGAGCGAGCTTGTATCAACGCTTTGCTCCCCGCGCACCATATCAGTCCAATGCACTGTCTTGCCCGAGAGCTTAAAGCGCCAATGTGGCTTGCGGCCTTCGGCTTCAAACGCCGCCTTTTGGTCATCGGTGAGGTTTAGCCCCGCGCGGTTATAAATGGGAGGTTTACTTTGCACTCGCTGTAATTTGCGCTGGCGGTCCAGCTCATCCGCAGTTTCGTAACAAGCGTAGAGGAGACCCTCTTCTTTTAGTTTTTTAGCCGCCTCTTCATAGCTCGGGAAACGGTGGGACTGATTAAAGCTCTCATCCCAGCTTAGCCCCAGCCAGCCAAGGTCTTCCTTGATGCCTTCTTCATATTCATTCGTGCTTCGCTCCAAATCCGTATCATCAATACGCAAGATGAACTTGCCTCCGCGTTCGCGCACAAAGAGCCAATTCATCAAAGCCGTGCGCACATTCCCGACATGAAGACGGCCTGTAGGCGACGGGGCAAAACGGCAGATGACAGTCATAAAATACCTGATAAGGTTAAATATAATATGCGGGTCTTATGGCAATTAAAACCATAATCCAAGCAAGATTTCTGCAACACTTAAACTAGTGGGACGACAAAATAGTTTCAAAATTTTTCACCCATCTCTCCCCTTGCAATCTTTCTCCAAATTCATTCCACCGTCCATCGGGTAAGCGTTGAAAGGTCAGACGATAACTTTGGTCTTGCGTCAGGCATATAAATTGAGGTTGATCATTAAGTATGCAGTTAAAAGATCGAGGTAGGCGTTTGCCGCTATAGGGCGTGTAGACATAGTTTTGCGCCTCTACATCATAATGAATGACGGTGTGGAGGCTATAAGTCGTCTCTCCCTCAGAGTTTTCCCCTCGGGCATTAATCAATAAAAGATTTCTATCCAAATCAAAGCGGACAAATTCCGTATCATGGTAGCGCGTCTCAGTCCCATCAGTGCCATAAGAGGTCCCCGCCCCCGCCCAATTCCCCACAAGAAATTTGAGTTTTGAAATGGCTGTCTGCGTCTCTGTCAGCTCGGCAGCTTGAGACTCATCATATTTATGAGGTTCAGCACAGGCAGAAAATATCACAAGCAAGCAAACAAGCGCGAGTAAGTACCCAAAATTTAATCTACACCTCATCGCGATAGCCATTGGTAATCGGATAGCGTCTGTCCTTCCCGAAATTCTTATTGCC
>CAZNWH010000010.1:0-37723 GCA_964576765.1 uncultured Hellea sp.
AAATGAAACGTACTCTACTATTGGCCGCATCGGCCGCGGTATTAGCCGCACCAACTATCGCTCAGGAATTGCCACCAGGCAACCCGTTACCGGGCGAGTGTTTTGCTCGGGTTATTGTACCTGCGCAATATGAGACTTCAACGGAGCAGGTCGTCCTGCGTCAAGCCGGAGAAGAAATTAAAAAGATACCAGGTCGTTTTGAAACCGTTACAGAACGTGTCCTAGTTCAAGAAGCCAGCTACGAAATTGTGCCTGTTGGCGCAGGATCCGGCACTAGATTAGTTCCAGGAAGTGGAACAATCGAAGTCACGCTCAATGGTACAGCCTATAGAATCGACTCGTCCAGAAATGTGTCTTCAACGTCTGGAGCGCGTATAGGAACTGTTGATGGCCAAGGAAATATCGTTGGTACAAATGGCTCGATACTTGCTCAAGGTGCTGTTGATCCTACTACCCTAATTGGTATCGCTTCAGGTGCCACAACATCACTTAAGGTAGGCGGCCGGACTTATCGCGTAGATAACGGGCTAAGCGTCTTTGGCTCGAATGGTCAGCGCGTAGGCAGAATTCAAGGCGGAAACATTGTATCAAGCTCTGGAACGATAGTTTCGCGTAATGCTGTTAATTCGTATAGTGGCGGAACACGTGGTGGTTCTACAGTAGGGCCATCTTTCCGGACTGTGACTGAGACTGTTGTTGTTCAAGAAGCCTCTACAGAGTTAGTCGCTATCCCAGCGACATATGAAACTGTGTCTGAAACTGTTGTGGTTCAACCTGCATCATTTGAGTACATTGCTGTGCCAGCTGTCTATGAAAACTACACAGACACTGTTGTAGTTCAAGAAGCATCAACAGAGCTTGTGACTATCCCCCCTGTTTTCGAAACGGTCACAGATACTGTTGTGGTTCAAGAAGCCTCAACTGAACTAGTAACAATTCCTGCAACTTATGAAACTGTCTCTGAAACTGTCGTTGTTCAGCCTGCTACAACAGAATATGTTAGCGTGCCGGCGACTTACGAGACTGTGACTGAAACTGTTGTTGAGCAAGAAGCCTCTACAGAGTTGGTTACAATCCCAGCCACATTTGAAACAGTGACTGAAACTGTTGTGGCTCAAGAAGCCTCGACAGAGCTTGTCACTATCCCGCCTGTGTTTGAAAATGTAACGGAAACTGTTGTCGTTCAAGAAGCGAGTACAGAGCTTGTTACTATCCCGGCAACATTTGAGACTGTATCTGAAACTGTTGTTGTGACGCCTGCATCATCTACATATGAAACTATTCCGGCGACATATGAAACAGTTGCTGAAACTGTTGTGGTTCAGGAAGCCTCAACTGAATTAGTATCTATCCCCGCGACTTATGAAACTGTTGCTGAAACTGTTGTTGTGCAAGAAGCTGGGACAGAATTGGTAACAATTCCAGCGACTTACGAAACTGTTGCTGAAACTGTTGTTGTGCAAGAAGCTTCAACAGAGCTTGTGACTATTCCAGCGACGTATGAAACAGTTACAGATACAGTTGTGGTCACACCGCAATCTGTTGATTATGTCGTTGTTCCTGCTGAGTATGAAACTTACACAGACACAGTTGTCGTTCAGGAAGCCTCTACAGAATTGGTAACAATTCCAGCGACTTACGAGACTGTTTCTGAAACAATCGTGGTTCAGCCCCAATCTGTTGATTACGTAACAGTGCCTCCGCAATATGAGACTGTAAGCGAAACTGTTGTGGTTCAAGAAGCGTCTACAGAGCTTGTCACTATTCCAGCCACATTCGAAACCGTCGCCGAGACTGTTGTCGTAACGCCGCAAACTGTTGAATATGTTAGCATTCCGGCTGTATACGAAACAGTTTCTGAGCCGATTGTCGTTCAAGAAGCGTCTACAGAGCTTGTCACTATTCCAGCCACATTCGAAACTGTATCTGAAACAGTTGTGGTTCAGCCAGCTGGCGTTGAATATGTCAGCGTTCCAGCTACATATGAGACTGTGTCTGAGACTGTTGTTGTGCAAGAAGCTTCAACAGAACTTGTGACTATTCCGGCAACGTTCGAAACAGTCGCCGAGACAGTCGTCGTAACGCCTCAGTCTGTTGATTATGTAACTGTGCCTGCAACATATGAAACATATACAGATACTGTTGTGGTCCAGGAAGCTAGCACAGAACTTGTCACTATTCCGGCCGTGTTTGAAACAGTATCAGAAACTGTTGTCGTCACACCACAATCTGTGACTTATGAAAGCATTCCGGCAACATATGAGACAGTTTCCGAGCCTGTTGTTGTTCAAGAAGCCTCAACAGAATTGGTAACAATTCCAGCGACATTTGAAACTGTCAGCGAAACTGTTGTCGTAACGCCGCAATCTGTTGAGTATGTCAGCATTCCAGCTGTATATGAGACAGTGTCAGAGCCTGTTGTTGTTCAAGAAGCGTCAACTGAGCTTGTCACTATCCCGGCAACATATGAAACTGTGACTGATGTCGTAGTTGTTCAGCCTGCTGGCGTCGAATATGTCAGCGTTCCTGCTGAATATGAAACTGTAAGTGAAACTGTTGTCGTTCAAGAAGCGTCTACAGAGCTTGTCTCTATTCCGGCGACGTTCGAAACTGTGAGTGAAACAGTTGTCGTAACGCCTGCCACAACAACATATGAAAATGTACCGGCTGTTTATGAAACAGTGTCAGAGCCAGTTGTTGTTCAAGAAGCGTCTACAGAATTAATTACAATTCCGGCAACGTTTGAAACTGTATCAGAAACGGTTGTGGTCACACCACAATCTGTGACTTATGAAACTGTTCCGGCAACATATGAAACTATTCAAGAACCGGTTGTTGTTCAGGAAGCCAGCACAGAGTTGGTAACAATTCCGGCAACATTCAAAACTGTCTCTGAGACAGTTGTTGTTCAGGACGCGTCAACAGAGCTTGTCACTATTCCGGCAACTTATGAGAACGTGACTGAAACTTATACAGTTCAAGAAGCTTCAACAGAATTGGTGACAATTCCGGCGACATTTGAAACCGTATCTGAGACAGTCGTCGTTCAGCCGCAGTCAGTTGATTATATCACTATTCCGGCTCAATATGAGACTTACACAGATACAGTTGTTGTTCAGGAAGCCTCTACAGAATTGGTAACAATTCCGGCAACCTTCGAGACTGTGTCTGAAACTGTCGTTGCTCAAGAAGCGGCGACTGAGCTTGTCTCTATCCCAGCGACTTACGAAACAGTGTCTGAAACGGTTGTTGTCCGCGAAGCCACAACAGAGCTTGTGACGGTTCCGGCAACATTTAAAACTGTAACGGACACAGTTGTTGTTACGCCACAATCCGTTGAGTATGTGGCTATTCCTGCAACTTATGAAACTTACACAGATACTGTGGTTGTCCAAGAAGCTTCAACTGAACTCGTTTCAATCCCGGCAACGTTTAAAAACGTAACTGAGACTGTTGTTGTTCAAGAAGCTTCAACAGAGTTGGTAACAATCCCAGCGACATATGAAACAGTCACAGAGACTGTTGTTGTACAACCAGAGTCAGTTGAATATGTAACTGTTCCTGCGAAATTCCGCACAGAACAGCAAACATATGTCAAGCAAGATGCTGCGGGCGAATTAATCGTTATCCCAGCAACTTACGACACAGTTACTGAAACTGTCGTTTCACAGGAAGCCAGCACACGTATCGAAGCTGTGCCTGCGAGTTACAAAACTGTCACGGAAACTATCGTTGTTCAGCCAGCCCGTGTCGATATTGACGTTATTCCGGCTAAATATGAAACAAGGTCAGAGCGCGTACTTGTCGAGCCAGCCCGTCAAGAGTGGAAGCCTGGTAGCCAAGCTATCAACGCCGGTGCTCTAGGGGCAGGTGGTCGCGTGAATACAAACACACATGGTCAGTTCACTGTCTTTAACGGTGTCTCTAACCAAGTTGTTCAATCAACAGAGACACGCGTTTCTCAAACAGGTGAAATTCTCTGCCTTGTGCTGATCCCTGCTAAATATAAGACAATCACTAAGCAGGTTGTGTCACAACCTGCCCGTACAGTTGAGCGTCAAATTCCAGCTGTGACGAAACAAATCACAAAGCGTGTTGTTGACCGTGAGGCGACAACCCGTGAGATACCTGTTCCGGCTCAAACGCAAACCATCACGCGCCGCGTTGTTCGTACACCAGCTCGTGTTATTCGCCCCGGTGAAGCCGGATACGCTGAATATGCTGGTGGCCGTGGAGGTCGCATTTCAGGCTTCGTCGATGCAAATCGTGATGGCCGCGATGATCGTGATGGTCGTTCAGCCTCTGGTGCTCGTTCAGCTGATTCAGCTGGCGGTGGTAGCCGCGCAGGATCAGGTGCAGGTAATATTCGCCGCTCAGGTGGTGGATCTTCACAACAAATTGGATCAATTTCGACAAAGGTTATTGCCGAAGAAGCTAAAATTGTTGAGCGCCGCGTCCCTGCAGTGACAAAGCAAATTTCACGTCGTGTTGTTAAAACACCAGCCCGCACGCAAGAGCGGACTATTCCGGCAAAAACATCAACTGTCACACGTCGTGTCGTTGATCGTCCGGCAACAACACAAGAGCGTGTTATTCCTGCTGTCACAAAGCAGGAAACCCGCCGCCGTGTGAAAACACCAGCAGCGACACAAGAACGTGTTGTTCCTGCCGTCACTAAGCAAGTCACTCGTCGCGTCGTCGACCGTCCAGCTTCGACACAAGAGCGTGTTATTCCAGCTGTCACCAAAACACAGACACGCCGTGTTGTGAAAACGCCGGCTCGGACGCAAGAGCGGACGATCCCTGCGAAAACAGCAACTGTGACACGTCGTGTTGTTAAGACACCGGCAGCAACACAAGAACGCGTCATTCCTGCTATCACAAAGCAGGAAACTCGCCGCCGCATCAAAACACCGGCAGCGACGCAAGAACGCGTTATTCCAGCTGTTACCAAGACTGTATCCCGCCGTGTTGTTAAGACACCGGCTCGGACACAAGAGCGTGTTATTCCGGCTGTTACGAAAACACGGACACGCCGCGTCTTGAAAACACCTGCCTCTACACAAGAGCGGGTAATACCAGCCAAAACGTCAACTGTGACACGCCGTGTGGTGGATGTCCCTGCCCGTACTCAGGAACGGACAATACCGGCTGTAACGAAGCTCGAAACGCGCCGCGTCATTAAGACACCAGCTGCGACTGTCGAACGTGTTGTTCCGGCTGTCACGAAGACTGTCTCACGCCGTGTTGTGAAAACACCGGCATCAACACAAGAACGTGTTATTCCGGCTCGGACTAAGCTTGAAACTCGTCGGGTTATCAAAACTCCGGCAAGAACTGTTGAGCGGACAATCCCAGCCGTAACAAAGCAGGTCACACGCCGTGTTGTGAAAACACCGGCTCAGGTTTCTGAGCGGAATATTCCAGCGATTACTAAGCAGGAAACGCGCCGTGTTGTGAAAACACCGGCTCGGACTGTTGAGCGGGCGACCCCAGCTGTCACGAAAACTGTGTCACGCCGTGTTGTTAAGACACCCGCATCAACACAAGAGCGTGTCATTCCGGCTGTAACCAAGCTTGAAACGCGCCGCATCGTGAAAACGCCAGCTGCAACACAAGAACGTGTTGTTCCGGCTGTCACGAAGCAAGTCACACGCCGTGTTGTGAAGACACCAGCTTCGACAACTGAGCGTGTTATTCCGGCTGTAACCAAGCTTGAAACGCGCCGGGTTATTAAAACTCCGGCGGCGACTCGTGAAGTTACGGTTCCAGCGGTAACGAAGGTTGTCTCTCGTCGTGTTGTGAAAACTCCGGCTCGTACTCAAGAGCGCGTCATTCCAGCTATCACAAAGCAGGAAACGCGTCGCCGCATCAAAACGCCGGCTGCAACACAAGAACGTGTTGTTCCTGCGGTAACGAAGCAGGTCACGCGCCGTGTTGTGAAAACTCCGGCTCGCACGCAAGAGCGTACGATCCCGGCTGTCACTAAGCTCGAAACGCGCCGCGTTATCAAAACACCTGCAAATGTTGTTGAGCGGGCTACGCCAGCAGTCACAAAGACTGTTACGCGCCGTGTTGTGAAAACACCGGCGTCAACACAGGAGCGTGTGATCCCGGCTCGGACTAAGCTTGAAACTCGCCGCGTCGTGAAAACGCCAGCTGCGACACAAGAGCGTGTTGTCCCTGCCGTAACAAAGCAAGTGACACGCCGTGTTGTGAAAACACCGGCTCGGACGCAAGAGCGGGCTGTTCCAGCGATAACGAAGCAGGAAACACGCCGTGTTGTGAAAACTCCGGCTCAAACTGTTGAGAAGGTTATTCCGGCTGTGACAAAGACTGTGTCTCGTCGCGTCGTGAAAACACCGGCTGCAACACAAGAACGGGTTGTTCCAGCGATAACAAAGCAGGAAACACGTCGCCGTATCAAGACACCAGCTCGTACTGTCGAGCGGGTCGTCCCAGCGGTAACGAAAACTGTTTCTCGCCGCGTCGTGAAAACGCCAGCTGCAACACAAGAGCGTGTTGTTCCCGCTGTGACGAAACAAATCACTCGCCGCGTTGTTAAAACGCCAGCAGCGACACAAGAACGCGTTATTCCAGCAATTACAAAGCAGGAAACACGTCGTGTTGTGAAGACGCCGGCGTCAACACAAGAGCGGGTTATCCCTGCTGTGACCAAGCAGGAAACACGTCGCGTCATCAAGACGCCGGCGCAAACTGTTGAGCGTCCAGTTCCAGCTGTGACCAAGACTGTATCTCGCCGTGTTGTGAAAACACCGGCACGGACGCAAGAACGGACTATTCCGGCTGTGACGAAGCAAGTGACACGCCGTGTCATGCGCACACCAGCTTCAACAAGTGAGCGTGTCATTCCGGCAATCACTAAGCCTGTTACACGTCAAGTCGTGAAAACACCGGCCCGGACGCAAGAACGGGTTATTCCGGCGAGAACCAAACAAGTCACACGTCGTGTCGTTAAGACACCAGCGGCGACGACTGAGCGGACTATCCCGGCAGTGACGAAAACGGTCTCCCGTCGCGTCGTAAAAACACCGGCCCGGACACAAGAGCGGGTTATTCCTGCTGTGTCTAAGCAAGTGACACGCCGCGTGATGCGTACACCGGCTTCAACACAAGAACGGGTTATCCCGGCTGTGACGAAGACTGAAACACGTCGCCGGATCAAGACACCTGCTTCTACGCAACAACGGGCTATCCCGGCTGTTTCGAAGACTGTGACACGCCGCGTCGTAAAGACACCGGCCACTACACAAGAGCGGGTTATCCCGGCGGTTACCAAAACGATTTCACGTCGTGTGGTTGACCAAGCGCCGAGAACAGAACGTCGTTTGATCCCAGCTCGTTATGACACGATCACTGTTCAGAAAATGGTAGAACCACCACGGACTGTTACAGAGGTTATCCCGGCTAAGTTAGGATCGATTACAAAACGTGTTCAAACCTCTCCGGAGCGTGCAGAGTGGCGTCAGGTTCTTTGTGAAGCAAACGCTAATACAACTGTTATCTCCGCTATCCAGCGGGCTCTGAAAACTCAGGGTTACTACAGTGGTGCAATTGACGGACGCTTAGGACGTGCAACCTATTCAGCTGTTGAGCAGTTCCAGACAAGACGTGGATTGTCCACAGGCGGTCTTACACTGACAACCGTTGAAGCCTTAGGTGTCGATTGGCGCTCAATGGTTAGCGGATCAACGGGTGTTCAAAGCGGAGGCTTCTCTTCTGGAGGCTCTGTATCCGGTGGCTCAACAGGTTTCTCTAGCGGAACAGTTGTTGGCGGGTCTTCTGGATCAACTGCAGGCTACTCCCTCGGTTCTGATGGCATGGTTCGCAATGCAGCAGGTACTATCCTTGGACGCTTAGATGGCTCTGGAAATGTTGTTAACTCAGCAGGTTCGATTGTCCTTCGTGGCTTCTCATCTGGTGGATCAGTTGGAGGCGGAAGTCTTTCAGGTGGATCAGTCGGCGGTGCTGTTAGAGGCATAACTGGCGGAGCAAGCTCAGGCGGTGCCTCAGCAGCTGGCTTTACAGTTCGCTCCGATGGATCAGTTACAAACTCCAGCGGCGTTGTAATCGGACGTATTGACGGAAGTGGTAACGTCATTGATAGCGCGGGCAGAATTATTGGACGCGCAACTGGCGGTTAAAACCTCTAGTATAAAGTTGATAGGCCCCGCTCCCTTGAGCGGGGCTTTTCTTTAGAATATAACTTTTCAAAATAGGCCAAAGCGTCGTTGACACCTCGCCAGCCGCCTGTATATAGAGCCACGAATTGGCCGCTGAGTCTTATCTCGATGCGGCTTTAATTGATTTTGGGTGTATCACGTGCACCCCTACTAAGGAAAATGACCATGTTTGCAGTCATCAAAACAGGCGGTAAGCAATATAAAGTCGTCAAAGACGATATTATCATTGTTGAAAAGCTTGATGCAGAAGCTGGAAAATCAGTTGCCTTCGGAGATGTCCTCATAGCGGGTAAAGACGGCGACGTTAAAGTCGGCGCTCCTCTGCTTAAGGGCGCTGAAGTCAAAGGCGAAGTTCTTGAACAGCGCAAAGGCGCAAAAGTCATTGTGTTTAAAAAGAAGCGTCGTCAAACTTATCGTCGCAAACGTGGACACCGCCAAAACGAAACGGTCGTGAAAATCACGTCCATTAAAGCATAAGCGTTAGGTTAGGAGACTCTCATGGCCCATAAAAAAGCAGGTGGTTCATCTAACAATGGTCGCGATAGTGCTGGCCGTCGTCTTGGCGTTAAGAAATCAGGTGGGCAAGCCGTCATTCCTGGCAACATTATTATTCGTCAGCGCGGAACAAAATATTATCCGGGCACAAATGTTGGTATGGGTAAAGATCATACGCTCTTTGCTCTCACAGAAGGCCGCGTCACATTTACGACGAAACGTAACCAGCGAACATTCGTCTCTGTGGAACCGATGGCCAAGGCCGCCGAATAGCGATCCAAAAATCAAACGGATCGCCCCCTAAAAGGTGATCCGATAAAATGCAGGGAAATCGGACCACCGGTTTCCCTTATTTTTTGGGCAAACAATATCCCTGCCGCCAGAGATGGAGGTGAAAATGAGAGATATACTAAATACAAAGCGCTTGGTTTTACGGCAATTGGAACTAGGAGATGCACCAGCAATTTCCCGTCTCGCAGGAGAGTACGATATCGCGTGTATGACCGGATCTTTTCCACACCCATTCCCGCTATTATCTGCAGAGTTTAAAGTGATGGATTTGCAGCAAAAAAAGCGCCGATCACTCGCCTACCCATACGCCATTACGTTTGACGGCGGAGAGCTCATGGGCATGGTTGATTTATTTCGCCGCGAGACTGATGCTGCGTTAGAGATTGGCTATTGGCTCGGTAAACCTTATTGGAGACAAGGTTACATCACCGAAGCCGCTAACGCTATCATAGCCGAATCTCATAAAACGTTGGGCGCAGATAGTTTGATTGCTGGTGTCTTTTCAGACAATCTAGCCAGCTTACGTGTCTTGCAAAAACTTGGATTCGAGCTCACAGGCCGCGCAGAGATGTACTTCTCCATGAGCAGACTTGAAAAAGTGCATAGCCTTGATCTGCGGCTTAATATAAGTAGCTACCAACGCAGCCGACACTTGCGGAGTCACTTAAAAGTGGTCATGAGAGCTTAACTACGAAGCACATGTCATGAAATTTCTCGATCAGGCTAAAATTTTTGTAAAATCCGGTAATGGTGGTGCTGGCTGTGTGTCTTTTAGGCGTGAAAAGTCCATCGCTTTTGGCGGGCCTGATGGTGGTGATGGAGGTAAAGGCGGTGATGTAACAATCATTGCTAGCCGAAGCTTGAATACACTTATTGACTATCGCTACAAACAACACTTCAAAGCTGGTACTGGCAATCATGGTATGGGCCGCGACCGTGCCGGAGCTGCCGGAGATGATCTAGTCATAAAGGTTCCGGTCGGAACTCAAGTTATTGATGCGGATAATGGCGAGATATTGATCGACCTTACAGAAGACGGAGAAACAGCTTTACTGGCAAAAGGCGGTAATGGCGGCTGGGGTAATGCTCGGTTTAAATCATCGACGAACCAAGCGCCGCGTAAAGCCAATCCCGGCGAAGAGTGTGAAGAACGTTGGATTTGGCTTCGCCTTAAATTACTGGCTGATGCTGGCCTG
The DNA here is from genome assembly GCA_964576765.1 of uncultured Hellea sp. Taxonomy (GTDB): domain Bacteria; phylum Pseudomonadota; class Alphaproteobacteria; order Caulobacterales; family Maricaulaceae; genus Hellea. The sequence continues at coordinate 10,187 of CAZNWH010000010.1, forward strand.
GTGGGCCTGCCCAATGCAGGGAAATCCACATTCTTGTCTACTGTAACAGCTGCAACACCCAAAACAGCTAGTTATCCATTTACAACTTTGCACCCTCACCTCGGCGTGGTGAATTTAGGTTCGTCCGAACGCTTTGTACTGGCTGACCTTCCCGGTCTTATAGAAGGTGCCAGTGAAGGCGCGGGACTAGGACATCGCTTTTTAGGCCATGTCGAACGCTGCGCCGCAGTTTTACATCTAGTCGATGCCTCCGACGATACTCCTGTCGCAAATTACAGCACAATACGTAAAGAACTCATAGATTATGATGGCGGGATTGAAGATAAGCCCGAAATTGTCGTTTTAACAAAATGCGATGCTCTTGATACTGATCTGATAGAGCTAGTCCAAAGTGAATTAGAGACTGTTTGTGGTCAAAAACCTTTGATCATATCAAGTGTAGCCCAACAAGGGTTAAATCCTGTCCTATCTGCTGTATACCAGCATGTTCGCGCACGCCGACAAAAGGAACAAGCCCTGCGCGATGACAAAGACAGACAAGCCGCGATTAGCCGGGGTGAATTAGAAGAAACGCAGGGATGGCAACCCTAAATGACGCACTCTACTCTTAAAAACTCTCACCGGATTGTCTTAAAGATTGGATCCGCTTTACTAGTTGATACCCAATCGCACACGCTGCGTATGAATTGGTTGAACGGCTTATGTGAAGATATTGTGGTGCTTAAAACGGCTGGTAAAGACATTATCATTGTGTCGTCGGGCGCTATATCTCTCGGACGAGCTCGCTTGGGTCTGACTAACAAAACTCTGTCACTTTCAGAAAAGCAGGCCTGCGCGGCCGCAGGACAATCTCAACTCACCCAAAGTTATGAGAAAGCTTTAAACGCTCACAACATCACAACGGCTCAGGCCTTACTCACCTTGAATGACACTGAGAACCGCCGCCGTTGGCTTAATGCGCGATCAACATTAGAAACCTTGCTCTCTCTCGGAGCCGTTCCGATCATAAATGAAAATGATACGGTTGCCACTGATGAAATTCGTTATGGCGATAATGATAGGCTAGCCGCCCGCGCCGCTCAAATGTTAGCGGCCGATACTTTAATATTACTCTCGGATATTGACGGGCTCTACACCGCAGATCCCCGCCATAATAAAAACGCCCAACACATTAGCAATGTCCCTCAAATTACAGACAATATTATGTCGATGGGCGGCGGCATTAACACATCAGCTGCCATGGGCTCGGGCGGCATGATTACAAAATTAATGGCAGCAAAAATCGCGACCCAAGCCGGATGCCGAATGTGCATAATGGACGGACGGGACGATAAACCTCTGACCCGGCTTATAGGCGGAGAGACTTGCACATGGTTTGACCCCATAGAAAATCCTAAAAAAGCCCGTCAGCAATGGATTGGAGGGACATTAAAACCCTGCGGAACGATAACTATAGACGCCGGAGCCGCTAACGCATTGGGTAACGGGAAAAGTTTGCTGGCGGCAGGCGTAATCGCTGTCTCTGGAAGCTTTAAAAAAGGGGACTCCGTATCAGTAATCAATACTAAGGGCCTTGAAATTGCGCGTGGCTTAATGGCTTATGATGCAAGCGAGGCAGAAAGAATTCTAGGGCTTAAGTCAGGCGACATATTTGATGTATTAGGATATGATAATGGCGCGGCTCTGATCCACCGTGATAATTTAGTGATGGTCTAATTATGAAATCTCAACACATAAACTCTGCCACAGATTTACAAAACTATATGTTGGCCTGCGGAAAACGGGCGCGTGAGGCTGCGGCTGAGCTACGTCTTGCTGATACGGATATAAAATCCCAAGCTCTTAAATTTATGGCTACCGAAATTCAAAAAAACAGCTCTGCCATTTTGAAAGCCAATAAAACGGATATGGACGCAGCCATCAGCAAAGGCTTGTCTGAGGCAATGTGTGATCGTTTAAAACTTGATCGAGGACGTATAGATAGTATCGCAGTGGGGCTTGAATCTATTGCTGCCCTACCCGAACCTGTTGGCTCTATTGATGAAACTTGGACACAGCCCAACGGGCTAAAGTTTTCAAAAGTCCGCATCCCCATAGGCGTCATAGGAATGATCTTTGAAAGTCGACCCAATGTTACGGCTGATGCGGGCGCGCTCTGTGTAAAGTCCGGTAATGCCTGTATATTGCGCGGCGGCTCGGAAAGTAAAAACTCAAATCAAAGCATTCATACGGCCCTTGTCTCGGGCCTCGAAAAAGCAGGACTTCCGGGCGATGCTATACAGCTCGTGGCGACAACAGACCGAACAGCTGTCGGGGAGCTTCTGGGCGGGCTGAACGGTAGCGTTGATCTGATTATTCCGCGCGGCGGTAAAAGTTTGATTGCCCGCGTACAATCAGACGCCCGCATTCCTATTCTAGCCCATCTAGAAGGGTTGTGCCATACATATGTCCATCAAGAGGCTAATGAAACCATGGCCTTAGACGTCATTCTGAATGCAAAAATGCGTAGAACTGGTGTTTGCGGTTCTACTGAAACAGTATTGATTGATTCAATTATTGCTCCAACAATTTTACCAAAGCTGGCTGAAAAACTTCAACAATCCGGCTGTGAAATTCGGGGCTGTAAAGCCAGTCAATTACTCAGTCAACATATCATTCCCGCTGCGGATAATGATTATTACACTGAACATCTCGCCGCTATCATTAATATGCGTATCGTTAAGGGCATTGACGAGGCTCTGACTCACATAGCAACATATGGCAGTGGCCATACAGACAGTATAATAACTGATAGTGACAAGGCTGCTAAGCGTTTTCTAAGAGATATTGATAGCGCGATCTGTATGCATAATGCGTCCACACAATTCGCGGATGGCGGCGAGTTTGGTTTTGGGGCTGAAATTGGCATTGCTACAGGCCGTCTTCATGCCCGAGGTCCTGTCGGAGCTCAACATTTGACAACTTATAAATATACAGTCCAAGGCGATGGGCATATTAGACCCTGATGCGTCTATACGATAATCTCTCTATTGGTCTTTTTGGTGGATCATTTAATCCCGCCCATGATGGACATATGCACGTTGCTCAGTGCGGCCTAAGAGAGCTCGGCTTAGACCGTGTGTGGTGGATGGTGAGCCCACAAAATCCTTTAAAAGCCGAACAACCCAGTTATGAAAGCCGAGTCAAAACCGTCAAGGCGCTTAACTTATCTCCCCGTATGGATATTAGTCATTTGGAACGAGACTTCGGCACACAATACACAATAGATTTGATCAGAAACACCCAAATCCGCTACCCTCAAACTCGCTTTGTCTTTTTAATGGGCGCTGACAATTTTGCTCAACTTCCAGAATGGAGAAACTGGATAGATATTACAACGCGTATCCCTATTGCCGTAATTTCTCGCCCTGGTGATGGACTCAAGCCCCGATTATCTAAAACGGCGCAAATGTTATCTTCCTATCGCCTCCCAGAAGAACAATCACATATTTTACATTATCTTAAAGCTCCGGTCTGGACATTCCTCACGCCGCCCTTAAATAGCCAATCCTCAACAGCCATACGCAAAGCCATGGCCAAAGATTGAAATACATGTTAATATCACCTGAGTCAGATTATAGGAGATGACCCTGACAGAAGCAGCACAAGTAAGTATGCCCTCACAAAAAGACGCCCTCGAAGCGAAAGCTCTCTCAGATCATATTCTGAGTATTCTTGACGAACATTCAGCCCAAGACTCGATTGAAATCGATATACGTGGAAAATCTTCCATCGCCGATTATATGATCGTGTCTTCTGGACGTTCCAACCGTCATGTAGGGGCCTTAGCCGATTATGTTCTGCGCTCCTTAAAAGAGCGTGGATTGAAAGAACTTGGCGTAGAGGGATTGGAGCAATCGGACTGGGTTTTAATTGATGCAGGCGATGTTATATTACACCTCTTTCGACCTGAAGTGAGGGTTTTTTATAATTTGGAAAAAATCTGGTCTATTCCGCTTCCTGAAAACCTCCAAATGATTCCGGAAGCCGCGCCGGAAGAATGAATATTATTCTGCGCGCGGGTGGCATTATTCGATCCGGACCCGAACGCGACCTTATCAATGAATACCTCAAACGTGCAAATGGATTAGCACGAGGTACAGGATTCCTATCGGTAGAAGAACAACAGGTTGATTTAAGAGGAGCCAAAACAAGAGCTCATGAAACCCGGCTATTGACGTGCAATCTACAGACTTCGTCAAAAATCATAATTTTTGATGAACGCGGAAAAACACCAACATCGCGTGAAATTTCAAAAAATTTCACACGATGGAAAGGTGATGGGATAGCCCAGCTTTTTCTTATAATTGGAGGGGCAGACGGTTTTGAGGCCGCAGAGTTACCAAAGGGGCTTACACGCTGGGCATTTGGGCCTCAAACTTGGCCGCATAAAATGGTCCGGGTTATGGCATGTGAACAAATCTACCGCGCACTGTCAATTATAGCCGGCACACCCTACCATCGCGATTAAGATTGTTTTAGACTCTCTATATGCGCTGGCTCGTTTTAACTTTGATTCTGATTTGGGCTTTGCCGAGCCACGCCCAAAACCTTGATTCGAGTAAACTGGAAAGCCTCACTAAAGCCGAAGAAAATGCCCGAAAGAAAGAGGCAGAACTCACAAAGAAACGAACTGTGATCCAAAGCGAAATCGACGACTTAAAAAAGCGCCTTGTTAAAACGGCCTCAGAAGTAAAAAATTTTGAAATTGAAAATTTAAACTTAAAATCAAAACTAAAAAAAATGGACTTGGAAGAGAGTACTCTTCGTGAGAAAATTTATGGAGATCGGCAAGCCTTAATAACGCTTGTTGCGGCTCTTCAACGTATTGAGAACAATCCCCCTCCCGCGCTTGCCATCCGTCCAGAACATGCAGCCGAAGCCGCAAGAGCAGAAAAGATTATGACGTCTTTAAGCCATGAACTTAAATCTCGGGCCGATGAATTATCGGGCCATCTTAAGACATCTCAATCTCTGAGAAGCGAAATTCAAACAAAGCAAAAAAGTTTAAATGCAAATGAAACTTCTTTAGCCAAACGTCATAAGAAGATAGCTAAATTAGTTAATGAAAAGTCCAAGCTAGAACAATCAATCACAGAAGAGAAAGAAGAAGCTTCACGCCAAGTTGCAAAATTAGCGTCAGAAGCAAAAACGCTACGTGAATTAATTGAATCATTTGAGGCCGCATCTGCAGCTGTAACACCGCGGATAAAGCCAGGATCACCTCCACTTAAATCGAAAGACAACCTAACGCTTAAACCCGTAAAATTACCAAAAGGCATTGTGGCGTTTTCAAAAGCCAAAGGAAAACTACAATCGCCAGTTTCGAGCGGACATATAATTCGCAATTATGGTGGCAGTGAAAAAGGAATTACGATTAAAAGCCAAGCTCAAGCTCAAGTCGTTGCCCCCTATGCAGGGCGAATAGAATTTGCTGGAGCTTTTAAAAACTATGACAATGTTGTGATTATCAATGTGGGTGATGGCTATTTTATTTTACTGACAGGCCTTGAAGAATCTTATGTCGAGTCGGGAGAGAATATAAATATGGGAGAACCCGTAGGATTACTACCTTTTAAGGAGAATAGATCCGCAAATTTATATATTGAATTTAGAAAAAGCGGAGCCACAATAGACCCTAAGCCTTGGCTAGGCGCGGCTCTTGCAAGCGATGGATAATGGAAACCAGATAAATAACTGGAAAGGTGACCATGGGTCGCTATAGATATAAAAAATGCGTTTAACGCCTTTAGGTGTAATGGGAGCCTTGAAATGAAATATATATTGCCAACGCTAGGAGTGGTCGCTGCCGTTTCTCTGTTTGCACTTTCTAATGCTAATCAAACAGCCATTGCTGTTGAGCGGCCATCTTATGATGAGACCTTTAAGCAATTAGAACTTTTTGCTGATGTTCTAGCCAGGGTACGAAGCGACTATGTCGTTGATGTCAATGACGGAGATCTCATCGAAAACGCAATTAATGGCATGCTTCAATCACTTGACCCGCATTCCAGCTATGTAGGTCCCGACGCATTTAAGGAACTTCAAATTTCAACATCTGGAGAATATGGTGGTCTTGGCATGGAAGTTACAACTGAAGATGGCTTCGTGAAAGTCATCGCCCCTATCGATGAGAGCCCTGCCAAAAAGGCAGGCATTAAAGCCGGAGACTACATCACAGAAATTGAAGGAGAAAGCATAATGGGGGTTTCATTAACTGAAGCCGTCGACCGTATGCGCGGGAAAGCAGGTGAACCTATTACAATCACAATTGCCCGTCAGGATGAAGAATCCAAAGAATACACGCTTGTACGAGAGATTATCAAACGTCAAACTGTGAAGTATGAAGTCAAAGAGGGTATAGGCTATATTCGGATAGCACAATTTAATGAAAAAGCTGATCAAGGTTTAAAAAAAGCTATCACGGCTTTGAAATCAGAGATCAGCGGGAAAATTCCGGGTATAGTACTGGATTTACGTGGAAACCCGGGTGGGCTACTTGATCAGTCCGTCAGTGTCAGCAGTGCTTTTCTTGATGGTGGCGAAGTGGTTTCAACGCGGGGCCGCTCCGCAAATGACACTCAACGTTATAATGGCCGTAATGGGGAACTTGCCAAAGGTATTCCGCTGATTATTTTGATAGACGGCGCCTCTGCTTCTGCCTCAGAGATTGTTGCCGGAGCCGTACAAGATAGAGGTCGCGGATTACTTGTCGGAATGACATCATTTGGTAAAGGATCTGTCCAATCTGTGATCCCTCTACGAGGCGGTCGTGATGGTGCTTTGAGACTAACCACCCAGCGTTATTACACCCCATCAGGGCGCTCTATTCAAGGTACAGGTATTGATCCTGACATTTATGTTTCTGCTATCCCAGATGATGGAAAGGACCGTCAAATTCGCCGAGAGTCTGATTTGCCCAATTCAATTGAGAATGAAGACGAAGCTGAAAATGAAGTTACAAAACCTGAAGACGAGATCGTAGAAATTGTTATAGACTATCCTCCAGAAGGGTTTGAGATTGAAGACGATTATCAACTGCAAAAGGCAATTGAAATTCTTAAAAATGGCTCTTATCCAAAATTACTAGCCGACGCAGGCTAAGTTAAAATCCTTAGGAGTAACTTCTTGCCATCATGGATTAAAAAAGTATCGACAGTTGTGCTTCTAGGCGCAGCTTTTACGATATGGTCGCCTCATTTATCCGCCAAACCGCAACCCGAGGAAGATCAAGACGCCCTTAAAAAACTTGAAATATTTGCGGATGTTTTCTCGCGTGTCAGGCAAGAATATGTGACCGAAGTTAGCGATAAAGACCTTATAAATAATGCCCTCAACGGAGCCTTGGCTTCACTGGATCCGCACTCCTCCTATGTACCGCCCACTGAATTCAAAGAGCAACGTGAAGCGACAAAACGTGAATATGGCGGATTGGGCATCGAAGTCATAATGGAGTCCGGCCTCGTAAAAGTTAATCACGCTATCGATGACGGACCCGCATATACCTCGGGGTTACGAGCAGGAGATTATATCACTGCTGTGGATGGAAATAGCGTAAGAGGTAAAACTTTGGACAAGGCCGTTGAAGGTATGCGCGGTCTCGCAGGTGATCCCGTAACTGTAACTGTTTTAAGTCCGGGAAAAACGGCACGAGATGTCGTTGTTGTAAGACAGGTTGTCAGGGGCCGTGCCGTCAGGCACCGGGTAGAAAAAGGCCTTGGATATGTGTTTATTGAGACCTTCAACAATACGCGTCTAACCGATGATTTGACGAAAGCCTTAAAATCATTGGAAACTAGTCTAGGCGGGAAAATGTCTGGATTAATAATTGATTTGCGGAGTAATAGAGGCGGATTATTAGATCAATCAGTGGAAGTTTCCAGCCTATTTTTGGATGGTGGTGAGGTTCTTTCGGCCAGAGGCCGTAAATCAGAAGATACCCAGCGATATAATGCCAAACCAGGTGAGCTATACCCCAACATGCCTATCGTAATACTGGTTAATAGCGGCTCGGCCTCAGCGGCAGAAATCGTCGCAGGAGCTCTTCAAGATCGTGGACGCGCTATTGTTTTAGGCCGACGGTCCTTTGGGAAAGGTTCAGTTCAATCTGTAATCCCTCTCCTTAAAGGCGGCGCTTTACGCATGACAACACAGCGTTATTACACACCTTCAGGTAAATCCATTCAAGGACGTGGCATAATGCCAGATGTGCTTGTATCATTACGCGAAGACACAGGTGAAGTTCGCAAACGCTTTCGTGAAGATAGTCTTCCCAATTCTCTCTTAAATCCAGATGATAGTGATTATGAAGAGAAATATGAGGAGATAATTTACCCCCCTGAAGAATGGCCTCTAACACAAGATTTTCAGCTTGATAAAGCGGTGAGTATCCTCAAATCATCCCGTTATAATACCCTCATAGCAGAGCAGTCCGCGAGTTATAAGATCCCATAGATTTTATAAACAAATCACCTTACAGGTCGATTCATGTCGAATAGTCGTCCGCAAATTTCTCGCCGGTATATGCAGCCTTTGCCCTCTCGTAAAAAACATGTCTTATTAGTGACTTGTTTTTTAACCGTTATTATCAGCTACATTATTATAATTACTAACGTCCAAGGTCAGGCAAGCGATGCCCGAAGCATTAGAAGCGTCGCTATAGCTCCGCCTGAACTACCACCTGCATCAGATACATTAGAAGCGCAGAGTGAAGCCTTACCGGACCTGTTGGCCGGAGATGTATTGGAAAATATAAACCCGACGATAGAGATTGATAATAGAAATACAGAGACATTAGAAGTAACAACAGATGCCTTAGGAAATCCTTTAACATCAACATTATCATCGCAAGCTATAGCCCTTCCAACACGCCCTATAGCCGTGGATCCATCTACAAGTGTTGGTCCCCGTGTCATCACAATTGATGGCAAGCCCATCGACGGACAAGGAAGCGCCCTTGTTCCCGCTCCCATAGCCGGACTAACAAAAATTAGTGCCTATGGCCAAGTTCCCGCAATCTCTAGGGCGGGCGTAACACCTCTCTCTGCTTATAAACGCCCCTTTGTATCCACAGACAAAAAAACTGTTTCTATTATTATTGGCGGTCTAGGTGTTAATCGATCTCTCACGCAAAAAGCAATTAATGACCTTCCCTCAGCGGTCACATTATCTTTTGCGGCTCACTCAACTGGGCTTCAAGGTTGGGTCAATAAAGCAAGAGCAAAAGGACATGAAGTTCTTATAGAACTTCCTTTAGAATCATATGCTTTCGACGCGGGCGAACCTGGCGCAGATCGCGCCTTATTGGCGAGCCGAAATGTAAGTGCAAACCCACGTAATCTGGATTGGCTCCTCAGCCGCGCTCAAGGCGCTTTTGGGGTTACTAATTATAACGGAGATTTATTTCTTAACAGATCAGATGTAACAGCCCCTCTCCTTGATAAATTAGCTAGAACAGGGTTAGGTTTTATCTTTGATGGATCAGTTTCAGCGCCAAGTCTTTCTGCTTTAGCGCGTAGTGCAAGATTACCCTATGCATCTGGTTATAATCTGATTGATACTGTTCAAGATAGTCAACAAATTCAGTCCAACCTTAAGCAACTTTCCGATACAGCGCAGCTGGGAGCCTCACCTATCGGCGTCGGCTTCGCTTATCCTGAAACACTCAGGACTGTAAAATCTTGGTCGCAAAGTTTAGAGGTTCAAGGTATTACTTTGGCGCCAGCTTCACATATTCTGCGCTGATGCCAAATCCTACCCATGAACAACCTCTATACCGACCAGCCGTTGGACTTGCAGTCTTTAATAAAGATGGAAAAATATGGCTTGGAAAGCGGCTTGGACACAATGGACCCTTTTCTTGGCAAATGCCCCAAGGAGGGATTGATGCGAATGAAACTCCAGAGGTGGCTGCCGCGCGTGAATTATATGAAGAAACAGGCATATCTCTTGAGATGGTATCGTCAATCGGAGCCATAGATGATTGGCTATATTATGACTTCCCCCCGGAATATTTAAGCCGTAAGGAGACCAGAAATTGGCGAGGGCAACGACAAAAATGGTTTGCCTTGCGGTTCCATGGTGATGAAAAAAAAATTAATCTCATGGCACACGGTCCGCAAGAGTTTTCTGAATGGAAATGGGGAGATCTATCCCAAATCCCCGATTTGATCGTCCCGTTTAAGCGCAAAGTTTATGAACGTATTGCATTAGACTTTGAGCCCTTTGCTGTAGCCGTAATTTAAAGTAAGCCAAAGGTTATGGCGACCAAAACCAACAATAAAAATGCGATGCTCTTCGTATTGATCACAGTGATGATCAATTCCATCGGATTTGGTATTATGATACCGGTTTTACCAGATCTTCTTAAAGAGCTCACAGACTTACCCAATAATGAAGCAGCGCTTTATGGCATGTGGCTTACATTTGTTTTCGCCCTTTTTCAATTCATATGCATGCCCATAGTTGGTGGGCTTTCTGACAGGTTTGGGCGTAGACCTATTATGCTGCTGTCCTTATTGGGACTAGGGTTTGATTATTTCATCATGGGCTTTGCACCGACGATCGCCTTTTTATTTATCGGACGCATCATTGCTGGCGCTTTTGGAGCAACGTTCAGCACTGCTAATGCTTATATCGCTGATATTAGTCCTCCAGAAACCCGCGCCCAAAATTTTGGACTCATAGGAGCCGTATTTGGTTTCGGTTTTATGATGGGACCTGTCATTGGCGGCTTAATAGGTAACGAATTAGGACCTCGCGCTCCCTTTATAGTGGCAGGGGTTTTCTCTCTCATCAATGTTGTTTACGGCTTTATTTTCTTACCGGAAACACTGACAGAAGATAAGCGCAGACCTTTTGAGTGGAAGCGTTCCAACCCATTCGGATCCATAAAATCACTCGGACGTATTAAAGGTGTAAAATCCCTGATCTTTATCATGTTTCTATTGGCAATGGCCCATACTGTTTATCCTTCTACATATGCTTTTTCAACTCAGGAAGGATTAGGCTGGAGCGCGGCAGATGTCGGTTACTCTCTTGGAGCCTTCGGGATAGCTAGCATTATCGTTCAAGGCGGACTTATTCGCATTATCATACCAAAAACGGGATTATTTTGGGCTGCTTTTATAGGCATCGTTTCAACAATTATCGCCTACACCATGATGGGTAGTGCTGATAAGGGGTGGATTATTTATGCAGCAGGCCCCTTTGCGGCCCTTTCGGGACTTTATGGCCCTGCTCTGAATAATATGATGAGCTCTCGTATATCCGCATCGGAGCAAGGCGAATTACAAGGAGCTCTTGGAGCGGCCCAAGGCCTAGCTTTAATGATCGGTCCTTTCCTTATGGCAGGCATGTTTTGGTACTTTGGGGATACCAAACTTAAAGACCCAGCTGGACTCCACAGCTTTCCTGAAAACATTATACTCATCGGAAAGCATATCTTTTCTAATGATGTAATTCCCTATCTGCCTGGCGCGCCATTCTTGATGGCGACAGGTCTGACAATATTGGCATTTCTGGGCTTTATACTCGTCACGAATGCTGAAGACCGGAAAGTAAGTTTTTCGGAGTCACCTCAATCAGAACAATCTCTGGAGGAGATCTAAACCTTGCCGGAAGTATCGATGTGCCAATTCCCGCAGTGACATAAGCAGTAATGCCATTGAACTTTAAAAGCCCATATGAGTATTCGGCACCTAACGATACAGCATTTACACGGCGGCCAATGAAGGGTAAATTAATCTGTCCACCATGCGTATGGCCCGCAACGGCCAAGAATGTATCTGATCTTAAATACTTAAAACTATCAGGAGAATGCATCATCGCTATTATGGTTTGACCTTTACAATCCAAGAAAGCATTGAGGTCCTCCGACTGCGTATCATGATCGGCTAATCCTACGATACAAAGTCCATTTCCAATCACATGCGCTTCATTTGAAAGCACTTTAATACCGTTAGTTCTGAGGTTAGCTGCCACGAAATCAGCATCATACCAAACGTCATGATTACCAATTGATGCGTAGGTTCCGAATTTCGCATCAATGTTTCTCAAAGAGCTTAAACCTTTTATTATCTCTTGATTAAAGGCATGACTTTGGACCTCCCGTTTTTCATGTCCATTGATAAAATCTCCGGGTATTAAAACGATATCAGGTTTATGCTTATTCACAATATCAACAATCAACGGAATTCTTGATGCAGGAACATGAAATCCCCCTATGTGAATATCGGATAAAATAATTATTCTGAGCGGTGTCTCTATTGTACCCGCTTCAAGTAACACATGACGTAATTTGAGAGTTCTAGGCTCTATGAAAAACCCATAGAATAAGCATAAAATGAGTACTAAAAATAATAGGATTGATATTTTAACAAGACGAAGCATCACTTAATTTAACAATCAAACAAGGCTAAAACTGGCCCAATTCTTGATGATTTAAGACATCAGAATCTAATAATTTAATTAGTCAACTAATGCCGTTAGGCCATCCAAGTTCTGCTGAGCCGCTAATGCCGCCTCGCCTTCCAGACCATCCAGAGCCGCTTTTGCAGCTTCTATGTCGGCTTTCAATGTATCCGCATCGACTTCACTCATCAGAGAGGCTTTTTCCGCTAAAACAATTAAGCCCTCAGGTGTGACGTCGGCGAAACCACCTTGCACAAAGTATTGGGTTTCCTGACCATCAGCATAGACCGTGATCGCGCCTGTTCTAATCGCCGCCATAACGGGCGTATGATCGGGGAAAACCCCAAAATCGCCCTCTGAGCCCGGAATATCGACCTGATCAACATCGCCGGAGAACAGTTCACGTTCTGGCGAAACAAGTGAGAATGTGAGTTTATCAGCCATATTTAAATTAAGCGGCTTCCGCTGCCATTTTAGCGGCTTTTTCAATCACGTCATCAATGCCGCCAACCATGTAGAAAGCTTGTTCTGGGAGGTGATCATATTCACCTTCAACAAGACCTTTAAATGAACGCACTGTGTCTTCGAGTGGCACCTGAATACCGGGAGAGCCCGTAAAGATTTCCGCAACATCGAAAGGCTGAGACAAGAATTTTTCAACCTTACGCGCGCGCGCAACAGTCGTTTTATCTTCTTCGGAAAGCTCATCCATACCGAGAATAGCAATGATATCCTGAAGAGACTTATAGCGTTGGAGAATTTCTTGTACCTGACGCGCTGTTTCGTAATGCTCTTCACCAACGGTGCGCGGCTCTAGGATACGTGATGTTGAATCAAGTGGGTCAACCGCAGGATAAATTCCTTTTTCTGAAATCGCTCGGTTTAGAACCGTCGTCGCATCCAAATGGGCAAATGATGTGGCTGGCGCCGGGTCAGTCAAGTCATCAGCTGGAACATAAATCGCCTGAACTGAGGTGATAGAGCCTTTATTAGTGGAGGTAATGCGTTCCTGCATCTGCCCCATCTCAGTGGCCAATGTCGGCTGATAGCCCACAGCAGATGGGATACGTCCAAGAAGCGCGGACACTTCTGACCCTGCCTGAGTGAAACGGAAGATGTTATCAACGAAGAATAAGACGTCTTTACCTTCTTCATCACGGAAATATTCGGCCTGTGATAGACCAGTTAGAGCCACACGAGCACGAGCCCCAGGAGGCTCATTCATTTGTCCGTAAACAAGTGTAGCCCGGCTTTCGCCATCAAGATTGATCACGTTGGATTCGATCATTTCGTGATAAAGATCATTTCCTTCACGCGTACGCTCACCCACACCAGCGAAAACGGAATAACCACCGAAAAGCTTGGCGATATTGTTGATGAGTTCCATAATCAAAACGGTTTTACCAACACCGGCACCGCCAAAGAGACCAATTTTACCACCTTTGGAATAGGGGCAAAGAAGGTCGATAACCTTAATACCCGTCGCAAGTACTTCTGTTTCTGTTGCTTGGTCAACAAATGGCGGAGCTTCTTTATGAATTGACGCAGAAACTTTTGTTTTAAGCGGGCCCCGTTCATCAATTGGCTCACCAATAACGTTCATGATGCGTCCAAGTGTTTCAGGCCCTACAGGCACTGTAATAGGCGCTTTAAGGTCAGTTACGGCTTGGCCGCGAACAAGACCTTCAGTTGCGTCCATCGCAATTGTGCGGACTGTATTTTGTCCCAAATGCTGCGCGACTTCGAGAACCAGACGATTGCCTTGGTTATCTGTTTCAAGGGCGTTTAGGATTGTCGGCAATTCACCAACAAATTCCACGTCGACAACCGCGCCAATAACCTGACTGATACGGCCAGTTGCTTTAGACGCAACTTTCTTTTTCGCAGGCGCGCGCTTTTTCGCGACTGTTTTCTTGGCCGGAGCCTTCTTTTTTGCTGCTGCTTTAGCCATGGTTTTCTTCCTCTAGCTACTTAAAGCGCTTCCGCGCCTGAAATAATTTCAATCAGTTCAGATGTAATCTGTGCCTGACGTGTTCTGTTAAATGTTAGGGTTAGCTTATCGATCATGTCACCGGCATTTCGCGTGGCATTATCCATAGCTGTCATTTTAGAGCCCATTTCACCGGCCGTGTTTTCAAGCAAGGCCGTAAAGATTTGTGTGTTGATGTTCCGCGGTAAAAGCACGCGTAAAATACCTGTTTCATCAGGTTCATACGTATAACTCGCCAAACCTAGATCAGGACCAGAGGCTTCATCATCGGCATTTTCTATACCAGCATTCGCAGGAATAAGTGTACTAGCAACCGCCTCTTGCGTCATGACATTGACGAATTCGGAATAAATAAGCTTACAGACATCAAAGTCTCCAGCCTCAAACATAGCAGTAATCTTTTGACCAATGCCTTGCGCTATGCCTGCATGAATACTGCGCTCTTCTTTAAGCGAGATATATTCAACAATATTATCACCATAAAGACGACTGAGTTGATCGTATCCTTTTTTACCAATCATATAGAGTTTTACAGTTTTGCCAGCCTTCTCTAGCGCCACAATTTCTTCCCGGGCACGGCGGACAATATTGGTATTAAATCCACCACAAAGACCACGGTCAGCTGTGGCTACAACAAGAAGAACCGTATCAGACTTCCCATTTCCTACAAGAAGCTGCGGGGCATCTCCACCTTCAGCCATTGATCCGGCAAGGTTAGATACAATTGCGCTCATGCGTTCAGAATATGGACGAGATTTTTCAGCCGCCTCTTGCGCTTTACGCAATTTAGCTGCCGCCACCATTTGCATGGCTTTAGTGATCTTTTGCGTATTCTTTACGCTTTTGATCCGGTTCTGGAGCTCTTTTAACGAGGCCATTAATCAGGTCCTTAAGCGGCGAAGTTAGCCGTGAAATTATCAAGAGCTGACTTAAGACGACCTTCGAGATCATCAGACAGCTTTTTCTCTGAGGCAATGTCCGCCAACAGCGACCCATGATCAGATTTAAGGTTGGCTAAAAGCTCACGTTCATATTTTTGTACAGATTTGACAGGAACATCGTCAAGATATCCACGGGTTCCCGCATAAATAACAGCCACTTGTTCTTCCACTTGGAGCGGTGAGAATTGAGGTTGTTTCAAAAGCTCCGTTAAGCGTTCGCCCCGGGCCAATAGTGCCTGAGTTGATGCATCAAGGTCAGAACCAAACTGCGCAAAGGCCGCCATCTCGCGATACTGAGCCAATTCACCTTTAATTGGTCCAGCAACCTGTTTCATCGCTTTAATCTGGGCCGAGGAGCCTACACGCGAAACAGAAAGCCCAACGTTTAGCGCTGGACGAATACCCTGGAAGAACAAATCTGTTTCCAAGAAAATCTGACCATCTGTAATCGAAATAACATTGGTCGGAATAAAGGCCGATACATCATTACCTTGAGTTTCAATAATTGGTAGCGCAGTTAATGAGCCAGCACCATTATCTTCATTAAGTTTCGCCGCTCGTTCTAAAAGACGAGAGTGAAGATAGAAAACATCACCAGGATAAGCTTCGCGGCCTGGTGGGCGGCGAAGAAGAAGTGACATTTGACGATAAGCAACAGCTTGTTTTGATAAATCATCATAAATGATCAAACCATGCATGCCATTATCGCGGAAATATTCCCCCATCGCACAACCTGCAAACGGTGCAAGAAACTGAAGCGGCGCAGGCTCTGAAGCTGTAGCCGCAACAATAATAGAATAACCCATTGCGCCATTTTCTTCGAGCGTTTTAACTAGCTGCGCAACAGTTGAGCGCTTTTGGCCAACAACGACATATATACAGTATAGCTTGTCATTCTCACGATCTTCATCGAAAGCCGCTTTCTGGTTTAAAATTGCATCAACAGCTACAGCTGTTTTACCTGTCTGGCGGTCGCCAATAATAAGTTCACGCTGACCTCGCCCAACAGGAATAAGCGCGTCAATCGCTTTAATACCTGTCTGAACAGGCTCATGCACGCCTTTACGGGGCATGATACCAGGTGCTTTAACATCAACACGGCGGCGCTCAGATGATTTAATAGGTCCTTTTCCATCAATCGGCTCACCGAGAGGATTAACAACGCGCCCCAAAAGACCCATGCCAACAGGAACATCAACGATCTCTCCAAGACGTTTGACTGTATCGCCCTCTTTAATACCGCGGTCATCACCGAAAATAACTGCTCCGACGTTGTCGCTTTCAAGATTCAAGGCCATGCCTTTAATTCCACCCGGGAATTCAACCATCTCGCCAGCACCTACATTGTCCAAGCCGTAAATACGGGCAATACCGTCACCGACTGACAGAACTTGCCCAACGTCAGAGACTTTAGCTTCAGTTCCGAAGCCTTTAATTTGCTTTTTCAGAATACTGGAAATTTCCGCAGCACGAATATCCATGATTTTACCTCTTATGCTTCTTTAAGCGCGATTTTAAGATCCTCAAGTTTTGTCTTAAGGGAACTGTCATAAAGCTGAGACCCGACACGCACGACGAAACCGCCAAGCAATTCAGGATCAACACTTGTTTCCACATCAACCTGACGGCCGAGTGATTTTTTTAAATTAGATTTTAGAGACGATAGCTGTGCAGAGGTTAATTTCTGCGCGCTGGAGACTTTAGCAACTTGGCTACCTTGACGTCGCGCAACCATTTCTTCGAAAGAGGCAAGTATTGCTGGAATTTCTACGGCGCGGCGATTCCCTGCGACGATCCCAACAAACTGAGTCGTGAGTTTGTTAAGCTTGGCCTTCTTGGTTATTTCTGTCAAAGCTGAAACTTTATCCTCAATAGAAAAAACAGGACTTTCGGCAAGACGCCTTATATTATCATTTTTTTCAAAAATAGATTTAAGTGATTTTACGTCTTTTTCTATTCTTTTCAAAGACTTAGACTCTTCTGCAAGCTCAAGCAAAGCAAGAGCATAACGAGAAGGAGCTTCACCTGTAATGACGTCTGTGTCTGACACTATAAAGGTCCGTAATTACTGCGATAGCTCCAAGAAGCTAATCACTAAAATATGAAGATAGCGGGGCTGCCTCATGCCTGCTCCGCCGAACTCGCGCGCGCTTTAACATGAGCTTTCACACTTGCCAAGTGAGGTTGGACTGCGGCGTTTTGGCAGGCCGTCAATTATGGATAACGGAACATATTTTTAGAAATTACGACGGTAAGGCTCTGTATCTAAAATATATCCAGGCGCCTCCTTATGCACAGTAAATGTTACGATATCCTGCTCTCTTATAGACTCCAGAAGTCCTATTTTTCGCAGCAAGCGTCCTGCGGCTGCTTTAACGATTTTTGAAGGATAAGATGTCTTTCTCCAAGACGGATTCATGCCAACCTTTTGGCGCATAACGGCATGTGTATACATAACCGAATTTTTAAAGCTACTTTCAGGAGACGAATATTCGGTTGTAACCGAGACACAAAATGATTGATTTTCAACTCTATGCGGAGCATTTAGAGGCCACGTAATCATTTGGTTTTCTTTTAAATCAAATATTCTTGCGCCCTCATCCATAGATTTTCTGTACGGCAGGTAATCTTCCGAATTCGAGTAAAGGATACGTTCATATCCTTCATCAGATAAATATTCTTCAGTAGTCGGATAGAGGTAGATTCTCTTCTGTCCGTGTACATGCCATAAAATCGTCTCTTGAGTATCACAGTGATACGGGGTTTGGGCTGTAGGGCAAGTTATAAGAATTCCACCCTTTGGTTTCATCGGACGTGTTCCTGAAAGGCGAGCTAAATCTCCATACAATTCATCCAAAACAACTTTATAGTCTGCATGCATATTCATGGCTTCGCGAAGGTTCATCCAAATTGACCCTGATCGCGCAGCTTCAATGAGAGTTTTTCCATCTACATCACGGACATCCCCCGTTCGAAACTTTGCTTGATAGACATCATGATCGGCAATGGTGCATACATCCAGATGTGATCGTGGGTGGTTATCAAGGAGGAGGGCCAAAGCTTCATCCGTAAACAATCCTGTTTCCTTGAGCCCATGATCAACAGTGAACATATCTTTACGAAAACTTTTTGTATGTTCATCAGTCCAGTTTTTTAACATCGCGGCATCCTTAATTATGTATATTATCGCAATAGACATGAATATACCTGAAATTGTTATTCGAGGTAACTCATTTCACCCTAGGCGAGCAATTTTAGTGCCATAATATCCTCATATAGTCATAAAAATGAGGGCTACATGAAAGACTGAGGATCAATATCAACCTGTAGTTTATATTTATAAGGAATTTTCACTCTCGCTCGCCAAATCCGCATATATTTAGACAGGTTCACCGTGTCTTTACTCTGAACAAGGATACGGCGGCGATATAAACCCCTCAAGCGGCCGATGGGAGGCTCTGAAGGGCCTAAAATCTCAATATCTTCAGCCTTTGGGGCCGCCGAAACCACCTGCTTTGCAAAGCTGTCAGCTTTATCTTTATCTGGGCCTGATATAATAATGGCCGCTAATTTTCCATAAGGCGGCAGTAAAAGCATCTCACGCAATCCCAATTCAGCCGTTACAAACCTGTCTCTATCACCAGCCTCAAGGGCCACAAGAGCTTCATGTTCGGGTTGATGGGTTTGAATAAGCGCATGCCCTGACTTATCCGCCCGCCCTGCCCGTCCTGCGACTTGCACTAATGTTTGATAAGTCCGCTCACCTGCTCGCGGATCACCACCAACGAGGCTCAAGTCACCATCGACAACGCCGACGAATGTCAACTTTGGAAAATTATGCCCCTTCACCACCATTTGCGTACCAATTAAAATATCAATGTCACCTTGTTCCATACGCGTCATTCGTGCTTGTATCTCGGCGGTGTTTCCGGCTGTGTCAGAACTAAATATTTCTATTTTAGCGGTTGGAAAATGCCGTTGAGCTTCTTCAGCCACGCGTTCAACACCCGGACCTACAGGTACCAGAGACTCATCCGCTTTACATTCAGGACAAAATTTAGGCATCCGCATTGAAAATCCGGTTTTATGACACATCGCTCGACCTTTAGCCCGGTGCTGTACAAGCCAACTATCAGTATCAGGGCTTTTCAGTTTTTCACCACAGTTCCGGCAAATAATCAGTGGAGCATAACCTCTACGGTTAAGATAAAGCATAGCTTGTTCGCCACGTGATAAAACTTTTGCCGCAGCCTCAATTAAAGGTCGAGAAATATAATCTCCCTTTTCTGGTTGATGATCCTTTAAATCGACAAGTCTAATCTCCGGCAAAGTTACGGCACCTGGTCGTTCTGGCAAAACAACATGGGCGTAGCGGCCTGTTCGGGCATTAACGAGACTTTCCAATGAGGGCGTAGCAGATGCTAATATAATGGAGTGGTTTGAAATTTTACCACGAACTACCGCCATATCACGGGCATTATATATGACGCCTTCTTCTTGCTTATAAGATGTATCATGTTCTTCATCAACTACGATCAAACCCAATTTTTGAAACGGCAAATAAAGAGCCGATCTTGCACCAACAATAAGCCTGGCACGGCCATGAGCTGTCTCACGCCAAACACGCCGTCGCATCGCATCACTGAGCTGAGAATGCCACTGCGCAGGCTCAACACCAAAACGAGCTTTAAACCGCTTTATACCGGCCTGTGTAAGCGCAATTTCAGGCACTAAAACAAGAACTTGTGACCCCATTTTTAAAGTTTGTGCAATCGCCTCAAAATAAACTTCAGTTTTTCCTGACCCTGTTACGCCATCAAGTAAACTCACATTGAAGTCTTGCTTTAAAACTTGACGTTTCAAATCCTCTGCCGCCGCGTCTTGCGCCGCTGTTAACGTCATGCGGTCAAAGTCGATGTCCGGCATACCAAATGGTGCATCTACAGGTAGGCTTTTCGCGATTAATCCTCCAGCCGTTTCAAAGCCTCGGATAACTCCGCTACTGACCCCGGATCGGTCAGAGATTTCAGAAGCGCGCGCTGGAAACGGGCCGCCTTTATCCAAGATAGCTTGTCTTGCAGGTGTCATTTTTGATGGTAGATGGCCACTGGGCTCAAACTGGGTAACTAACGGGCTAGGATCGAGAGCTTTGTAATTTCGCATGACCATACGCAGAATCAAACCCGGCGAAACACAATTATACTGCGCCGTCCATGTTATAAACTTTAGCATCTCATCAGAAAGTGGTTTAGCCGCTTTAGGCTGTGCGACATCCTTAAGGGTGCGCTGCCCATCATCATCGATGCAGCCGAGAACAACACCCAATTTCATTTGCTTTCCAATCGGCGCAAAAACGAAATTCCCCCGTGCGACATTCATCCCCAGCGGAATATGGTAATCAAACGCACCGGGAACATTCACAGGAAAAAGGATTTGAGCGTTTTGTGCAGCCATGATTCGTGATAGCAGACCTTTGAATAGAATCGTCTGTAATTTTGGAGTTCTGCATGAAGTTTTTTGTTGATAGCGCCGATCTCGGTCAAATCGCTGAACTCAATGACATCGGTCTTGTCGATGGCGTGACGACTAATCCGTCCATTATCGCGAAATCAGGCCGAGACTTTAAAGAGGTTATAGCCGAAATTTGTAAAATCACACACGGTCATGTCAGCGCTGAAGTCGTCGCGACACAAGCCGATAAGATGATAGAAGAAGGCCGACATCTTCGCAAAATCGCGAATAACGTGTGTGTCAAACTTCCTTTGACAATGGACGGCCTGAAAGCTTGTAATACGCTATCAAAAGAAAACATTCCGACCAATGTGACGCTCTGTTTTTCACCCAATCAGGCGCTTCTCGCAGCCAAATGCGGAGCCACCTATATCTCCCCATTTATTGGCCGCCTAGATGATATTACCTTGGACGGGATGGAACTCATCGAAGATATCAGGACTATCTATGATAATTATGGATATGAAACCGAAATTCTTGCCGCTTCAATTCGTAACGTCAATCATGTTAAAGAATGCGCCCTTGTCGGAGCCGATGTTATGACAGCCCCGCCAAATGTTATCAAAAACCTCGCTAACCATGTCTTGACCGATAAAGGGCTAGCCGCTTTTTTGAAAGACTGGGAAAAGACGGGTCAGAGCATCCTCTAAGAGGTAATATTACAGCGCAGCGGTAGTTCCGTCGTACATTTCATCTTTTCCATTGCGAAGCTGGCCGAAACGTCAGAGAGCTTCAATTTAGTTATGAGCCTTTGATAGGCTTGATGAATCAAGTGAGTGCGTAGCCTCCACTTGTAATATTTCTAAATCTTAACATCATTACTGCTAATTCACTAAAAGCCCTTTGGTAAACCGGCATTAGGCGTCATGCCGTATACAGGTTCTCCCGGAAGCCCTTCAGAGAGATATTTACGGCAGTCCATAAGTTTGTCTAAATCTATGCCTGTATCAACGCCCATGGATTCGAACATATAGACCAAATCCTCAGTGACTATATTTCCGCTCGCCCCTGGAGACGCCGGACATCCTCCTAAACCGCCTTGCGAGCTGTCAAAGACTTCGATGCCTTCTTCATAGGCGGCAAAAGCATTAGCTATACCTAGGCCATAAGTATTATGCAGATGGACTGATTTTACTTTGTCCTCACCCGCGACCTTGCGCACTTTCCGAATAAGACTTTTAATGGATTTTGGGCTAGCATAACCCACAGTATCTGAAAGCCCAAGCTCATCCACCCCCGCAGCCACAAGACGCTCTGCCAGTTCAACGACTTTATCTTCTGGGACATGGCCAATAATTGAACAGCCAAAAGCGGTCGATAAAGCTCCTTCAAATTCAGGACGGTGATCTTTGGGTTGCTCCTTAATAAGTGCTGCAATTGCGGCAACATTTTCTATCGCCTGATCATGGGTCTGGCGCAGATTTTTCATGGAATGGTTTTCCGAGCACGATAGCGGAAAGCCAATAGACGTTACCCCGGCCTCAATCGCTGCTTGAGCGCCGCGAAGGTTTGGCACCAAAGCCAGAACGCGCAGCGCAGGCAATGTCTTGGCAAAAGCTACGATCTCAGCTGTATCGGCAAGCTGAGGAAAGAGCTTCGGAGGAACAAAACTTCCAACCTCTATCTCTCGAACACCTGAATTGTATAATCCTTCTATCCAGTGCTTTTTCACCTCTGTCGGCATTATGCCTTTGCAGTTCTGCAATCCATCGCGCGGACCGACCTCGGAAATCAGGATTTTATCTTTCATGAGGGCCTTATCCCGTCTAAATCTTTTAAATGAGTTGAGGTGTATCAAGTCATCCTCATCACACTTTGGGAATAGACATAAGCATGAGTATAAAATCTACAATGGTCTTATCTGATAAGACCGCCCGAGAAATTTTCGAAGAGGCCCAAAATAATCCTGCTCGGAAGCGCTTTGGATTTGGCGAGCGTATGGCCATCGTCAATGTTGATCCGCAAAAATCCTATACGCGGCCGGACCTGTTTAAAACGGCTTATGTGACCGACCCTGGTCAAATGAAGCATATAAATGACATCTCCAAAGCCGCCCGTCGTAAAGGCCTGCCCGTCATATGGACCCATGTCGCTTATATGGACAATGCAGCTGATTGCGGGGTTTGGGGGACCCGCACAGACACGCCCGATAGCTTGCAGAATATTAAATTTGGAAGTCAGCGCACCGAATTTGATGACCGCCTCGAGATAAACCGTTCGGTAGATGCGGTCTATACCAAGCGCATGCCAAGCGCATTTTTCGAAACACCGCTGAATAGTTTCTTGAATTTTCACAAAATTGACACGGTTGTTGTGACAGGCGGCAGTACATCAGGCTGCGTACGGGCCACCGCCGTAGATTCGCTTTCCTATGGTTATCGCACCATTATTCCGATTGAATGTGTTGCCGATAAGCATGAGAGCTATCATTTTGCTAACCTGACAGACTTGCTGATAAAATATGCAGATGTGGTAGATGTGGCCCAAGTTTATGACTGGCTAGAGAGCTATCAAGCTTAATATGCACGCAACGCCTAACCTTTATGACTATTGGCCTTATGCAGGGCGGCCCAAGATTGAATGGCCGGACGGGAAGAAGCTCGCCTTTTGGATAGCGCCCAATATCGAATTTTATGAATTCATGCCGCCAAATAACCCCAAGCGGCAACCTTGGCCAAATGCTATCCCGAATGTGCAGCAATATAGTCAGCGGGATTTCGGTAACCGTGTCGGGCATTTACGGCTTATGGAATTGCTTGATAAATATAGTCTACGCGGTTCAGTCAGTTTAAATGTCGCGCTCTGCGATCATCATCCTGAAATCATCGAAGATTGCATGAAACGTGATTGGGAATTTTTCTCTCATGGTATCTACAATACACGCTATTCCTATGGACTTACGCCTGAGCAGGAACAGGCTGTATTGGACGATTCCATCAAGACCGTCGAAAAAGCGACAGGCCAACGTATTCGCGGTTACCTCGCCCCCGCCCTGACACATACCGAAGGCACACTGGACCTGATAGCCGAAAATGATTTCTGGTATAGTTGCGATCTGTTTCAAGACGATCAACCCCAACCTCTTAAGACGAAAACGGGTAAACTGGTCTCCATGCCATACTCGCTTGAAGTCAATGATGTGATTACTTATTCCGTCATGGGGTTTGATCCTGATCGTTATACCGACATTTTAAAACACCATTTCGATCAATTATTGCTAGAAGGAGAACGTAGCGGCAACGTGATGTGCATTCCGCTTCACGCTTATCTTGTCGCGCAGCCGCACCGTATCCGCCCCTTTGAAGAGTCGCTCAAACATATATGCGCCCATAAAGATGATGTGTGGTTCGCGACAGGCAAGGAAATCGCCAAACACTTTATAGATAATTATTGGGATACTTCACTAGAGGATATTCGGCAGCGCGGCGTTGCCACAGGGGGCACAGGATTCAATCCAATGGTAGGTAGAAATGGATAAATCCTATCTTGAATATCCCAAGCGCAAATATGGTCAAGATCATGATTTTTATGGTTGGCGCATGGCGAAAGACCGATTGAGATTAGAATGGGAGAAAGGCACAAAAGTCGCTATCAGCTTCATCATTCCACTGGAGTTTTTCCCGCTAAACCCCAGCGAAGTTCCTTTTAAACATCCTGGCGCAATGGTTACGCCCTATCCTGACTTGCGCCATTTCACAGTGAGGGATTACGGTAATCGCGTGGGCGTTTATAGGGTTTTAAAAGCCTTAGATATCGCAGGCGTTAAAGCCACCTTTGCGATTAACGGTGAGGTCGCGCGGCGCTATCCTCCACTGGTCGAGATGATTGAAACTGCAGGACACGAGATAGCAGCTCATGGCCTCTCGACGGATCATATTCATCATGAGGGCCTTAGCGCAGATGCAGAACATAAACTTATCATCAACTCATTAGAGTGTTTTTCAAAAGCCCCTAAAGGCTGGCTCTCACCTGCCCGTAATCAATCTAGCCAAACTCTGCCGCGATTAGCCGCCCAAAAACTGTCTTACTGTCTAGATTGGGAGATGAACCAAGCGCCAGTGACGGTAAAAACCGATAAAGGGAGTATAACCCTCATCCCCAATAATTCCGAACTCTCCGATTTCACCCTACTCCATACCCGCCACCAGACAGAAGAAAGCTGGCTGACACAAATTCAAAACGCTATCGCCCTTCTCGCAGATGAATATGACCGCTTTGGCTCGCAAATGCTCGGCCTAACGCTAACCCCCTATATCATTGGACAGCCCTTTCGTATCTGGGCCTTGCGCGCGCTATTAGCCTACATCAAAGACGCCGACGGCGTTGAGGCCTTTACCGCTGGCGAGATAGATCAGCAATTCAGGACACAAAATGCCCCTTCCGCTTAACGGCCTTAAAGTTATCGAATTTTCCCATATGGTTATGGGGCCTGCAGCAGGACTTATGCTGGCTGATATGGGAGCAGAGGTTATCAAAGTCGAACCGCTCGGCGGAGATAAAACACGGCGGCTTCGCGGCGCCGGAGCCGGTTATTTCCCAATGTATAACCGCAATAAAAAATCGCTTTGTATCGATTTGAAATCCCCTGAAGGTAAAGCCGCCGTTCTGGAGATGATAAAGACTGCGGATGTCTTCATTGAAAATTTCCGCCCCGGCGCGCTGGATAAATTAGGCTTTGGTTATGAGACGCTTAAAGCCTTAAATCCTCGCCTGATTTATTGCTCTGAAAAAGGCTTTCTCGACGGGCCTTATGCTCACCGCACAGCGCTTGATGAAGTCACCCAGATGATGGGCGGGCTCGCCTATATGACAGGCCCGCCCGGACGGCCCCTGCGAGCCGGCACATCTGTCATTGACGTGACGGGCGGCATGTTCGGAGCCATGGGCGTTTTGGCGGCGCTTAATGAACGTCACATCACAGGCAAAGGCAAACAAATCACAGCCGCGCTTTTCGAAACAACCGCCTTTCTCGTCGGACAACACATGGCGCAAATGGCTGTCACTGGAACGCCAGCCGCCCCTATGCCAGCGCGGGTATCAAGCTGGGCAATTTATCAGCTTTTCAACACCAAAGACGACGAGCAAGTTTTCGTCGGTGTCGTCTCTGACGGGCAATGGAAAGTTCTGTGCAACGCCTTTGGGTTAGAGCATCTTCTCGATGATCCGGACCTGATTGAAAACCGTGACCGCGTTATCCATAAAGATAAGTTCTTACCACAAATAATTGATAAATTTCAATCCCTTACCAAGGCTGACTTAATGCAAAAAATTGAAACTTTGGGCCTACCATTTGCCCCAATTGGAAAGCCTGAAGAGATGTTTGACGATCCGCACCTTAATGCAAGTGGTGGTCTCTTAGATATGAAAATGGAAGATGGAAAACAATGTAAATTACCCGCCCTTCCTATCAGCCTGGACGGAGAGAGATTAGGGCTTCATTTGGATCCGCCAAAAGCCGGAGAACATACTGAAGATATTTTGAAAGACTTAGGTAAAAGTAAGTCTGAGGTCGAAGCCTTAAAAGCTAAAGGTGTAATTTAAAGCTTGAGCAAATCTAGCGAAGTTTAGGGATACCCACCACTCCCTCTTCAACAGGTTCAATGACAGGTTCCGGCACGTCACAATCAAGCACCCAGACATCATAGACGCCATGGTCTAAAGCTGAAATGGCTGGCTTACTGGCCATCATCCAGCCTGAAAAAACGCGTTCCGTTTCACCGGACTTACCCTTACCATCGAGTTTTTTATCATCAATTTGGAGAAAAGCATATGTCTCTGGGATATCCTCAGGCGGGCGTTTTTCGCAATGGCGTACATTGACCGTCAGAGAACCATAAGTCAGCTTATCACCGACAGGAACGGTATAATCTTTGGTCGTCGCTGTGACCTTATCTAAGGTCCGCAGAACGACAGCCGTCCCATTGAGGTTCTCAGCCTGAACGGGCACCGCCGCGAGCGCCATGACGCTTACGGCTAATGACGATATGGCAAGACGCCCCTTATGCATCTGGCGACCAGGCTTCGTAATCAGCTGCGGTTTTGGCCCGTTTTCCGCCGCGATCCAGACTACCTTGGGGCTTATAAGCATGCACAGTTCCAGTGAGATTTGGCAGATACTCTTTTTCCCAAGTGTGAGGCTTATGGTTTTCATCGCTTGGCGGTTCCGCACTCGTATAGGTCAGCCAGCCTTGCCACTCTGGCGGCACACGCGACGCATCGGCATATCCTGTATAGGTCACCCAACGACGCGCGCGGCCATCATAGCCCTCACCGTGTTCCTGATAATAGGTATTACCATAAGCATCTTCGCCGACTTTCTCGCCCTTACGGGAAATTTGCAGGTTCGTCCCGAAGGTTGAACCATTCCACCACGTAAAGATGCGTTTGATAAATGACATTATTGACCTCAGCAAAGTTCGGTGCGTTATGCCCCGACTCCCCCCTTTCGTAAAGCAGGGATATGACTAAATTATGACAAGCGCTTAAAAAGCCTATCAACGCACAGGGGGTAACGTGCGCCAAAACTCCGAAATCTAAAGTATTTAAGGCGAGTAATCAATCCGGTTTTAATGAACAATCCGGTGAAACACAAAAAACGCAATGTTTACCTTTTTGATATTGCATGAGCAAAGACTCCCGAAAATG
>CAZNWH010000011.1:0-36545 GCA_964576765.1 uncultured Hellea sp.
CCGTCGTTGTGAAATTGATTTAACTCTTGATGCTGTTACAAGTTATGTTGAGCCAGCTCAGACATATACAGAGACAGTTGTTGATACAGCTCCTTATATTGAGCCAACACCGATTGAACCAGTGGTTACTCAAGCGCCTGCACCGTATGTTGAGCCGACGCCTGTTTATTCAACACCTTCAGTGCCCTCTACACCTTCAGTGCCCTCTACACCAGCAGCGCCCGCAACTCCATATGTGCCGCCTACGACTCCGCCTCCACTTCCTCCTGTGTCAGCAGGTGGTGGTCTAGGTGGAATTAGTACACCTGTTCTTGTGGGTGGATTGGCCGCTATCGTTGCAGCTGGTATTATTATTGCGGATGATGATGATGATCCAAGTAGTCCGTAAGTTTAACAGACACTCATAAATTAAACGCCCGCATTTGTTAGGGCGTTTTTTTTTGTTTACTTTTTATCCAAACTCACTTCTCTGTAATCAGTAAATTATTTTGTTGGACTGGGAGAGACTTATCACCGTGTCACTTGATAAAATTTTGAATTGGTTGGAAAAGCTTGTGGGCTTTGACACGCGTAATGGTCTGGGGGATGAACTATCCTGTATAGACCTTCTTAAAACTGCTTTATCAACCTATAACCCTGACGACCTTTTAGTTGGCACAGTCAAACGGTCGCGTGGAAAGTTGGATAGCGGCTATGTTCTAGCTCGATGGGGAACGCCTAAGCTATTATTAAACGTCCATATTGATACAGTTCCCAGTGGTGAAGGATGGAATAGTAATCCCTTTAAACTTCGCAAAGATGGCGAACGGGTTACAGGTTTGGGGACGAGCGATATTAAAGGCGCAGCCGCCTGCATATTAGCGGGATTGGATAATATTGCGCCTAAGGATGTTGCTATTCTATTTTCGGGGGATGAGGAACATGGCAGTGAGGTTATGCCGGAAATTATCAAACGCGGGCATTATGGGGGGGCTATTGCCGCCATAGTTTGTGAGCCTACAAAATGCGAAGTTGGCCGCCGCCATCGTGGTATGCTGGCGCTAACTGCAGAGTTTACAGGAAAGGGCGGGCATAGTTCATTGTCGGATGTAACCGAACGTCCACTACTTCAAGCCTCCCGATTGGCGAGCGCTTTCGGTGATTATGGAGACCGCCATATGGAATTTGGAGAGGAGCCCTATAAAGGGCTGTGTTTGAATATAGGCGATATTGAAAATGATGGGGCTTATAATGTCATACCAACACGATCCAAACTTTGGACGTCCATGCGGCCCCCTCCGGGCGATAATATAAAGGCAAGACAAGCCGATATGATGAAAATTATTAGCGATATTACGCCGGACGCTGTCACAGATATTATCGTGGCATTTGAACCTTTTGCCACGCATGATATTTCAGCCTTTCAGCCTATATTCACAGATACACGGATAGTGGATCTACCATATTGGACAGAGGCGGCTATGTTATCAGAAGCAGGTTTAAATGTTGTCGTCTATGGCCCGGGCGATGTAAAACAAGCCCATAAACCCAATGAATACGTAACATTGGATCATCTGAATATCGCGGCGCAGACCTATCAAAAAGCTATGGCTGGTAAGAGTTATGGCAGCCGTGCTTAAGGAAACCGTTCTTAAGAGTTTATCCGCCATAGGTGCATCCCATGAGGCGAAGTTTTATGCAGAACTTTTTGCTGCACAGGAAGCAGAACGCTTTGCGCTTATTGTCATAGACCCTCGATGTCTCAAAGACCCTTTACTTGAGTCCCTGATCAGTAATTTGCGCATTTTGTCAGATCTAGGATTAGCCCCCGTTTTATTGGTTGGCGCTTTAGATCATGATCGAACCTCCGTGAAATTCCAAGCCCAGCGTTTGTCAAAAGACCTTGAAAAAGCCTCGGTAAGACCGGCAAAGTTGAATACGGCAAGCTATCAACTCATTCCGGAAGTTCGCCAAAAAGCGTGCAAAGGGATGATCACAATTTTAGAAATGACAGAGAGCCGAGAAGGCATGCATTTGATGGGCCTGGTGAATGAATTGAAACCGAGAAAGGTTATATTTTTACAGCCCTCGGGTGTTATCTCCGTTAACGGAAAACGCTGCTCGCATATCAATATAGATTTGATTGAGGCTGGAGGTTTACTGGAAAATCTTTCAGCGGGACAATTAAGGTTCGTAAAACTTGTTCAGGAATTATCAAAAGATAAAACCAATAAAAGCGTCTATGTTATTGCTTCGCCTTTAAACCTTTTGACGGAACTTTTCACGACCAAAGGCTCAGGGACTATGCTGCGCCGCGCCGCGCCGATTAAGACAATCAAGACTTTGGTTAAATTAAATAAGACTGCGTTAAAAACCTCCATTGAAGAAGCTTTTGATAAATCAATCGAACCCGCTTTTTTAACGAGTAAAATCCATAGAGGTTTTATTGAGCATGATTATCGCGGGGGCGCTATTTTTACGGAACTGGCAGGATTACCATATCTTTCAAAATTCTGGGTGTCCAAAGAGGCGCAGGGCGAAGGCATTGCGCGCGATATTTGGGACGTGATGAGTGCAGAAATTTCAGCATTTTTCTGGCGCTCACGTATGAAAAACCCTTTTAATGACTGGTATATGCGCGCCTGTGAGGGTATGCAGATCAGCGGCGAATGGCGTGTGTTTTGGAAGGGGCTTGAGGCTCCCGAAGTGCCGGGCGCTATTATCGCGGCGGCCTCTGCGCAGGATGATTTTATAACTGAGTAATCTATCATGACACTTCATATTAGCTCGGCCTTTGACGGCGGAAATATTCTCGTTCATAGCGTCAAAGACCCCCAAAGTATCCGCCTCTCTATCCGCCCCGATAATGCCTCTGATTTTTTTCAATGGTTCTATTTCCGCGTTAGCGGCGCAAAAAACCAAGACCTGAAAATGACGATAGAAAATGCCAAAGACGCCGCCTTTACTGGCGGGTGGGAGAATTACAAAGCCTGTGCTAGCTATGACCGCGAAACGTGGTTTCGTATCGATACAACGTCTTATGAAAATGGCCAATTAATCATAGATCATAAGCCCGAATTAGACTCGGTTTATTATGCTTATTTTGCGCCCTATAGTCAGGAACGTCATGCCAATGTCGTGGCCGAAGCTTTGCTACACCCAGACGTTTCTTTGCGAGTCTTAGGCCAAACAGTGCAAGGGCAAGACCTTGATTGTCTTTCTATCGGCACTGGGGCCAAATCTATCTGGGTGATCGCCCGGCAACATCCAGGGGAGACGATGGCCGAGTGGTGGATGGAAGGTTTTCTCGCCCGCCTATTGGATGACGAAGATGACGCGGCGCTTTCCTTAAGAGAAAAAGCGGTCTTCCACATTGTCCCAAATATGTGCCCGGACGGTTCCAAAAACGGAAACCTGCGCACCAATGATACAGGTGCAAATCTGAACCGTGAATGGGGGGTGGCGACCATCCAATCTGCGCCCGAAGTTTATCACACAATCGCCGCCATGGATATGGCCAAGCCTGATTTGTGTCTTGACGTGCACGGGGATGAAAGCTTGCCTTATAATTTTATCGCGGGCGCGGAAGGCATTCCGGGCTATACAGAAAAACAGGCGGATAATCTGGCCGCTTTCCTCTCGGCTTATAAAACAGCTTCGCCGGATTTCCAGACCAAGCATGGCTATCCAAAAAGCAAACCGGGCAATGCCAATTTAACCATGTGCACTAATTACACCGCTCATGCCTATGATTGCTTGGCTATGACATTAGAGATGCCGTTCAAGGATAATGCCGACGCTCCCGACGCCGAATTTGGCTGGTC
Source organism: uncultured Hellea sp. (assembly GCA_964576765.1). GTDB lineage: Bacteria > Pseudomonadota > Alphaproteobacteria > Caulobacterales > Maricaulaceae > Hellea. The sequence continues at coordinate 3,804 of CAZNWH010000011.1, forward strand.
GCCCGACCGGAGCGCAGATTTGGGCGGCGCGGTTCTTGATGCCATGCTCGCCGTTGTTGACGAGTTATAGTGAGTGCAAATAGGTAACTTCCAAAAACCATAAAATAAAACCCCAAGCGTCATCGGGGACCGCCTCGTACAAAATAGCTAATCCATAGAGTAATCTCTCAAAGCGATAATTAGGTTCCATGGATCCCCCGTTCAAGTTGGGTGATGACGGGGGAGGAGGTTTGCCGCTTTGGTTGTCACCTATCCTCAAACAAAGAAACCTTGCCTTGGCCTATAGAAATAAGGTATGTGGGATACTTTTTAAAATTTCTTGACTTATGAAAACTGTAATTTTTGACATAGATGGAACTCTCGCGGATATCGCTCACAGGCGTCATCATGTCAGTGATGGGCGTTCGAATTGGGCGGCGTTTAATCAAGCCATGGGTGATGATACGCCTAATGATGCGATTGTGTCTTTATATCAAACGCTATGGAAGAGCGGAGCGTATAATCTGGAAATCGTGACGGGCCGGAATGAGCGATTCAGGGATATTACAGAGCGTTGGTTTGTCTGGAATGAAATTCCCTTTACCCGTATTACAATGCGAGCAGATAATGATCACAGAGCCGATCACATCATTAAAGAAGAGATTTTAAACCGCTTTCTAGCTCAGAAGCATGAAATTGAATTTGCCGTCGATGACCGCCAGCAAGTCGTCGATATGTGGCGGCGAAACGGAATAATCTGCTTGCAATGTGACGTCGGCGATTTTTAGGAGCTAGCGAGGCATGGGACAGGTCGGGATAGGGAGTTAAACTCATGATTAACCTCCTCGTCTTTTCGGGTTTAGAGAGCTTATAGGATTTCAGCTTTTGAACGGATCACCTGAAAGATGCATCATATAGTGCTGTGCAAGAGCGGCTTTACGATGTCTTGATGTCTTTTGAAACTCCGGGTCGGTGAGCATATCCATAAAGGCCTGACGGGTTGGAAAATACATAATTGCTGCTTTGTTCCATTTGGGATTATCAGGTCCAATCATGATCTGATCGACTGGGGAGCTAAAAACCATACGCCCACCAAGATCATTAATCATCTTTCCTGCAATATTGGCATAACGCGCATAGGCTTGCTCTCCCGTTACATCTGCCTTCGCTGTACCAAACTCAGGATCGCCTTCTTTATATTGGGCGGTTGTATGAAATAAAAACAGGTTAAGCACTCCAAGAGGGGCGTCCATAGGCAGTGACATAAGCATTGAGCGTTGAGAATCCGTTGGAGCAAGAAATGAAGTCATAAGTTCGTTTTAATTCTTTTGTTCTATTTTTCCCAGTTGGACTTCAGACCCGCTCCGCCATCTCTTTATGGAAGTGGATAATAGCCGGTTCATAATGACCGAAAGTGAAGACCTCATTAGCATTGGCGGGCAGGCTGCGCTGTATGCCGCTGACCAGTGCAATATCTTCTTGTTGACCTGTTCCATTGACAAAGGCGAGATCGCGTTTAGCGGCCTCTATTACGGCTTCTGTATCAGGATTATCAGTTGATTTGGTCATATTATAGACGGTGACTTTTGTCTGCGAAACATTGATGGGTTCCAAAATGGCGAGGCTTCGATGATGAGAAAGCTCGGCAAGGACCACATTAGGGAAGAGGTGGTTTAGGTAAGTCAGCTTATCGGAAACGTAGCGGTCCTTCGGCGCGACATCTGCCAGCGTTTCAATGCGCTGAAAGGGGAATGTGACGCGCGAATGAAGTCCGCTATGTTCAATCACGGTCAAATTATCATAGCCAAAGGGGAAGAAGGTTTTCGAATGGGCGGGCTTGATGTGATAACCTTCGAGGAAGCTTTCTAGATGGAGTTTCCAATTGGCTTCTACGATAATCTCGGACTCCGCGAATATAATCTGATCGGCTTTGAGGATATCGGGGACGTCCTCAAGCATTTTTAAAGCTTTTGATTGATCCTCATCAGGCTGTTGATGGAGAATAAAGATGATACCCTTAGTTTCTATCGCGGTGAGCTCGGCTAGGCCATGGGTGAGCTTGTCTACATCCGGAAAGCCGTCTTCATGGGGTATGCCGCGAAGGGTTCCGTCTAGCCCATAAGACCATCCGTGATAAGGACAGACGAAAGCTCCGACGCATCCGCTATCGGCCACCAGTTCAGCGCCGCGGTGACGACAAGCATTTTTAAAGGCGCGCGCTTTGCCGTCATTCCCGCGCACGACAATGATCGGTACGCCCGCAGCTCGCTTTGCAATATAGTCTCCGGTTTTAGCCAGCGCTATTGACGGACAAAAGGGGGTTGGGAGGGATTTAAACACGACGAGTTCACGTGTGAGGCGCTCAGGCGAGCGGTAATTCTCCACGGGCTCGCGCCAGACCTCATCGCCGCGGTCCGTTGTCTTGTTGTTGATGTGACCGAGAACCCGGTCAACGACATCGCTATCAGATATAAATTTAGACATGGCTATTCTCCGTGGTCCAGACTAGCCAAGACCTGTGTATAAGGAAAGGCGTATTGTTCCAGGAATGGTCTGCAGGACTTGTCGCGAATCGCCTTTCCGCGCTAAGTAATGTTTATGCAGCAATATCTCGATCTTTTATCTCATGTGATGGAAAATGGCATTGACCGTATGGACCGTACCGGGACGGGGACGCGGGGTGTATTTGGCTATCAGATGCGTTTTGATCTAGCAGATGGCTTTCCAATGGTGACGACCAAGAAGCTGCATCGAAAGTCTATCGTCCATGAGCTGATCTGGTTCCTCGCAGGGGATACTAACATCAAATATTTGCAAGATCATAAGGTTCGTATTTGGGATGAATGGGCGGACGAAAACGGTGATCTTGGCCCTGTCTATGGGAAACAGTGGCGGCGCTGGGAAGGGCCGCCAAATGAAGATGGAACGACGACGGTGATAGATCAGGTCGATAAAGTCATTGCAGCGATTAAAACCAATCCTTATTCCCGTCGTCATATTGTGTCCGCATGGAACCCGGCTGATGTCGATGATATGGCGCTGCCGCCTTGTCATTGCCTGTTTCAGTTTCATGTCGCTAATGGAAAATTAAGCTGCCAACTCTATCAACGCAGCGCTGATATCTTTCTCGGCGTCCCTTTTAACATTGCTTCTTATGCATTACTCACTCACATGATGGCACAGGTTTGCGATCTTGATGTGGGTGATTTTGTCCACAGCTTTGGCGACGCGCATATTTATTCAAATCACTTTGAGCAAGTCAGAACGCAGCTCAGCCGCACGCCTAAGTCTTTGCCGCGCTTAAAGCTCAATAAAGACATCACCTCGATTTATGATTTTACATATCATGATGTTAAAATACTGGGCTATGAATCCCACCCGCATATTGCCGGTAAGGTAGCTGTGTAAGGATTAAGCCGCAAATATTAGGGACGGGTCTTTGAAACTTTTAAATTCCAGCGCATTGCCGCTGGGGTCGAGGAAAAACATTGTGGCTTGCTCACCGATTTCACCCTTAAACCTAATATAAGGCTCGATGATAAAGTCCATTTTTCTTGTGATAAGTCGGTCTCGTAAACCGTGCCATTGATCCCAGTCTAAAATGGCTCCGAAATGGCGAACAGGGACGTCTTTACCGTCGACAAGGTTAGTGGGCTCGTTTGCGGTGAAGCTTTCGGGTTTGACGTGAAAGCTAAGTTGATGTCCGAAGAAGTCAAAATCAATCCATGTCTCGGCTTCACGCCCCTGCGTGCACCCTATAATATCACGGTAAAAACGCCGCGTCTCTTCTTTGTCTTTCACTGGGTAGGCAAGGTGAAAAACTGTTGACATAGCCTAACTTTATTTCGGCCCGTAAGCGTAATCTCCGCCGCGTTCCAACGCTTTGAGATAAGCTGGACGCTTATGAATTTTATCAACAAAGTCATTACAAGCCTCAAAACCTTTAAGACGTCCGCGAGCTTTGGCGGCTTCTAATGGAAAGATCATCTGGATATCCGCGCCGGTTAATTTATCGCCAGCAAAATAATCATTTCTGATGAGGCGGTACTCGCAATAATCAAGAACCCCTTTAATTTCTTTCATGATGAGTGGCTGAATCGGCGCGGCGGCCTCGCCAAGATAGCCGGTATACAGAGCCAAGAGTAATGGCAGCATGGCTGAGCCTTCAGCAAAATGCAGGAAGTGTACATAATCTATATATTCTTGTGTGCCGCGCTCAGGGCGTAATTTATTTTCTCCATATTTATCCAGAATATAGACAATAATCGCACCGGTTTCCGCCACGATATCATCGCCATCTTCGATGACCGGAGATTTCCCCATAGGGTGAATAGCTTTGAGTTCTGCTGGCGCTCTGTTGGTATCGGGGTCGCGTTGATAATGTTTAATGTCATACTTAACGTCAAGTTCTTCAAGCAGCCAGAGGATGCGCTGGGAACGGGAATTATTCAAATGGTGTACAATCAACATAAGGATGTTGTGACCGCGATTCTTCGCTTAGGCAAGCACCTTTTTAGGGCCATCTCCACCTTTAAACTGAATGGATTTTATATCAGTCCCAAGGGTAAGATCGACATTGTTGATTTGTCCGGGAATAATCTCGCGCAGCATAGCGGCTGAAACGGTTAGATGGGACGGAGCTGCGTCTAAAATGACTTGCTGATAAACATATACAGTGCGTGCTTCATAGTCTGCACCCAGAATTTCAAGCGCAATCTCCTTACCGCTTTGAGAGAGTTTAAACTGCTCATCTGTATAGAGTGCTAATTTCGCGCGGGCGCGCAAGGATGTCAGATCAGGTTTTCGAAGAACTCCTACAGCTGCCAGCGCCGTTTCAGCATCATGCATATGATAACTATGTGTGATGTAGAGAGTTTTTTCGATCTCGTCCCATTCAATTTGGGATAAGGTCGTTTTTTGACGATGAGCCAAGGCCTTAATGGGCAAGGCGGTCACTAAAGCGGCACTGCTTATGGCCCTAAGGGTATGACGGCGTGAGAGCATTGTGCGCTATTCTTTGCCCATCATTTTTTCGAGAGTTTTACGCAAGGAACTTTTTTCTTTTTTACTAGTCTTAGGTGTTGCCTGTGTTTCTTGTGATGTTTTCTCCTCTGATAATTCAGATTTATCATTAGTGGGTTTTGTCTTTTTGGCTGTTTCCTTTTGAGAGCGCTTCATGTTTTTAGACTTTTTGTCCTTAGATTTATTTTCAGATTTTGACATGATTTCTTCTTCTAAGGGCATGTCTTTGTCCGACTTTTTCGCTTCGTCTTTGGATTCCGATTTTAGCTCTACAAGCATATCAGCCATCATGCTTTTTCGCTTGTAGTCAGATTTGTACATTTTTAGACGTCCAGGCTGCATTACGGGTGGGTAACTATTATTGCTGTAATCGGAGTCTGCTGTCTGGTGAGCTGGATCAAGCTGGACTGATTTAACACGGTTCTTGCGAATGATGAGCTTGGTGACCGCTTTGCTATTGCGTCTCCAGATTTCGGCGGGAATCATCATCTCTTCGGTGTCCCCATTTGTATAAGTCAACTTTATGGGAAGCGGAGAAATCAGACCGCCATGGTTTTTAAAATCAATGAAATAAAGATAGTTCCCATCTTTTTGAGCGCGTTCCCAGACCTCTTTCTCCCACCCCTCAAGCCCGTCTGTGAATTTTGAAAATTTGTTACGGTCTTTGTTTGTGACAGTGAATTGATCATTCTCATTGTAAAAATCTTTAAGGTCATCAAAGCGCTCAAGACGGGTTTTGAGACCTTCTTCGCGGTTTCGACGTTGTGTAATGTTTTCAGGGCGCATTTCCAAATCATCAGCGCGGTCCTTATCAAACTCTTGCTCTGGATCTTGGCTGGAAATGGTATATTCGCGCATATCAGAAATACCCATATCGACGTGATCTGTTCCGAAATACCATCCACGCCAGAACCAATCGAGATCGACAGCGGAAGCATCCTCCATAGTACGGAAGAAATCAGCTGGGGTCGGTCGTTTAAATTTCCAGCGCCTTGCATATTCTTTAAAGGCGAAATCAAAAAGCTCGCGTCCCATGACGGTTTCACGTAAAACAATAAGAGAGGCTGCGGGTTTGGAATAGGCATTAGGACCGAATTGCAAAACACTATCAGATTGCGTCATTATCGGAACTTGATTTGAACTTGTCATATAGCGCGTGATATCGTCCAGTGGATTTTGTTTACCATTGCGGGTTATGGGAAAGTTTTCTTCCCATTCATATTCGGCCAGATATTCAAGAAAGCTGTTCAGACCTTCATCCATCCATGTCCAGCGGCGTTCATCGGAGTTAACGGTCATTGGGAAATAGATATGTCCGATTTCGTGAATGATAACGCCAATTAAGCCATATTTGACTCCACGTGAATAGACGGGGTCGTCGGAGTTTTTATCCTCGTAAGGACGATATCCATTAAAAGTAATCATCGGATATTCCATCCCGCCGCGTTCCCAAGAGTTAACTGATTGAGCTGTGGGATAAGGATATGGAAAGGAAAATTTCGAATAGACATCCATAGTGTGAACCACGGCCTGCGTAGAATATTGAGACCAGATGGGGTTGGCTTCTTTGGGATAGAAACTCATAGCTGTCACAGTCGGGTTTTTGTCATCCTCCTGTTCATGGATCATGGCGTCCCAGATATATTTTCGTGAACTTGACCATGCGAAGTCACGCACATTTTCAGCCTTAAAGCGCCATGTTTTTGTGCCTTTAGCTTGGGACTTCTCGTTCTCTTCCGCTTCTTCTGGAGTGACGATAAAGACGGGTTTTTCTGAATTGGCCTCATCCATGCGTTTACGCTGTTTGGATGTCATAACCTGACGCGGGTTTTGCAATACGCCCGTGGCCGCCACAATATGATCGCTCGGGACGGTTAGGTTGACGTTATAATCCCCAAATTCAAGCGTGAATTCTCCGCGTCCGAGAAACTGCTTATTTTGCCAACCTGTATAGTCAGTATAAGCGGCCATGCGCGGGAACCATTGAGCGAGACCAAATATGCAATTTCCGTCCTCGTCTTCCTCGGTGAAGCACTCATACCCACCGCGCCCGCCAACAGCTTCTTCGTCGATAATATTATGTTCCCAGTCAATCTTGAAGACAAAGCGAGCATCAGGTTCCAAACCTTGTGGAATATCAATCCGCATCATGGAGTCATTGATGGTATAGCTCAGCTCTTCGCCTTCACTACCCGTGACGGCTTTGAACTCAAACCCATATTCACGGTCTTCCATAGCTTGTTGATATCGCATGGTGTTAAAACTAATGCGGTCTGCGCCCGCGCCTGCGTCACCGCGGCGTGAGCCTGCAGCTGAAGCTATTGTTGACTCTCGTGCCAGAGACCCGTCCTTGAAACGATTTTGATCAAGAGCGAGCCAAATGTAATTCAGTGTATCAGGTGAATTATTGACATAATCGATGTCCATTGAAGCGACGATACGTTTTTTTTCTTCGTCAAGCGCGGCATCGATATTGACATTAGCTTGTTGTTGCCAATAGGCGGGGCCGGGCGCTCCGGATGCATTACGAAATATATTAGGGGTTGGGAGTTCGGTGCCTAGTTGACGAAATTTAGCGACCTGATCTCCATAGCTGCCCGCCGGACCATCTTTGGCGAAAGCCTGAGTTGTCAGGATGAGGGTTCCGATCGCAACTGTTGATGCGATCAATCCATATTTAAATGCTTTTCTATAACCGCTCATCTCTAACCCTAATATTTGAATCATACCGTTTTATTTTTAAGGTCTGGATAACGGAAAACTATACCCAATTCCCACTTAATTCGCGTTAATGGGGAAACAATCACCCGCTTTTAAAACGAAGGCGGTGAATGGCATCAAATGTTGCTTTAATAGGGTGTTTTTTACGGTAGATGTGACGACCATAGATAAAGCCATCAGCCTGTGATGTTACTTGTTGGGCGTTTTGTACAATATTGGCGATCACATTCATTAAGTTATAATCTTGAAGAACACGTTTGCGAGCTTCTTTTATGGCGGGTAGCCGTGTTTCATAGAGATTGTTTTTTATGGCTTTTCGTATGACTTTTTCAGTTCCATCAATATCAAAAATATCAATCGGGATAACAGCCTCTTGCGGAAAGTAGTCGCTTATATTTGGCGGGCCATAATAAAAGGGGAGACAATAGGCTAGGAAACAATCGGCAATTTTTTCTGTCCAATGATAAGGTTCGATATGGTTTTCTATGGCTATGTGATAACGAAACGCATCCATCGCTTCAGCTTTGTTGGATATTGGATTAATGCCACGTCCAAATAAATGCAGATGTTTCCCAAGACGTTCCTTGAGCGCCATTGTGCAATCATAGCGCTGGGCATGGATCGTGTGGGACATGCGTTTATGACTGCAAACAGTTGATAAGTCATGCTTTTTCGAAGGTTGAGTTTGAGAGGTGAGGCTATCCAAGTTGATATAATGAGTGTCGCCACTCGACATGGGACGGCCATAAAACCAGCGTAAAGGCGGCGTTTGAAAAATTTGATGAGGATGCTTTATGAGGGTTGGTTTTTTAGCAGTTAGGACATGGCCGAATTGGCGCAAAAAATGAGGTCCATCAATACGGATGGAGGAAGGTTCTGTTGTTATTAAAAGCGTATTTTCGCGCGGACAGCTTAGTACCTCTTGGCGGTTAATTTTCTTTTGTTTGGGTAAAGGAGGTAAGCCTTCATAAACAACCAGCCAATCGTAATCCTTGTAATTTAAGTCAAAATGAAAATGGCAATTGCCTATAGTGGGTTGTCTTTTATGGAACAGGGATAGCCACAAATTTGGATCTTGATCGGGTGGGGCTTTCGCCAAAAATTTGATATTTATGACCATAAACGTTTAATGCCAATGTCGGGCAATCCAAGGTGTTGGTTTGACGAATTTATAGGTTTTTTTATACCATGGAGCGGGCCATTTTCCGATAACCGCCTCATCCTGATCGGGTTTCCCTGTAAAGGCAACGATACGTGTATCGGGGGGTAATCTGGGCGTTTTGAAAAAGTTTAGTGGCCATTTGGGTATTAGACTATGTTTGAAACTTGCACACCAGATAGCAGGCCAGAAGACCATATCGGCAATTTCTTTTGTGATATAAACCTGCTCAATTCTGTATTTGTGTAAAATGGGGTCTCGGTTTTTTTGGATATCATCATAGATATGCGCGAATTTTCCAATGGGAAAACGAAAGCAAGATGTGTTGCCTATGCCTTGTCCGATTTGGGTCCAGTTTTCTATCACACAAAACCGCCCAGCTTCATAATCAAAAAGATCATCTAAATTTCCGGTAATGACGAGATCCAAATCCAGAAAGAGTACATCGCCTTCTAAATCTGCCAAAGGGACTTTCCACATGGTTAGTTTTCGCCACGGAGTTAGCGCGAGCTCTTCAGGTAGGTTGATCTCAGGGATAGGTTCAATTTGAACATTTGGATTAATGCCAGCTTCATCATCTGTAAAACAGACAAGGCGGGTTTTGCGCTGTGTATGTCTTTGTACGGCTGTAAAGAGACGGTTGACGAAATCGGGACCGTAACGAGTCCCCCATTTCATACATATGACAGTTTGCACTATTGTCTCAATTTATCATGGTCTCATTTTATCGCGAAGGCTACGAAATTCTGTACCCTCATACCAATTGGGCCAGTCTTGAGAATTGGCGATGTCATAGCCTAGCTCAAATAATATTTCAGAGCTTTGCTCCAAACCGCTCAAATCCCAGCTATTATCATATTCATCAGTGGGTTTGTGGTAGCGCTCTTTGGTATAAGTTTTCGCAAAATCCTCACCATATGTCAGCCCATTGACGACATGGTCATTGCCGGGGTCAGAATAGAGCATAGGAACACCTTTTTTAGCCAGACTGATATGGTCTGACCTGTAATAATACCCGGCTTCAGGCTTATCATCTGGCACAATATACATATCACGTTTATCTAAGATGGTTTTAAGTCGGTCTTCGAGTTCAGAGGCTCCAAACCCAATCACTTTCATATCGTTCGTTTTGCCCAGAGGCAAAATGGCATCAATATTTATCCCTGCGACAGTATTTTTAAGGGGCACTAAAGGATCTTCCGCGTAATAGGCCGAGCCCAGTAAACCTGACTCTTCTGCGGTTACGGCCACGAATATTGCCGATCTTTCGGGCGTGCCTTGTTCAACAAAGGCTTCACCAATTTCTATAATGGCTGCCGTACCTGTAGCGTTATCAACCGCGCCGTTATAAATTTTATCGTCACCGGGTAAGTTTTTGTTTTTTCCTAGATGATCCCAATGTGCCATATAAAGGACATATTCGTCCGGGTATTTCGTACCTACAACGCCGCCTGCAACATTACGGCTTTCAACAGTTTTGACGTTCTGATTTAGAGTTGCATTAAGCTTTAACCCTGTCATCGGAACGGGCTTAAATCCTGATTTTAGCGCCTTCGCTTTCATATCCGTATAATTAAGCCCAGCTTTTTTAAAAAGGCTTTCAGCCGTATCTTTATGCCACCATCCTTCTATATTGGTGCGTGACGCTCCGCCATCGGGCCGCACGAGGTCATATTGCGCGCCAGTCCAAGATCCTGAGACGACATCCCAGCCATAGCTCGCGGGCTCCGTTTCATGAATAACAATGGCCGCCGCAGCGCCTTGTCGGCCAGCTTCTTCGTATTTATATGTCCACCGACCATAATAGGTCATGGCATTACCTTTGAATAAGGTCTCATCGCCTGTGGCAAAACCAGGGTCATTGACAAGCATAACGACTGTTTTACCCTTGACGTCTAATCCTGCATAATCATTCCAGCCATATTCAGGGGCGACAACACCATATCCGACAAAGACAATATCGCTATCCTGAACGGTCTGAGTTTTATCTAATCGTTTCGTCCAAAATACTGCATTGGTGCTTTGATCAGCCTCCATCAATGTGTTTTCGCCATGATGGATGGTTAGTGATGAGGTCGGTTGCACTTCGGATTCAGTTAATTTGACAGGTTGAAAATAGGTCCCGTTTTCTCCCATAGGACTAAGTCCCGCGGATTTCATTTCATCTGCGATATATTGTGAGGCGGCTTGTCCGCCCGGCGTGCCAGGCGCACGTCCTTCAAATTCATCTGATGCTAAACGTTCAATTCTACGCCCAATATCGGCGGCAGATGCGACGGGAGGTTTAACCTTTATATTCGGCGCGGCGCTAGGCTCGCACCCTGTTGTAAAAATGAGTGAGGCACTTAATGCCAATATTCCCAGACGTGTCATGACGATTCCCTATATTTTCTTTTCTTTTGAAAACCCTTTGAAAAGCTTGAGGCTGTGTTTAATCATAAGGACGATAAAATAAAAGGTAAACTATGCGCTCTATTCTCATCTCTTTGTTAGTAAGTACGACTTTAATTGCCTGTTCAGATACTAATACATCTAAGAACGAGGATAATGTCTTGCCGCAGACGACGACAAAATTTGAACGAAGCGTAGAAGTGGAAAGATTGATTGAGACGGCTCTGGGCGGAACTCATGCTTATGATATCACAGAGAGCTTGACGACAGAGATCGGACCAAGGGTTGGTGGCTCGCCCCAAGAGGCCAAGGCCCGAGAATGGGCAGTGGCCAAATTTAAAGCAATAGGTCTACAAAATGTGCGTATTGAACCTTTTACTATGCCATATTGGGAGCGAGGGATTGAAATAGCGGAAATTGTCGCGCCGTTTCCCCAGCAGCTTTATATCACATCTTTAGGCGGTTCGGTGGCGACGCCGCCAGAGGGCATAGAGGCCGAAATTGCTTATTTTCCAACCTTTGAGGATTTAAAAAACGCACCGTTAGGTGGGTTAGAGGGCAAAATTGTCTTTATTTCTGGGCGCATGAAGAAAGCTCCTGATGGGGCGGGGTACGGCCCAGCCAATCAAAAGCGACGACAAGGGGCGACAGAAGCAGCTAAGCGGGGCGCTATCGCAGTCGTTATTCGTTCCGTAGGAACAGATAGTCATCGGTTCCCGCATACAGGCATGATGAGATATGCGGATGATGTGAAGAAAATCCCGATTGCGGCTCTGTCTGCACCTGATGCTGATCAACTGGAGCGAACTTTAGAACGAGAAGAGGTCGTCAGTTTAAAAATGACCTTAACACCAAGGTGGCTCGGAGAACGACTATCAGGTAATGTTATCGGAGAGATAGTGGGATCAGAAAAACCGGATGAGATAATTTTGGTCAGCGGTCATTTGGACTCATGGGATCTTGGGACAGGCGCGATTGATGATGGAGCGGGCATTGGCATTTCCGCCGGGGCAGCACAGCTTATGATCGAAAGTGGCTTGAAACCAAAACGGACAATACGGGTTGTTGCTTTTGGAGCTGAAGAAGTAGGACTTCTTGGAGGCTTTGCTTATGTAAAGGCTCACAAAGATACAGATTTGGATAACCACGTTCTAGCCACCGAGTCTGATTTTGGTGCAGGGCCGGCCTATGAGATTAAATCAGGTGTACGGTCAGGTGAGGATATTATCAGAAGTATGGGTAAGGCGATGGGGTTACCATTTTCTGCTCTGGGTACGAATGGTGGTCCTGATATAGGCCCCATGTCACGTCAGGGCGTACCCACGATGCGTTGGCAACAAGAAGGCACAGATTATTTTGATCTTCACCATACCCCTGACGACACCTTTGATAAGATTGACAAGGATGAGATTGCCCAAAATGTTGCTGCCTTTGCAACGATGATGTGGATGGCGTCTGAGGCTGAAACAAATTTTCGCGGCGAAGATATTGACGAAGAACAAGGAGAGTAAAATGATAAGAACAAAATTGGTTATGGTTCTGATGTCTGTAGTGATGGGCTTAAGTTCGGCGGCTCAATCTGAAACGCTTATGGATGTGTACAAACATCTTCATGCTAATCCTGAATTATCGAGTATGGAAATAGAGACTGCGGCTTATCTGGCAAAACGGATGAAGGCTTTAGGGTTTAAAGTCACAGAAGAGTTTGGCGGAACGGGGGTTGTATCGGTCATGAAAAATGGCCCGGGCAAAACCATTATGATCCGCGCAGATATGGACGGACTACCTGTTAAAGAGACAACTGGATTGTCCTTTGCCAGTAAAGTTGTTAAAAAAGACCGTTTCGGGCAAGAGTGGCCTGTCATGCATGCTTGCGGTCACGACATCCACATGACGACTTTTCTGGGCACTGCTCAGGAATTAGTTGAGAATAAGGATTTGTGGTCAGGAACTCTGGTTATGATTTTACAGCCAGCGGAAGAAATCAGCCATGGTGCAAAAAATATGCTCAATGCTGGGCTTTTCACAAAATTTCCGCGCCCGGATTATAATCTCGCGCTTCATGCTAATTCAAGCATGCCGGCGGGTATGGTCGGCATTACCTCCGGCTACGCGCTAGCGAATGTGGATTCGGTTGACATTACGGTTCGCGGAATTGGCGGACACGGGGCCTATCCGCAAACAACCAAGGATCCAATTGTTTTGGCTTCGCAAATTGTTATCGCTCTTCAAACCATTGTTTCGCGCGAAGTTGCGGCGCAAGACTCGGCCGTTGTCACAGTAGGTGCGATCAATGGTGGGACAAAACATAATATCATCGGGGAAGAGGTGAAACTCCAGCTCACAGTCCGCTCTTATTCAGATGAAACACGTGATGGGTTACTGGCGTCAATAAAGCGGATTTCAGAGAATATGGGCCGTGTTGCCGGTTTGCCGGATGACAAATTACCGCTTGTTGAAATTCAAGATGAATATACCCCTGCTGCTTATAATAACCCTGAGCTTGCTGACAAAGCGATGGGAGTCATGAAAGCGGTGATCGGCGAAAAACAAGTCATAGCCTCAGAGCCTGTTATGGGAGGTGAGGACTTTGGTCGTTACGGACGGGTTGATCCTAAAATTCCAGGTTTGATCTATTGGTTAGGCGCGGCTGACCCCTTGGAAGTCGCGCTAGCGAAAAAGGCGGGAAAATCTATGCCCTCTTTACACTCCCCATTTTTCAAGCCCAATGCTGCCAAAGCGATACCTATTGGTGTCGATACCATGACGGCGACAGCTGTAAGCTTGTTCAACGAGTAACCCAGTTTTTCCTAGACTTCTGTCTATATGCATATAATTGCATATCCAAATATTGAGCTGAAATTACCTTAAGGAATAGATAAATGTCATTGCCACCAATTTTACAAAACCTTGAAATGCCTATCGTGGCCGCACCAATGTTTATTGTATCAGGGCCGGAGCTCGTGATCGCTCAGTGTAAGGCTGGAATTGTAGGGTCTTTTCCGGCGCTAAATGCGCGGCCAGCTGAAGAACTTGAAAAATGGATTGTGCGTATTAAGCTGGAGCTTGAACAGTACCAAAAAGACAATCCTCATAAAAGAGTCGCGCCTTTTGCGGTTAATCAGATTTGTCATGCTTCTAATAATCGGCTTGAGCACGACACTGAAATTTGTACTAAGCACGAAGTTCCCATTATTATCACAAGTCTTCAGGCTAATCAGGATGTTTATGATGCTTGCCATAGTTATGGCGGGACAATCCTGCATGATGTGGTCAATATTCGTCACTCCAAGAAAGCCTTATCCATGGGGGCTGATGGATTGATCGCTGTTTGCACGGGCGCAGGTGGTCATGCTGGGCGGTTATCTCCTTTTGCATTAATCCCTGAAATTCGCCAATTCCATGATGGCCCGCTTTTATTATCAGGCTCTATAGCAACTGGGGGCTCCGTTGCTGCCGCTTTGGCGATAGGGGCTGATCTTGCCTATATAGGGACGCGGTTTATTGCATCAAAAGAAGCTAATGCCTCCGAGGGCTATAAGGATGAGATCGTGAAATCGTCTGGAGGCGATATTGTTTATTCTTCACTTTTTACTGGAGTACACGGGAATTATTTGAGGGGATCTATTGAGAAGGCTGGGCTTGATCCTGATAACCTTCCGACGGCAGATAAGACGAGTATGAATTTTGGCTCTGGCGGCAATACAGACGCAAAAGCTTGGAAAGATATTTGGGGGGCAGGACAGGGGGTTGGCAGTGTTGAAAATTCGCCTTCAATTCAAGGCATCGTCGATCAATTTAAAAACGAATATGCCCAAGCCAGAGAAAGGGTTTAAAACTCACCCTTAACTTCGCCTCTAAAGCGAATATGAACGAGAGATAAACCCTGCAAGCCTTACGAAAATAATTGATATGCTACATTGCCACTGGGGCCGCAATAAGTTAACACATAAGTGAGTCTAAAGGGACTTACCAATTTTCTATGGAGGAAGAATATGGGAGCGAGATGGTTTTGGGGAATTGTTATTCTCGCCATATTATCGCTTTTGTGGGCCTTATTTACTGCACCTGATAGGTCAGCCGCAATGGGTGATGATATCCGAGCGGCATTAAATAACGCTGGTTATAATGCAAAAGTCGAAATGAATGGCAATGTCGCAACGTTAACTGGAGATGCGCAAAATGAAGCTTATGCTAATGAAGTTGTAGCTATCGCAGAGAACACTGAGTGTTCTACTTGCAATGATGGTAAGTGGTGGAAGTTTGCTAAAAATAAAAAATGGCATCGTGTTAAAAATGATATGTCAGTAGCAAAGGTTGCCCCTGTCGCAGCGTTACCTGCTAAGTCGCCTTATACATTTAAGGCCGTCAAAGATGCTAATGGAAATGTCGTTGTCGATGGATATGTTCGCAACGAAGATGAAAGACAATCAGTCTTAGCTCAGGCTAATGCTTTGTTTCCGGGACGGGTTACTGACCGAACTGTTCGTCTTGCTTCAGGTGAACCCAATTCAGATTGGGGTAAGGTCATAAGTCAAAATTTTGATGATTTAGCTAAATTAGATACAGGTCGTTTTGCTATGGAAGATAGAAGTTCTGTCATAACCGGCACGACCACATCGACAGATATTAGGGACGCGCTAAATGCTCGTGCTGTAAGCTTGACTAATTATGATGGCGCGGCGACCATTATAGTCCCTAATACGGAAGATTTGAATGTTGGCGAGATTAAGTCTCAGTCAATTTGCCAGACTTTGCTTGACGATATTAAGACAGGAAAGAAAATCAACTTTGCTTATAATAAAGCTGATATTCGCGGAGCTCAAAGTTTCGATCTTTTAAATTCTTTGGCAGCTGCTGCGAAGCAGTGTGCATCTTTTCGTATCAATGTTGAGGGACATACAGATGCAGATGGATCAGAGGATTATAACCAACGTCTGTCAGAAGCTCGCGCTAACACAGTTGTCGCTTATCTGACGGATAACGGGGTAGCGCGAGAGCGCATGCAAGCAATTGGTCTTGGGGAAGCCAAGCCGATCGGTGATAATACGACGGATGCGGGCAAAGCTCAAAACCGCCGTATTGAATTTGTCGTGACACAGTCCGAGTAAGGAGGACATAATAATGTTAATCGTTAATGGTATATTTAGTTACATCGCCTGTTTTGGGTGGTTAATTCCGTTTTTATTCGGCCTGTTGGGCTTGTTCCTTGGGTGGTTGTTATTCCGAGGGAAGAAGCAAGCAGGTGATCTGTCAATCGAAGGTGAAGGCGCTTTGCGTGCCGAAGCTGATGGTTTGCGCGCCCGTGTTCAAGAACTAGAAGGACGAGTTTCCGCTCGTGATGGCGAAGTTTCTTCGCTTAAGGGTAAACTTGCCGCCGCTGCCGCTGGTGCAACAGCTGTAGGGGCAACTGCCGCGGTTGCTACAAAAGGTGATGATGATGAGAGCTACGCTCTTGAATGGCGTAATCGCTATTTAGCAGCTCGTGTAAAATATCTTGAAGGTCGTCTTGCTGAAGCGCCTAAGCCCAAAGCTACTCGCAAGCCTGCAGCCAAGAAGAAAGCGGCTCCAAAAGCGAGAGTTGCGCCGAAGCCGAAATCAAGACCTAAAGCCAAAGCTAAGCCGAAGCCAAAAGTTCTTTATACAGATGGCCCGACCGATGGTACGCCGGATGATTTAAAACTTATCAAAGGTATTGGTCCAAAGTTTGAAAAAGACCTGAACGGCAAAGGTATCTATTACTTCCGTCAAATCGCCGCTTGGAAAGCAGGGGATGTAAAAATGGTTGAAGGTGTGATCGACTCTATTCCGGGCCGTATTAAGCGGGACGAATGGGTTCCACAGGCGAGAGGTCTGGCGAAAGGTGGTAAAGCACGAGCCATGAAAGCCGCGCCAAAGGTAGCTAATAAGAAGTCAGCGACTAAGCCTAAGCCAAGAGCTAAAGCTAAGCCGAAGCCGAAAATTCTTTATACGGACGGGCCGACTGATGGTAAGCCGGATGATCTGAAACTCATCAAAGGGATTGGCCCAAAGTTTGAGAAAGACCTGAATGGGAAAGGTATCTACTACTTCCGCCAGATCGGAAATTGGAAAGCCAAAGATGTGAAGATGGTTGAAGGTATTATTGACTCAATTCCGGGCCGTATAGCTCGAGACGAATGGGTCAAGCAGGGTAAGCATCTTGCAAGTGGTGGCAAGCCTCGTGCGATGAAGGCGGTGCCTAACTTTAAGAAAAAGTAATTGGCGGCTAAAGAGTCTATTAAATCAAAATCAAACCCGCCTTATGGCGGGTTTTTATTTTAATCCACGCTTAAAGTTAATCTAAAGTCCGAATTTATATCGGGTATTTTTATTTTAATTCTCATTTTCTGCTGTGGCCATATGTTTTGGCTATGTTGAAAATATTTCCTGTAAGCCCTCCCCAAATACATTCGCATTGGCAATATGACCGTTGGCAAAATTTTAAGCCGGCTGAGTTCTCATGCCGGCATTGCGGGCAAATCTATATTTGGCCGCAATTTTTAGATCGGTTACAACGGGCTCGCCGTGAGGTTGGACACCCTTTTAAAATTCTATCAGGCCATCGTTGTAGTTTACATAATGCGCGCATTGGCGGGGCACCATTATCACAGCATTTGCGCTTAGCAGTAGATATTTCAACTATTGGACATAATCGGCATGAATTATTGGTCGCTTGTAAAAGAGCCCAGTTTCGCGGGTTTGGTTATTACCAAACCTTTCTCCACATAGATTTAGGACAGCCTCGGCATTGGTTTGGCGGGCAGAAAGCAAAAGAATTATGGCAGATATATTAGGATTGGGATTAGACGCGGCAGCTGGTGGTCTCTTTGGAATTTTAGGAACGGCTCTTGGCCGCGTTGCCGGGTATTTTGAGCGCAAGCAGGCCTTTAAACAAGAGGTGCTGCGCTGGGATCATGAATATAAACTTCATGAACTACAAATGACAGCGAGAGCCCAAGAGACAGAGTTGGAACTTGCCCTCGCTGCGCAAGAAGGCTCATGGCGCGGTCTTGAGGCTTCAATCAAGGCCGATGCAGCCATTGGAGCCGCGAGCAAATGGGTGATCAATGCGTTAAGGCTCGTGCGCCCTGTTTTAACTATACTGCTTTGGGTCATCACAGCGTGGATATTTGCCGTGTCGCAAGAGAGCTCTATCGTTGAAGCGGCGGTCTTTGCGGCAACAGCGGCGACGTTATGGTGGTTTGGAGACCGCGCGCCAAAGTCGCCTCTCAAACTATAATTTAACCGCGCGTTTGAGCGACATCTTTCGCGATATCAAGAAAACCCATAATGATGAGGGCGATCAATATTATAACCATAGTAAAGGTATAAATTACGCCGACACCATAGCTTGTCAGGAGGGTTTTAAACCAGCCTCTGTTGAACATGCTTTTGGCAGATATAGGGAGGTAAATTAGGAGAATAGCTGCGTATAGCCATATCAGGCCTTTGATCGGTGTAAATTGCACAAGTAAGATGAAGACAAATAACAATAAGAACGCAAAGGCATGAATATAAGCCGCATGCACTAAGTGATCATAAAGCATAGCGCGTTCTTTTCCGCGAATGAAGATGGCCCCCATCAACATAGAAAATGGCATCATAAAAACCATAATCCGCGATAAATATTTATTTATAGGGCCGTTTATCCGATCTGGTTCTCTCATAGCTATTGCCGAGGCTTGTTTTAATCCATCCGGCCCAAGTTGAAATTCGTTGCCTTGTCTGTCGACAATACGAATGTCGCTGCCTTCATCTATGTCTTGAATGGCTATGCCCTCGGCTATACTTTGATTCTGAGATTCGATTTCGTCGTCCAATTCTGCCAAGGATTGATCAACTATGTTGCCTATATTATTTTCAAATTCGGCTATTCTGTCATCGGTAATCATATCTCGAATTTTATTTTTCCGTTCGAGAAAGAAAACTTGAGGTGTAAAGTCTATCTTTGTTGTTGAAAGTTCGAGAGGAGAGTTGAGGCTTTTTTCTGGACCAAATGCTATGAGCTGGGTTTGCGAAATTGCTATATATCCGAAAAGTAATAATGAGGTCGCTAGAAATAGGCGTATAGGAGACGTCCATTTTTGGCGTGCTCCATCTGAAAACTCGCGGGCCATTTGACCGGGTTTAAAAATTAAACTTCTGAGGCTACGCCAAATACGGCCTTCAAAAGCTGTTAAAGATGAAAATAATTCTAGGCCAAGAGACCAAATAGATCGTCGATAGTTGTCATTCTTGTTACCACAGGCATAACAATAAACACCCGTCATATCTTCCCCGCAAGAAAAACAATTATGACTTTGATTAGCGTCAGGAATTTTGTCTTCATGGAGCGGCGCGACATGTTCAAATTCGACTATATCTGTATCGTCCATAACGCCTCCTGAAAATCTTATGTCATAATGTCGCGAAAATGAAAATATGCAATTAATTGCATATAAAACCTTTGCCCCAAGGAATGTCCCTTGTTAAGAGATTGTATGTTTAAAAATCAATCTATCGCCGTGACCGGCGCAAGTGGTGGAATTGGCCGCGCAATCGCTGAAATGTTTATCGCTAATGGAGCTAAAGTCGCGATCAGCGACCGAGAGAGTCCAGCGGAAACAGCCGCTGAAATAGGAGCTGCTAGTTTCGTATGTGACGTTACACAGGAAGAGGCCGTTAAGGCGTTTATCAAAGACGCCGAGGCCGTAAATGGCTCGATTGATGTCTTTGTAGCTAATGCCGGTGTCGGGTTTGGTGACCCTGAACATGCTGCGGGAGCGAGCAATAAATCCTGGGAATTAAGTTGGGGCGTGAATGTGATGGGCGGGGTTTATGCAGCCCGGGCTTTATTACCCTCTATGCAAAAACGAGGATCCGGCCGTTTTGTGGTCACTGCCTCGGCAGCGGGGCTTTTAGGACAAATTGGCAGTGCGTCTTATACGGCGACAAAACACGCCGCCGTAGGGTTTGCTGAATCCATGGCGATTAGGCATTGGGATGAAGGCATTCAAACCCATTGTCTCTGTCCGCAATATGTGCGTACGAATATGACGAAAGGGGTGGCAATGGCCGAGGGGCATCAAGATGGCCTTCTGGAACCCTCAGATGTCGCGGAAGCTTTACGAGTTGCTATTGATGAAGAGCGTTTTATGGTGCTCTCTCATCCCGTTGTAGGAGAATATTTCAAACATAAAGCCTCTGATTATGAGGGCTATATTAAAGGTATGAACAAGTTAAAGCAAAAAATCGGCAACGATCAGTTGCCATCATAGGAGAGATTAGTGGCAAGATTTGATTTATCAGAAAAAGTTGCTTTAGTTGCAGGCGCGAGTAGAGGTATCGGAGAAGCTGTGGCTCGGGGATTGTCGCAACATGGCGCGACAGTAATATGCTCAAGTCGAAAGCAGGCCGATTGTGAAAAAGTGGCAGAATCAATTCGCGAAAATGGCGGTAAAGCGATTTCTGCGGAGCTTCATTTAGGCGAGCTTTCCCATCATGGGAAAGTCGTTGAGATGATTGCCAAGGAATATGGTCGTCTTGACATCCTGATTAATAATGGCGCGACAAATCCTTATTTTGGGCCTGCGCATGAAGCACCTGTTTCTGCATATGACAAGACAATGGACGTCAACGTGAAGGGCCCTTATTATCTATCGGCTAAAGCGATACCGCTGATGATAAAAGGTGGGGGTGGAGCGATTGTAAATGTTGCTTCGGTTGACGGTATACAACCTGGTTTGGGACGTGTCATTTACGGTATGACGAAAGCGGCTTTGATCAACATGACCAAAGGCTTAGCCAAGGAATATGGTGATCATGGCATTCGCGTAAATGCGCTTCTGCCCGGATTTACGGATACAAAGATCGCGGCGGCTTTAAAGGCTGACCCTAGAATGCAGGTTTATATGGATAATAACCTCGCCATTAAACGCATGGCTCAGCCCGAAGAAATGGTCGGGGCAGTCCTATACATGGCATCTAGTGAAAGCAGCTATTTCACAGGTCAGGGCATGGTCGTTGACGGTGGAGCCATTATTTAGATGAGTTCAGAAAACCCAACAGTCGATGTTCGCAAGGGTGAAGAGCTGGATATTGACGCTGTTGATGACGTTCTAAAGACAGCAATTCCTGATCTCACAGGACAAGCCGAGGTTAAGCAATATGCCTCTGGCGCGTCTAATCTGACTTATGCTCTGGATTATCCCACCCGCCGTATGGTTCTGCGCCGCCCGCCCTTCGGTGATAAGCCTAAATCCGGTCATGATATGCACCGAGAATACAAGGTTATGAGTGCTCTATGGGGGCATGTCCCCGTGCCTAAGACGCTCTATTATACCAATAACACCTCTATCATCGGCGCGGAATTTTATGTCATGGACAGGTCCGAAGGGCATCTTATTCATACGGATATCCCTAAAGAGTGGAATTGGACGGCGAAAGAAGGGCGTAAGCTTTGTGAGAATTTCTTCCAGTCACTTGTTGATATGCACAAGGTTGATTATAATGCTGTGGGTCTTGGAGATTTCGGCAAGCCGGAAGGTTATGTTAGCCGCCAGATTTTGGGATGGAATCGCCGTTTTGGCAAAGCTTGGACTGACGATATTGAAAAATTTGAAGATGTTCAGCAATGGCTTATCGATAACATGCCTGCGGCGGAACGCGGGGCCGCGATTATTCATGGGGACTACCGGATTGATAATTGCATTTTAAGCAAAGATGACCCGACGCAGATCGAAGCCTTACTGGATTGGGAAATTTCGGCTCTTGGTGATCCAATGATGGATTTGGGCAATACGCTGGCCTATTGGATTGAAGCGAGCGATCCTGACTTTATGAAAATGACGGTCAGGCAGCCCAGCCAAGCCCCGGGAATGATGACTCGCCAAGAAATATTGGACTTTTACGCCGCTAAGACAGGCATAGATGTTTCCGGTTTCCAATTTTATTATGTTTACGGTATCTGGCGTCTCGCTGTGATTATACAGCAAATTTATGCGCGCTATTACCGCGGACAAAATGATAACCCCCGCTTTAAATCGTTTGGGCAAATGACAGCTGCCTTAGGTAATCTTGCCAGATATAAAATCAAAACAGGTACACTTTAAGGATAAGACTATGACAATGGACCTTGGTATGAGCGAACGCGTTGCGCCGCTTGTTGAAAAAATTCGTGATTTTACGCGTAACTTTGTGGCTCCACTCAATGAGGAATTCGACTCGTTAATCGGGACTGGTCCCAACGGCCGCTTTAGCTATTCGAAGCGCCAAACAGAAATTTTGGAAACGATGAAAGCTGAAGCTCGCAAACGTGGTCTTTGGAACTTTTGGCTTACTGACTCTGAAGAAGGCTTCGGCCTAACAACTGTTGAATATGCCTATATCGCCGAAGAACTCGGATGGGTTCATATGGCGTCTGAGGCTATGAATTGTTCCGCACCTGACACAGGTAATATGGAAGTCTTAGAGCGTTACGGTACCCCTGAGCATAAAGAGAAATGGCTTAAACCGCTCCTTGAAGGAAAAATCCGGTCTGCCTATTTGATGACAGAGCCTGACGTGGCATCTTCTGATGCAACGAACCTTGAGTTTTCGGCCGTAAAAGATGGTGATGAGTGGGTTTTAAACGGTGAAAAATATTGGTCATCAGGCGTAGGTGACCCACGCTGCAAGGTCTTCATCCTTATGGCGAAAACACCAAGCGAGGAACGGTCTAAACACAAACAACATTCCATGTTTGTGGTCGATGCCGAAGTGGAAGGGTTTGAAGTTTTACGGCCTATGATGGTCTTCGGTCATGACGACGCACCGCACGGCCATATGCATGTACGGTTTACTAATGTACGTATCCCTGCTGACGCTCTTTTGATTGGAGAAGGGGCTGGGTTTGAAGTCTCGCAAGGCCGTCTTGGGCCAGGGCGCATTCACCATTGTATGCGGTCTATAGGTCAAGCTGAGAAGGCTTTGCAGCTTCTTTGCAAGCGGTCTTTGGAACGCGAAGCCTTTGGAAAACAATTGGCTTTCCTAGGGGCTAATTTCGATATCATTGCTGAAGCCCGTATTAAGATTGAACAGGCTCGTCTTTTATGCTTGAAAGCGGCTTGGGCTATGGATACTATGTCTAAACGTGATGCCGCGCCTTGGATTTCGATGATTAAAGTCGAAGCGCCGCGTATGTCACTTGAAGTCATCGATCAAGCCATGCAAATGTATGGAGGTACAGGTGTTTCGCAGGACACGCCACTCTCAGGCATGTGGCAAGGTCAGCGCACATTACGCTTTGCCGATGGTCCGGACGCCGTCCACCGGCGTCAAGTAGCCCGCAAAGAGCTGCGGGGCTATACCAATCAAAAAATTTAGCGCTTTGAAGTCATAAGAAAGACTCAAGTTTAACGTTAAATTTAACATAAAGTTTTAGGCAATCCCAAAACTCTTGGGGTTGAAATGGCAAATATAGATTTAGGCGTTGATTTTGAGCCAAAGCGCGTTCGTTCAGCTTGGGCTTTAGTTGGTGTTTTTACAGCCTCTATATTTCTAAGTGCCACGCTCTTGTTTTCTGTTCAGCCTATGTTTGCTAAACTTGTATTGCCACTTCTTGGCGGCTCTTCAAGCGTTTGGAATACGGCGATGGTATTCTTTCAATTGGCCTTATTGAGCGGCTATATATACGCTCATTTGATATCTAAATATTTTAAGCTTGGGGCTCAAGTTATTTTACATGGCTTAGTTCTTACATTCGGGTGTTTGTTTTTACCTTTATCAATTGCAGAGGGGTGGACGCCACCAGAAACAGAAATACAGGCTTTTTGGTTGATAGGATTATTCGCTATATCAATCGGAGCTCCTTTTTTTGCTATTTCAGCCAATGCTCCTCTACTACAGCGGTGGTTTAGCCAGACAGATAGTAAAGATGCGAATGATCCCTATTTTTTATATTCTGCGAGTAATGCTGGGAGTCTATTATCTCTTTGCCTCTATCCTATCGTTTTTGAACCGATGCTCCGATTAAGAGAGCAAACGGCTTTATGGTCAATAGGGTATGTACTTCTAATTTTTTCAATATTGGGTGCTGGGTATTTTGCAATTGCAAGAAAGAAACCAGATATTCAAAGGCTTCAAAATAGTGATAACAAAGCTGTCAAAACAACTAATCGCCAACGCCTTATTTGGATAGCGCTTGCGTTTATTCCTTCAAGCTTAATGCTAGGAGTAACGTCACATATGACAAATAATATCGCATCTGCCCCATTCTTGTGGATTTTGCCATTGGCGTTATATTTGTTAACATTTATTATTGTCTTTGCAAAAACACCAATCGTTAGTTCGAAAGTCCTGAGTTATATTACCCCTATTGCGATTGTATTTGCTTTGTTATTTGGGGTGATATTTAAGGATAAGTTCTTTCTTTCTATTACGATTAGCCTTGGGTGTTATTTTATTATAGCTTTAGCTAGTCATATGCGTCTAGTTGAGACACGACCTAGCGCAGAGCGTTTGACGGAATTTTATATCTGGATGTCTTTTGGGGGTGTACTTGGGGGCGCTTTTAACGCTTTGGTAGCGCCCATTATATTTAATAGGGTGTATGAGTATGTGCTTGTTTTAGGCTTGGCTTGTTTGGTTTACTACAAATTTGATCCAGAGTTGACGAACCATAAGGCACGAAACAAGTCTATGTTTGAAACGATTTGTCTTTCGAGCGTTATGTTTATTATCCTTCTATTGACTAATGCTTCCATGATTTTTGTTATTTTGATGCCTAGTCTTTATATGACATATAAATTGCAGCGTTTGAGTGCAACGCCAAGACTGACAATGTATTCAACATTATGCGTTGTCGCCTTCATATCGTTTTTAATTCCTCTAATTGGACAAAAAAAATTATTAACGGAGAGATCATTCTTTGGAGTTATGAAGGTTGAAGCTAAAGATAGCCCCTATGGTCCAATACACAAATTTTATCATGGAGACACCATGCATAATTTTCAGTTTCAGGATCAAACTCTAAGAAAAGTTCCATTAGCTTACTATTCAAAAGGCAATACATTTGATCGTGGATTATCTTTTGCTAGACATTTAAATACTAGCGGGAACCTTAATGTAGCGATGATTGGTTTGGGGGCTGGTGCGATGGCTTGTTATGAGAAACCTCAAGATAATTGGATTTACTTTGAGATTGATCCTGACGTCGTAAAAATGGCAACTAATTCAAAATATTTTAGTTATATGCAGGATTGTTCGATTAAGTCAGATATTAGAGTTGGCGATGCTCGTATTAAATTTGATAAAATTCCGTTGGCTTCACAAGACTATATAATCGTCGATGCATTTTCTTCGGACTCTATCCCTGCTCACTTACTGACTGTTGAGGCTCTTGAACTTTACAGATCACGCCTTAAACCTAATGGTCTCGTGTTTTTCCACACCTCAAACAGAGTTCTAGACGTAAGTTCAGTTGTTACAAACTTAGCGGAGAATGCTAATCTAGACAGTCGTTATATAGAATTACTATCTTTTCCTGAAAGTTTGTACCCAGGGTATGATTCAGCAAGTTCTGCAGTCATTATTGGGACACACTCACAAATGGATAATATAGATGATTTTGACGACAATTGGACCAAGAGAATACCTAGTCCGGATGTAGGGCTTTGGTCTGATGATTATTCACACATTATCGGAACTTTAAAAGCGAAATACAATAATAATGCGAAAGTTATGGTAAGTCTCTCTGAGTAATTCAAAGAGCCCTGTCACGACACAAACCAAAGTACTCTCGCTTAACTCTATATTTAATCATTTGATTTACCGCTTTAGTGGGAGTGGTTCATGGATAGTGTTTTAAGAGAGTATAGTAACTCCAAGCGTTCACATTGGATGCTTGTAAGTGTTTTTACGCTGTCTATATTTTTAAGCGCCACTCTTCTATTTTCGGTTCAGCCCTTATTTACTAAGCTTGTTTTGCCCTTATTGGGTGGCTCCTCAAGTGTATGGAATACAGCAATGGTTTTTTTTCAAGGGACTTTGTTAGGGGGCTATATCTATGCTCATTTAATATCTAAGTACCTGAAACTACCATTGCAGATTATGTTTCACGGCGCCATATTATCTTTGGGGTTGTTTTTTCTACCTTTAGCCATAGCCTCTGGCTGGACGCCTCCTGAAGACGGTCCGCAGGTCTATTGGCTTATTGGACTATTTGCTGTCTCTGTTGGCATGCCATTTTTTGCTATTTCTGCAAATGCGCCATTGCTTCAGCGCTGGTTTAGCCGAACGTCTCATAAAGATGCAGACGACCCTTATTTTCTCTATGCTGCCAGTAACGCTGGTAGTTTACTTTCTCTTTGTCTTTATCCCGTTGTGTTTGAACCACTTTTGCGATTGCAAGAACAAACTAGTCTTTGGAGTAAAGGATATTGGGCCTTAATCCTCGTTATATTATCGGCGGGGGTTTTTGCTTATATAAATAGAAAAACAATTGCTACAGAGTCTCTTGAAACAAGAAAACCTGTTCAATCTATCACTTATCAGCAGCGCGTATTTTGGATATTCTTAGCGTTTATTCCGTCTAGTCTAATGTTGGGGGTTACGTCCCATATGGCGAATAATATTGCTTCGGCACCCTTTCTTTGGATAGTTCCCCTTACCTTATATCTGTTAACCTTTGTGATCGTTTTCAGTAAGAAACCAATTGTAACCTCTAAACACTTAGTCAAATTATTCCCATGGGTAATAGTCGTGGCATTATGTGCAGGTTTTGGACTCAAACTTTTTATTCTTTTATCGATTATATTAAGTTTGGTTTGTTACTTTATTATCGCGCTGTTTTATCATAGCCGTTTAGTAGAGGCTCGTCCGGAGGTCGCTAGTTTAACTGAGTTTTATATCTGGATGTCTTTGGGAGGAGTTTTGGGAGGTGTATTTAATGCATTAATTGCACCAGCATTTTTTTCAAACGTGTATGAATACCTTATTGTTTTAATTGTAGCTCAGCTGGCTGTGAAACCTGTAACAGAGGGCAGCTATAGTCAATTCAGAGATGATGCACTGCACCTCTTGAAATACGCTATCCCGGCTCTTTTAATTTATAAAGGACTTAATTTATTGAGCGTTGATTTTCGTGTTGGAGCTATCATAGCCGGGGGGGTGATCCTCTATGCTGTCAATCATATCCGAAAGCAAATGAAGACTTATTTTATTGATTTTGGAATTATGGTGTTCTTAATATTAATTTTCCCGATGTTTTTTGACAAAACTCATCTAACTGATCGGTCTTTCTTTGGTGTTTTGCATGTCAAAGAAGTGAAAAGTGATTTTGGAGATGTGCATAAGTTTGTTCATGGTGACACTGTTCATAATTTCCAATTTCGTGACCCTAACTTAAGCAAAATACCCTTGGCCTATTATGCCCCGGGAAATACATTTGATTTAGCGTTGCAAGCAGCTCGTTATGAGAAAACCAATATTTCTATAGCAATGGTAGGTCTCGGTGCAGGGGCTATGGCGTGTTATGAGCAACTAGGTGATAATTGGACATATTATGAAATAGATCCTGCTGTAGTCGATATGGCGATGAACCCCGAATATTTTAGCTATATGTCAGAGTGCTCTTATAAATCGGATGTGCGTATTGGGGATGCTCGATTGACATTAGAAAGACTTGAGCCAGCGTCTCAAGATATGATCGTTATTGATGCTTTCTCATCAGACTCTATTCCAACACACCTTCTGACTAAAGAAGCTCTAAAACTATATCAATCTAAACTTAAAGAAGATGGTCTGATGTTTTTCCATACTTCAAACCGGATAATGGATGTTGCGTCAGTTGTTGTAAGGCTCGCAGATGAAGTCGGCTTAGAAAGCAGGTTCGTAACAATTTCTGATTTTTCAGATAGCGAACATGGTAAGTTTTATATGGCGAGTAATGGTGTATTAATTGGCGACAAGGAGCGTTTGGTAACGGCTACTCGAAGACATCCTGAATGGAAAATATTAACCCCTAGCCCAAGTGTAAAGGCTTGGTCAGATGACTATTCTTCTATTATCGGATCTATGAAATCATTCGCGTTCAATGAAGTTCGAGTTGCTTCTCCATAAATTTGGGATTATTTTAACGCTCAAAAGCGACCTTTCCATCTACGATCGTCATGACCGTTTTTGCGGATAGAATATCTGGCCCGGTAGCTTTCATTATGTCTGTGTCAAAAATGGTAAAGTCAGCGGACTTTCCTACCTCTATGGTTCCTAAATTTTGTTCCTGAAAGGCGGCGAAGGCCGGCCATGCCGTGAACATTTTTAGAGCTTCCTGAGGGGTCACTTTTTGGTCTGGATACCAAGCTTCATTACTATAGCCTTTAAGGTCTTTGCGCTGCGTAGCGGCATAAAATTCTATGAGGGGATCACCGACTTCGACTGGGGCGTCTGTTCCGCCTGCTATAATGCTGCCACTATCAATTAAGCGTCTCCACGCATACCCTCCGGCTAATCGTTCTTTACCCAAACGGTCCACAGCGAAATGTAAATCACCGATCGCATGAGAAGGTTGCATAGATGGGATAATATTATGTTGCTTGAAAAGAGGAATATCATCGACGTGAATAATTTGTGAATGTTCAATTCTCCATCGGGGATCCGGATTTGACCTCTCGCTTTCGGGAATGGCTTCAAAGGCGTCTTTATACCATTGAAGAACCATACGGTTGGCTTTGTCACCAATAGCGTGAATATTGACTTGTGTACCGTTACGAAGCGCCGCTTCGAGGATACTCTTTGCTTGGACATCTTTGAGGGTCATAAGACCTGTATTATTAGGGTCGTCAGAATAAGGCTGTAAGAGCGCGGCTCCCCGAGAGCCGAGAGCGCCATCGGAATATAATTTAATTGCCCGTGTAGTGATCAATTTGCTATCATTGGCAGTCTTGGAGATTAAAGATGGCATAGAGCGCTCATCCAATAGATCGACAGAGTTATAGACCCGGATCTTAATTTTTCCTTCATTGGCAAGACGGTTTAAGAGCTCGACATCATTTGGATCAACCGACATGGAATGGATATTGGTCCATCCCCGGCTGGCATATAGCTCAGCGCCCTTAATATAGGCGGTTTCTTTTCGCGCCGTGCTAGGGTTTTGCAATAAACCCGCGACCAGGTTTGAGGCCTTGTCAATTAACATGCCCGTAGGCTCACCGTTTTCATCTTTGTTGATCGCGCCACCAAAAGGCGCGGGTGTGTCTTGAGTGATATTTGAGAGAGCCAATGCCTTGCTATTGACGACATAAGCATGCCCGTCAGAGCGTTCAAGGATGACAGGATGATCAGATACGATGGCATCAAGGTCATGTCGATTAGGAAAACGGTCTTCTGGCCAATGGGTTTCTATCCAGCCCCGCCCGTAAACTGTCTCATCTGGTTGTAAATTTTGTGTCACGGTTCTAAGGCGGTTCTGCAAGTCTTTAACGGAGCGCGTGCCTTCGAGATTTAATGTCATCTCTCGTAAGCCAATGCCCAATAAGTGACCATGTGAGTCAGTCAGTCCGGGATATAATGCCTGATTTTTCAGGTTTATTTTTCGATGATTAGGCGATGCATACTTGCTGCACCAGTCGCCCTTATCGAGGCCGACATAGCTTATAGTCCCGGCTTTTACGGCGAGGGCCTCGATAGTTGGCTGTGCATCATTTGATGTATAGATGGGGCCGCCGGAGAAACAGAAATTGCCAGTATCGTTTATTGTTTCAATATCGTTTTGGCACGCTGTGAGGACACAGAACATAAGCAGTGGCGTATATAAAGTTTTCATGTCAGACCCTTCTGGATAGACAAGCATATCTCTTTATAATTAAAACACCAGTTTTTTGATATCTAAGCAGCTATGACATTGTTGTGTTTAATATCGAGGACCCTATCAAAGGCTCCGAGAATATCACTTAGTTTAACTGGTTTCGCGAGAGCATCATCCATGCCGATATTTTTACAAAGACGTTTTTGCTGGTATTGTGGATCAGCTGTTAACGCGATTATCTTAACATCCGACCACGGCTCATCCGAACTTCTTATTGACAATGTGGCTTCAATCCCATCCATGACCGGCATATGAATATCCATTAATACAACATCAATTGGCTTAGTTTTTAAAACATCTATGGCTTGCTGTCCGTCTGTGACTAAATGAACTTCGGCGACAACTGTTTCAATCAAAGATTTTATAACTAAGTGATTTGTTGAATTATCATCAGCGGCTAGAACGCGTAAATTTGAATAATTTGTGGGTTCTGGTTTTGCTTTCTCTAATATCGTATCAACGAGCTCAGTCTCAACCTCTTCTCTGGATTGATCTTCATATGGAAGGGTTAGCGCAAAAACAGTGCCTTTGCCCAGTTCTGAGCGGACGGAAATAGCTCCGCCCATAAGTTCAATTATCTCTTTGGTGATCGTCATACCCAGACCCGTTCCGCCAAAGCGCTCAGCAATAGATTTATCGCCTTGGGTATAGGCTTCAAATATTTGTGCCTGTTGCTCATCCGTCATGCCAATACCATTGTCTTGAACCGCTAGAACAAGGCGAGGGGAGCTGCCTTCTTTTTGGGCTGTTGTTAAGATAACCCGAATTATCCCATTGGGTGTAAATTTTATGGCGTTGGAAATAAGGTTATTGATACATTGCTCGTATCTGAATTTATCAAAAGTAATGTCTTCAGGCACTGATGGATCGATATTTAAGGTCAGTTTTATATTATTCTTCAAGGCCTTTTGTTCCCAAAGTTTAATTACCTCTTCAACAGAGCGAGCCGGACTTCCCGGTTTGGAGTCTAAGGTGAGTTTGTCGGCATATAGTTTGGCATGATTTAGCGTTTCATCTACGATGCGTAGAATTTTATCAGCCGAACTTTGGATGAGCTCTAATTTTGGATTAATCGTGTCATCAGAATTGTGGTAAATTAAAGCATCAGCTATTCCAATAACGCCGTTCATGGGTGTACGAATTTCATGGGCTAGCTTAGCTAGAAAGTCGTTTTTCATTTTAAGTGATTTTTCGGCGATCTCTTTGGCTTTTCTAAGCTCATCACGCGTTTGTAGCTCTTCAGATATATCTTCAAAGAAACAAATGAAACCGACTAAATATCCTGTATTGCTATACTGAGGTCTACAATAAAACCGTACCCAAATATTATGACCTCTCCCGGTTTCAATTCGGCAAACCATGTCGAATTTTTGACCTGTTTTGAGGGCTTTTTCCCACTGGTTTTGGGCTATCATTCGATCTTCAGGATGTATGATTGCAAAAAAACCCTTTTCAAAGGCGCGATTTATTTGCTTCGGCGACAATTTTTGTTGCAAATATTCGCTATTAATTTCGAAAGTCATGGTTTCGCAATTGTAATGGGTGTATCCAGATCTGCCCGCCTCAAGAGCAATGGCGAGTATGTCCTTTTGAAGTTCAGACTGGGTCACGTCTTGAGCCGTTATGAGAAACCTCTCCCCGCAAAGTCTTTGGTGTAAATGCAAATGACGCCCGCTCGGCATGGTAATATTAAGAGTTTGGGGCTGTTCACTTAATGTCGCTAATCGATGGGCTATTTCATCTTTTGAAAAAACCGATTTTGTTGGTGTATCTTCTGTGCCAAAGGCTCCATCTCCGGCCAATTTTTGAACAATGCTTATATATGAGTAATTTTCGTCAAAGTCGTCCGCACTTAACTCAAAATACTGAGTTGCTTTTGCGTTGTAATATTCGAGATTCATCGATTTATCGAAAATAACGACCCCCAGATCTGTCATATCCATAAATGCAGCAAAGACCGGGTCCGTATCGTCTAATGATTGAGGTGTATTCACTATTTTGCTTATACTTAGAGGTATGTGTTTGGCGGTCACGAGACGTCCTTGTTTTGGCCCAACTCAAACTCTAACAAACAAAGTAACAATAGTGGGTTAACACAAAGGGAAGAAATTAAATTTTTACAATCAAAAATGATTCCATGAATTTTACGAGTTTGGTATGTCTATTATCAAGTGACCGTCAGTCTTGATCTCATCGGTATGGCCTTCCCGTTTAAAAGTGATCCCATTATCCCAAGGCGAGAAGACAGACATGATCTGTCGGGGCCTTGGTATAGGAACAAAGTTACTATAACTGACGGCGTGAGTACGGAGGTTTGAAAGTCTTTCAGCCCAGGTTGAAGAGTACTAAACCCTGCGCGCCGCCGATTGGCTGTCCATCATGTGCGGACGGAGCTTTGATGTTCCGAGCTCTGTGCGTGCAAGACGTTTGACCGACATCGTTTTACGCTAAGAAAGCCGAAGGTCATCCGGATGGTATCACCAAAGATACGAAACGTCTCTACTGGTATCGTAATACAGATTCTAGTTTGCGTTTTGAAAGATCAATGCTGACCGACACCGCCCTTTAAAGCGGTTAGCCGTTCGATCTATGAATATGCGCGAGATGAAAGTCTGGCGACTGAAGAAAA
>CAZNWH010000012.1:0-18009 GCA_964576765.1 uncultured Hellea sp.
ATATGCCCAACTTGAAGATGAAGTGATCGTCACGGCGACGAAACGCGCCGAAAGCGCTGCAGATGTTCCGATTGCCGTTACAGCATTAGGCGAAGATACTCTTGAAGAGTTAAATGTAAATATTTTCACGGATTATTTGGTGCAATTACCGGGTGTTTCCGCTGGAGGATCAGGGCCAGGTACAAGTACAATATATATTCGTGGTGTTGCCTCAACTACGCCAACATTGTCAGTGGCTGGCGTTGCGGGTCTATCACCAAACGTTTCATTTTACCTTGACGAACAACCTCTCGCCCAACCAGGTCGTAACCTTGATGTTTACGCAGCTGATTTAGAACGTGTTGAGGTTTTATCTGGACCACAAGGAACGCTATTTGGAGCAAGTTCACAAGCTGGTACCGTTCGCCTTATTACAAATAAACCCAAAATTGGTGTTGAAGAGGCGAGTTTTAAAGCGGGTTTTTCTTTCACAGAAGGCGGGGAGTCTAGTTATACCGCCGAAGCTGTCTATAATGCCCCTATTGCCGAAAGCACGGCTCTTCGGGCTGTTGTCTATTATGATGACCAAGGCGGATATATTGATAATGTGCAGGGTACACGCAGTGCGGCTGAATCTGCACGTTTCCGAGCTGCTGGTACGCCGCGTTCTAATGGGACACTTGTAGAATCTTTTAGGAATGGATTTCAGGCTGGAGCCGATTTGTCGAATGTGAACTTCATTCTCGCGGATAATTCAGCGCTGGTGGAAGATGATATTAATGATACTTCATATTTTGGTTTCCGAGCGAGCTTGTTGCATGAATTTAATGACGATTGGTCAGTAAGTGCAGGTTATGCGCATCAAGAACTTGATTCTGATGGCGTGTTCTTTATTGATCCGACACTCGGCGATGATTTAGATATTCAACGGTTTGCAGATGATCGTCTTGAGGACGATTTCGATAACTTCAATTGGACTGTAAAGGGCCGTGTTGCTGGTCTTGAAGCGCTTTATACAGGCGCGTTCACGGACCGTGATATCGATCAGTTAAGTGATTACACAGATTACCTGTTTGTAGGACAATATTTGCCGTATTATATTTGTGACCGTGGTGTCACATATGATGGACCTGTAGGTTCTTACGGCGCTCCAAATCCGCCAACAGGAACGTGTCAAGCGCCTTCGCTCAATATTCCAACGACATCTAGCATTGAAGTGGAAACCCATGAGTTTCGTCTGACGACTGATTCAGATAATCGTTTTCGTGCAACTGCGGGTGTCTTTTATAGTGATTTGATACTGGAAGAGCTTGTCGATTTTACCTACCCTGGGTCAGAATTAACAACAGCACCTGATGGTGCTGGCGGTATTGTAACTGGATTTGGACCTATCAGATCGCCAGATGGAACAACTTTGATTGAGCCAGGCGTTCTCTTTCCTGAGGGCGTTGCATTTAGAAATGATATAACGAGAACAGACGAACAATTCGGTGTTTTTGGTGAGGCTACATTTGATTTTAATGATCAATTTGCTCTGACTGTGGGTGCTAGATATTATGACGTTAGAGTTGACCTTAGAGGTGGTTTCAGTGGAGCATTTGGTAATCGTGGAGCGACAACAGTTGATGTAAACTCAAATAACCGTAGTTTAGATGTGATATTTGATGGGGTTAATAACGTTGATGAAGCTGTCTCTGACGGTGTGATTATCAAAGTCACAGGAACATATACGCCAACAGATGATCTCCTGTTCTATGGTACATACTCACAGGGCTTCCGTCCGGGTATATTAAACCGTCCTGTGGGAGCAGCAGGTCCTAATGGCTTTACTGTACCAGCGGCTGTTGACACTGATGATGTAGATAACTTTGAATTAGGTTGGAAAACAACGCTTGCGGACAATCAACTGCGGTTTAATGGTAGCGCTTTCTTTATTGATATTAGTGACTTGCAAACGACTATTTTTGACCCAAGTATCGTCAATCTCTTCTTTTCTGATAATGCTGCGGACGCCCGGGTCTTGGGGGTTGAAGGAGATATCACCTATGCGCCTCTTGCCTTTGAAGGCTTGACAATTAATGGGGCATTTTCCGTACTGGACAGTGAAATCACTGAAGTTCTTACACCGACTGGCGATGTTGTCGAAGGTGATGAGCTTGCTTTCGCACCTAGCTTTCAAGGTAACCTTCGGGCGCGTTACGAGTGGGATACAGCTGGCGGTTTACTTGGACATGTTCAGCCAAGTATTGTTTATTCATCATCGTCTAACTCTGATGTTTTAAGGTTTAATACTGACCGCGTGGCTGGGTATACGCAAGTCGGTTTAGCTTTAGGTTTATCAGGTGATAATTGGACTGGCGAAATTTATGCGAATAACCTGTTCGACAGTAGTGGCGAGCTTTCAAGGGCTTTCGGCAATGACCGGCAACGCGTTACGCCTGTGCGGCCTCGGACTATTGGGGCTCGTGTGGCCTATAATTTCCGATAAGCCTTTACTTATTTAGATTTAAAGTAATATTGAAACACCTCTCTTGGAGAGGTGTTTTTTTGTTTTGGGATTAAATTGTGACTACAAAGCCTAGAAGTAGTAATCCCCAAGACACGCGCCAAATGGCGCTTTTAAATATTCAAAAATTAATGCAATCTGGAGATTTTAAGGGAGCGTTGAAACAGCTCGATGAGCGTCTTGATGAAGATCCAAATTTTACAGATGCTCTCTACATGAAAGCGGTATGTTTCCGATATTTAAAACAGCCTGAGAAGGCATTTATCGAACTTGACAAACTAAAATATATTTTGCCTGAATTTGGCAGGGCTTTCCAAGAGCAAGGGCATCTTTATCGTGCTGCTGGCCAGAAAGAAAGAGCGCTTAATGCTTACCAAGTAGCTTGCCAACACAATCCAGTGCTGACAAGTAGTTGGACGGCACAGGCAGAGTTATTACGAGATTTAGACCATGATGACCGGGAAATAAATGCGGCAAAGGCTCAAGTAGAACGTATAAAGCAACTGCCTAAAGAAGTCGTTGCTGCAACTCATTTATTAGCAGAAAAACGTCTTGTAAAAGCAGAAAATTTATGTCGCCATTATTTACAGTCTAACCCTAAAGACACTGATGCGATGAGGCTTTTAGCTGAAATTGCAGAGAAGTTTGGGGCGATGGAAGAAGCAGAGTTTCTCTTGGAAAGCGCTGTTGAATTTGCGCCTGAAAGAGTACAGCTCAGATTGGATTATTTGCAAATTTTACGCCGCCGACAAAAGCTGGAAGGGGCGTATGAGCAAGCAAAATATTTGTATGGTCATCAACCTCATAACACGACGTTTATAGCTCAGATGGCCATCTGTCACATGCAGCTTGGAGATTACCAAGCCTCGATAAAACTGTTTGAAAAAGTGAAACAGGTTGAACCCAATAATGCCGCAAACTTAACCTCTTTAGGTCATGCTTTGAAAACCAGTGGTCAAAACCAAGCAGGCGTAAAAGCTTATCAACAAGCTTATATGTCTCAAGCCAAACATGGTGAAGCCTATTTTTCACTTGCTAATCTGAAAACCTATAAATTTACGGACAAAGAAATTGCAGACATGTCGGTGCAAATTGAATCCAAAGATTTGACATATCGTGATCGTATCCATTTTCTATTTGCGCTTGGAAAAGCGCATGAGGACCGCAAAGACTTTGAAGCGTCTTTTGATTTTTACAATCAAGCTAATGAACTTGGACGTAAGCAAATGCGCTATGATGGGGATAAAATGACCCAAGGTCTGTCTACGCAATTAAAGCACTGTACCAAAAGTCTATTTGCGGAGCAATCGGGCAAGGGGTTTCCTGCGCCGGACCCAATATTTATTGTTGGTTTACCCAGAGCGGGTTCAACATTACTGGAACAGATTATAGCCTCTCACAGCCAAGTTGACGGGACTCAAGAGCTTGGAAATATCCTGACTATTTCTCATAAATTGCGCGGCCGTGGGCGGACAATTGAAACCTCGAGATATCCAAAAATATTACATGAGCTTAGTAAAGTACAACTAATGCAATTGGGAGAAAAGTTTATCGAAGAAACGCGTATTCACCGCGGTGATGCGCCGTTCTTTATTGATAAAATGCCGAATAATTTTAGGCATATCGGCCTTATTAATCTTATCTTACCTAATGCAAAAATCATTGATGCTAGGCGTCATCCTATGGCTTGCTGTTTTTCTGGTTTTAAGCAACATTTTGCAGAGGGACAAGAATTCACTTATGGACTGAAACAGATAGGACAATATTACCGCGATTATGTTAGGCTCATGGACCATTGGGACGAGGTCTTACCAGGTAAAATTCTTCCAGTTCAGTACGAAAATATCGTCGCAGATACAGAAACTCAAGTCCGCCGGATTTTGGATTACCTTGAATTGCCATTCGAAAAAAGCTGTCTTGAGTTTCATAAAACAAAGCGGTCTGTTCGTACCCCCAGTTCTGAACAAGTACGGCAACCCATTTTTAAGTCTGGTTTGGAGCAATGGCGTAATTTCGAACCTTGGCTTGATCCACTTAAAGAAGCTCTAGGGCCACAAATTATGAAAAGATATCCGATTTAGGAGATGTAAATGGAAAACCAAATTTTGTCCGTCGCAGAAATACATAAGCTCGCCAAAGAAACACTTATGAGTTTTGGAGCAGATGAATTTAATGCAGGCGCCGTCGCTGATATTGTGACTATGGCTGAACGGGATGGGTGCGTCTCTCATGGTTTGTTTCGATTACCCGGATATGTGGCGACTTTGAAAAGCGGCAAGGTCAACGGAGAAGCAAAACCAACTGTAACAAAACTGGCCCCAGCAGTCGTTCAAGTAAACGGACATAACGCCTTTGCTCCCACAGCTCTTCAAGTTGGGCGTCCA
The DNA here is from genome assembly GCA_964576765.1 of uncultured Hellea sp. GTDB lineage: Bacteria > Pseudomonadota > Alphaproteobacteria > Caulobacterales > Maricaulaceae > Hellea. Next base: position 4,870 of record CAZNWH010000012.1, read on the forward strand.
GCTTTAATTGAGGCGGCCAAAACATGCGGTATTGCTGTGATGCCGCTGATAGGCATTCATCACTTTGCTGCTCTTTGGACAGAACTTGAACCCGTTTGTGAAGCTGGTTTAGCCGCATTTGCCTGTACATCATATAAACCATCAGTCATCCCGGCGGGGGGTAAAAAAGCCTTGTTTGGAACCAACCCAATCGCTTTTGGTTGGCCGCGTAATGGTCGCGCGCCAATGATATTCGATATGGCGACCTCTGTTATGGCGCGCGGTGAAGTTGGCGTTGCCGCTCGAGATGGTCATACGCTCCCTGAAGGGGTCGGCGTTGATGCTGATGGAAACGCCACTACAGATCCCCACAAAATCCTCAAAGGCGCTCTGATGACATTTGGCGGCTATAAAGGGTCATCTCTGTCGATGATGGTCGAACTACTGGCAGGCGCTATGATTGGAGAGAGTTTTAGTTTTGAAGCAGCTATACGCGATAATAATGATGGTGGTCCGCCCCAAGGTGGAGAATTTCTCATGGCCATCGATCCCTCACTTGTACGTGGTGATGATGGATGGAATGATCATGCGGAAGGTTTTTTTGATAAAATTTATGAACAAGATGGAACGCGATTGCCAGGAGATCGCCGTATATCTAACCGAGTTAAGCATGATAAGGATGGCGTAGAAGTCTCACAGATCATTTTAGATAAGATAAGCGCGCTTTAAGCTAGAGTATAAGAGCATCTCTAATTAGGTGAGGAAGAGGAAAAAATATGAGTGATATTTACGGTAGTCTGATTGATGGCGAGTGGAATAAATCAGGTATTCAAACCCCAAATATAAATCCATCTGATGTGTCTGAAACACTCGGACATATGGTCAGCGCAACAGCAAGCCAAGTAAGTGATGCCGTGGCGGCGGCGCGAGCGGCTCAACCAGCTTGGGAAGCCGTTAAATTAGAAGAAAAGAAAAATATACTATATGCCATCGGGCAAGAACTGATTGAGCGCTGCGATGAAATCGGTGCGATTTTATCGTCAGAAGAAGGTAAACCTTTCGCGGAAGGCCGCGGGGAAACATTCCGGGCTGGTGAGTTTTATCAATATTATGCGGCTGAATGTTTACGTCAAATAGGAGAGTCAGCCGCCTCTGTCCGTCCCGGTATTAACATTGAGATCTCACGCGAACCTGTCGGAGTGGCAGGATTGATAACGCCATGGAATTTCCCGATTGCGATTGCGGCCTGGAAGATGGGACCAGCTCTGGCATATGGGAATACGGTAGTTCTGAAGCCTTCTGAAATTACTCCGGCAACAGCGCATATACTGGCAGAAGTTTTAAATAAACATCTGCCTAATGGTGTGTTTAATATGGTTCAGGGAGGGGGTGATATTGGAGCCGCTTTATCTTCATCCAAAATAGATGCTGTCTCTTTTACGGGATCAGTTTCGACGGGACGTAAAATCGCTCAAGCTGCCATCCAAAATATGGCGAGAGTCCAGTGTGAAATGGGTAGTAAAAACCCGATTGTGGTTACAAAGCATGCTGATCTTGATATTGCAGTAGCCCAGTGTATTCATGGCGCTTTTGGCGCGTCGGGCCAAAAATGCACGGCCTCATCGCGTTTGATAGTGGAAGCAGATATTCACGATGAACTTGTAGACAAGCTGATAAATGCGGCAGAAGCCAAAAAAGTAGGCCATGCTTTGGCCGATGGTACGGAACTTGGCCCAGTTGTCTCAGAAAGCCAGATGAATAAAATTCTTGGTTATATGGATTTGGCAAGTCAGGAAGGTGGCAAATTAGTCACAGGAGGTTCGCGTCTCGAGCGAGAGACCGAAGGTTATTATCTTGCTCCAACTATCTTTACAGATACCAAAAATAATATGCAGGTAAACCAAGAAGAAGTTTTTGGCCCTATGACATGTGTTATAAAAGTCGATAGTTATGATGAAGGTATAGCTCTTGCCAATGATACAGAATTTGGTCTCGCCGCTTCTGTTATAACAAATTCTTTAAAAGAAGCCCAGCATTTCAAGCGTCATGCGAAATTCGGGAGTGTTTTAGTCAATTTGGCCACGGCGGGGTTGGATTATCATGTGCCATTTGGTGGGCGTAATTCATCTAGCTATGGTCCTCGAGAACAGGGTGAACACGCCAAAGATTTCTACACTATTATGAAAACGGCTTACACAAACCCCGGATAAAACATGCTGATTATTGATGCCCTGCAATATGTGAACTGGACACGCAAGCTTTTTGAAGAAGCAAAAGCAGGTGGGCTAAATGCTATTCATGTCACAATCAGCTATTGGGAAAACACCGAAGCTACATTAGCGAATATTGGAGATTGGCGGCGTCGTTTTCGAGAGCATTCTGACCTTATAATGCCCATTAAAACTGCGGCTGATATTCGTATGGCAGAACAGACTGGTAAAGTCGGTATTATATTGGGGTTTCAAAATTGTTCACCTATTGAAGATGATTTACGCAAAGTCGAAATGCTACACGAACAAGGCGTGCGTATTATGCAACTCACCTATAATAATCAGAGCTTACTTGCGACGGGATGTTATGAAGAAGGCGATAGCGGTGTCACACGATTTGGCCGCGAAGTTATTAAAGAAATGAACCGTGTTGGGATGATTATTGACATGTCTCATAGCGCAGAGCATTCAACACTTCAAACTATTGAACTTTCTCAACGGCCTATAGCTATTACCCATGCCAACCCATTCCGCTGGCATCAAGCCCTTAGAAATAAGTCTGATGATGTTCTTAAGGCGTTGGGGCATAGCGGTGGTATGCTTGGTTTTTCTATGTATCCGTTTCATCTGAATAATGGCCCGGATTGTACCTTGGATGATTTTTGCGGCATGATCATGGACACCGCCGAATTAATAGGCATTGACCATATTGGCATTGGATCAGACCTTTGCCAAAATTGGGGCTATGAGACCTTGGAGTGGATGCGTAGCGGCACATGGACTTTTAAACCGGATTATGGTGAAGGGAGCGCATCTAATGCTGATTGGCCGCGCCAACCGGACTGGTTCACAAGCAGCCGTGATTTTGCGAATATAGCAGATGGATTGAAATCAAAAGGTATGGAGCAAAATGATATTGAAAAAGTGATGGGTTTAAACTGGCTTCGTTTCTTTGAAGACGGTTTCTTAGGCCGACTATAATGCAGCACTGCGCGACACATTTAAGTGACGCTAATTTGAATTTGCGACCAGCAAATGTCGTTATGGACTTAAACCGTCTTGGGACGTTATACCCGTACCCCCTTAGTTTTATGCGTAGCCTTCTACGTCGTATCATGCATGAAAAATGGTCTATCGTGTCGTCAGTATTTAATCTGAGTCCTGAAGGCTATGGCGATGTCGTTTATGAAGTAACCACACCGAACGATACTTTTAGCTATGTGATTTTTTCAAAAAATCTTGATCCGGATAAACGTAGTGATCGAGTTATTGCTGAAGATTGGGATATGACTGTGACGTTGTGTGTAGGCAAGGTTGATGCGGCTCGTCTCAATTTTCTTCGTGAAAATGTCCCCTTACAGGAAATGGGCCGTGTTGATTCCGAGTGTATTGTACTTTCGCGGGCCAATAAAAGCCTCCGAAATTACAAATATGTTCTTGAGGCTCTCGTGAGCGGAAGGCAACCAAACCTCGATATTATGGCAAAGGTCGGTTATCTTTACAGGACGACAGCTGTTTATGGGAGCGGTAAGTTCGGTATGGCCGATTGGAATAAAGTAAAATGTAGCTATCCTGATTTTGCTTCTCCTTTCGCGGCAGAAATGTTTTCGTGTTATCTCATTAGACATTTCAGCCTACAACAAGTAGATTGGGTGGCTAAACATCGCTCGCCTGAAACAGCCGTGCCAATGGATGAAAAGATCAAACGATACATCGGTATTGGTAACGCAACAGGTCTCGGCATGGCGCCTTATCTGATCAATCATCCGTTGCTTATTGCGAACTGGATTGAGGTACGGGAAACGGCGTTAGCGCGTATTCTTACTTATAGAAAACCTAATGCAGATAAATGCGGAGATTTCGAATGTTATGTTCTCAAAGCCATGCAGCATCTGGACGAAATCGCGACCGATAATGTAGCTCAAAATGCAATCAACACTAATGCGAGATCAGAGATTGAGAAATGTCTGTTTTGGGTCAAAGAAAACCAAAATATTATTACTGAGTGGCCTGTTTTGACTAATTATGTCGCGAAGACCTACAGTGTTGAAACACAGGAACTCCTCAATGCAATTCTTACTGAAATTTATCCTGAAGATATTTATGACCTCGAAGACAGTCTCAATGTGACAGAAACTTATGAGATGATTCCGCATATGAAATTATCTCAGCTTAAGCTCCAAATCGAAACTCATTATGATTGGGCTTTACAGTATGATTTTTCAAAAGACAGCGCAATTGGTACATTCTGGTATAGGTCTGAAGAAAAACAAGAACCCCGTCTCGGTCAACGCTTCGATGAACCCGGCGCAGAAAAAGAAATGATGATGTGTATAGCGCGGGACGTTAGCTATTGTTACGAGGATTTGATTATATTCATAGAAGCAAAGGGTGACAAATCTGCTGCACATTTTGCTTTTGAACACCCTGAGTATCGCTATATCATCCGACGTATTCAAGCTATGAGTGCGACGCGTTATGGAGAGATACGGGCAAATTTACTGGATGCAGAGGTATTGCCCATCCATCTACTGCGCTGCAAACTTTCATTTTTTGGAGTAGGTAAATTTGATCCACGTTCGAAAATGTGGGTTCGCAACACTATGTTTCAAGGTGCGCCTTTAGTATCCGATATTGAATGTGATATAGGGGATCACTGGTGTTTTCCCATTCGCCCATCTCTCGATGTCCACTCACATTAAACTTTCCCAAAATGAGCTTTTAGCTTTACTGACGCGTACCTTTGAGGCGCTTTTTGGGCATGAACGCGATTATTATGACATGGCAAAAACTGTACTGTGGCTGGAATGTCATGGGCATCATGGAGTGGAGCAAATGATCTCCGCATTACCTGTTTTAGAGCACGATAACTTAGCAAAACCAGCACTCTCAGAATTATCATCAAACCATATTGTTATTGATGGGAGTGGTCGGAGTTTAATTTGCTTATCTCAATCAATTTGCGATTTAGTTATGGCTGGTGCAGCAGAAAATAGGCGCTCACGTGCAGATATAATTAATGTTTCTGACAGCAAACCGCTTTTAGGTGTTTTGAATTGTGCAGCTACTCAGGGCTTTTCTGCAATTGCAATCTGTCGTGAGCAGCTCGCTATAATCACTGCAGATGTAGCGTATCCAACAGTCTATAAAAATAATGGAATAGATAGCCTTAGTTTGATTTGTGCTCAGACTGATGAAAAGTTAAGTGATTACTTTAGTCAAACTCCTGATGTTTTGGTTGATGTGAGTACTCAAAAAGATGCTTTTGTATCAAGCCTTGAACATGGTTTGAATATAAAACGAGTGGATTATAATGCTCTCACCATGATAGCAAATAGAGTTCTCGTTGAAGCCACTGAAGCCTCGCGTCAAGGAGCGGGTGAATAGAATGTGGTATGATTGCTTTGAGATTATCATTTTATAAATAAAAGTCACCATGTTTGCGTCCTAACTGACCGGGTGGTGAGTGGGCAAAATATTTCCAATTTAACCTCAAATTGTCCAGAGCTGTTGCGCTCAAGGTCTTAGTCTTTCTGGATCACAGCTTTGAAAACTATCGCTGATCAATTGAAAAAAACGGGTCTTCTGTGTCCCATAATGAGGCGCGAAACCAAAGGTATATGGGTTAAGATGAGGAATTATGCTTAATGATCCCTTCACGCAGGATTATCTTATTTTAAATCATTCTATGGGATGAGTGTCCCATAATTAGAAAAATATCTAAGTGTGAATGTTGAAAACGAATAATAATATCGGAGCCGGTAAGGCCGCTAAATCTCCTGTGAAGATGACTCTTAAGTCTATGCGAAAAGCATGGATTGGGGTTGGCGTCCTGAGCTTGTTTGTCAATTTACTTATGCTGACGGGCCCGCTTTATATGCTTCAGGTTTATGATCGTGTCATAACCAGTCAGAGCATGTCTACCCTTGTCGCTTTATCCATTTTAATGGTGGTGATGTATGGCTTTATGGGTTTTTTGGACTTTTTGCGTTCGCGTCTTTTAATTCGAATCGGGAATTTCGTTGAAAAAAAATTAGGCACGAAAACATTTCAAATGTGGCTCAAGCAGGGACTTAAAACCCCTACACAAATTGGCCGTCAGCCCTTACAAAGTCTGTCTGTCATCAAACGGTTTTTAACAGGGGCAGCGCCCACAACATTTTTTGATATTCCTTGGACGCCTATCTATATTGGCGTGATTTTCATGATTGATTGGACTTTGGGTATCTTTGCGATTTTTGGCGCGATTACAGTGCTGTTCATCGCGATTGTTGCGGAGTTCACAACGCGTAAACGGGAAGCCACTGCGCATGATTCGCGCGCGATGGGGCAACATTTTTCTCAGAAAGTGAAAAACAATTCCGAAGCTGTTGTTTCTATGGGCATGCTGGCCGAAATGACACGGCGTTGGGACGGGCTTAAATATAAAGCTGAAGATAGTGATCTATCAGCTAGTGATATCTCAGGCGGCGCGACAGCGATGTCCAAAGCCTTTAGAATGTTTTTGCAGTCGGCTATTTTAGGTTTGGGCGCCGCGCTAGCTGTTCAGCAAATCATTACACCAGGCGCAATGATCGCCGGATCAATCATTTTGGGACGAGCTTTAGCGCCTATTCAAATGATTATCGGGCAATGGCGTAATTATATTCAAACGAAGAATGCCTATCGCCACTTAAATAATTTTTACGACATGGTGCCGGAGGAAGATTTAAAAGTAACACTGCCTGCTCCAACGGGCCTGATCAGCGTCAGAAACATGTCAGCCGGCCCTCCTGAGGCGAAAAAGGCCACACTTAAAGGCATTAATTTTGAACTTGTTCCTAGTGATGGACTCTGTGTTCTCGGCCATAGCGGTTCAGGAAAATCATCGTTGGCTCGTTTATTGGTCGGTGTCTGGATTCCACAAATGGGCTCTGTCAGACTTGATGGGGCGACGTTTGATCAATGGGACCCTAATGACCTTGGCAAACATATCGGATATCTACCGCAAACGGTTGAATTATTTGACGGCAGTGTCGGGGATAATATTTCTAGGTTCCGCAAAGACATGCCAACAGAAGCGATTATTCGCGCGGCGCAAATTGCAGGTATACATGATTTTGTTCTCAGCCTTCCTGATGGTTATAATACAAAACTTGGCCTTGGCGGTGTTGTGCTCTCCGTCGGTCAAATTCAACGGGTTGCCTTGGCGCGCGCTTTATATGGCGATCCATGCTTGATTGTTTTGGACGAACCAAATTCCAATCTCGATACGCAAGGGGATAAGGCTTTAAACGCGGCTATTAGCTATATGCGTTCGCAAAATAAAACCGTCATCATTATTTCGCACAGACCTACGGCTATGGACGCTGTCAATAAAGTCTTAGTTTTACGCGGTGGACAGCAGGAAAAATTTGGATCTAAAGAACAAGTTCTGCAGCTAGGCACTAAGACACAGGACGCACAAGTTATGTCTAACTTAAAGCGGACTCAACAAGAGGCTTTGAAGAAGCAACAAAAGTTACGGGCCCAGCAAGCTGCTAACCCAACAAGGCAAGGGGCGTAATTATGAGTATTGAAAATACATCCCCAGCTTTAGCCACGCAAATTCAAACACAGGCCAAATCAGGAGCAAAGAGCCTTCGTCAATTTGTTCCAATGCGCACGCCTGAACTGGGTGTTGAGAGTTTGACTGGCGCGGCTGATCAAGCTGACAAGAAAGCCAAAAAGACAAAAAAAGGGTCAAGATTTCAATTGCCTAAGCTTAAAAAGAGCCACCCTAAACCTGCAAAAAAACCAAAAACTAAAGCTAAAAAAGTGAACCTGAAATTTAAGGCTAAAAAGAGCGCCCCGCCGCCAGTTGAGTTTCGTGCTCAAACAACACCAGATCAAACAACACCTGGTCAAACTCAAGCGGTTCCTATGCCGGTTAAAGCTCATGCAGCTGGAGTTCAAACTCCTGCAGGAAAAACAATGCTTGCCGTAAAGAAAAAACTAAAGGTTGCTAAGACAAAGCCAGTCAGAACAAAACCAGTTAAGAAAGAGCCAATTGTCGCGAAGTCTCAACCAACGCCAAAACCGGTTCCTCCTAAAAATACTAAGGTACATCAACCTAAGACAGCGAAGACTAAAACCCAAAAAAAAACTGATCGGCGCAAATCAGATCGACGCAGAAAGGGCAATCGACCACCTCCCATCGCCGGCAATGATAACATGTCTTACCAATCGCTTAATCGCTATTTGGGGTATAGTTACGTCAGTGTGTTTTTGCTTGCGGGCGTTATTGGAGGATGGGCCTATTTCGCCAAAATTCAGGGGGCAGTTATAGCAACTGGAACCGTGGCGGTTGAAGGCAAGCCTAAAGTTGTTCAACATCTGGATGGCGGCATCATTAGTCATATTTCGGTGCAAGAAGGGGATTATGTTGAAAAGGGACGCACGGTTCTGAAATTGGACTCCACTATTCTTAACGCTAATTTGGATACGGCACAGACAAATTTTTATGAAAATAAAGCCCTTATAGATCGATTGCTGGCAGAAAAGTCGGGACAAAATAATATCGTCTGGTCATCAACTCTTTCAGCGCAGCGCCGTAATGGTCGTGTCGGAATAGCGATGTCGGGACAAGAACAATTATTCAGAGCACGCCGTAATGCGTTGACTGGAGAGCTGGATCAATTGTCACAGCGTATTGCTCAATATAGTGATGAGGATCGCGGCGTTGTGACAGAAATATCACACACGCGGTCTGAATTAAATCTGGTAGAGGGGGAGTTTTCTAAGCTCTCAGCTTTACTGTCTCAAAATCTTGTGCCGCGCTCTCGAGTTACCCAACTTGAGCGCGAGAAAACACGGTTGGTCAATGCTATATCAAAGTTGGAAACTCGTCGGACTAACCTCGGCAATTTAATTAAAGAAGCGCGGATAAATATAGATCAAGTTCAACGGGTGCGCAATGAGCAAGTCCTGACTGAATTACGCCAGGCCCAAACCAATTCTGACAGTTTTACAGAAGCCTTAAAAACTGTTTCAAAGAAAAATAGTCACGTCACTATTCAAGCGCCTGTTTCAGGGACAATTCATGACATGACGGTGACGACAGTTGGCGGGGTTATCGCACCGGGGCAAGAAATCATGAAAATTATTCCAAAACGGGATAAGTTAATCATCAAAGCACAAATCCAACCTCAAGATATTGATCAGGTGGTTTTAGGACAAAGTACGAATGTTATCTTCTCGTCGCTTAATCAAAAAACTGCGCCGGAATTGGCGGGCGTTGTCTCTTATATCTCAGCTGATATTTTGACGGATCAAATTACAGGGTTTCCTTATTTTACCGTAGATGTTGATGTGCCGGAAGATGAAATTTTTAAGCTTCGCGGACAATCATTAATAGCCGGTATGCCCGCAGATGTATTTATCCAAACGGACGAAATTTCTGTGATGGATTATATCTTAGGCCCACTCAAAGATACGCTGGCAAAAACCATGAGAGATGGTTAAGAGTATGACACACACCTCGAAACCGCCTTTTGCTCAGGCTTTGCTTTGCACAAGTATGACGTTGACCTTGTCGGCTTGTATGGCTCCGTTAAACTCGCATCAGGCTAGCGTCTCTTTTCCATCATCCTCGCCTTATATAGGCGCGCATTATGGGCCGGATATAAGCCGCTATGGGGCGGAGCAGATTTTATATGCTCAGGATAATAGGGCGCCGCAAATTCTACGCGGGGCCTCAGAAGTCCAGGATCAAGCTCCGTACGTTTATGCGCAAGAGCGTTACTACGCAGATTATCAAAACGCGCCAAGCTCAGTCCAGGCAGGGTTCGAGCATCATTTGGGAGATGGTGAGTACCAAGTTATTAAACAAGAGGAGCAGACCTCAAAGGCGACATATGCTATGCCGCAAACCTATGTATCGCAGAGCTATGTCTCTGAAGAGTTAGTGCCAGAAGGGTATGTAGCTGGAAGCTATGCGCCAGAAGGTTATGAGGCGCAATCTCATGCGTCGGAGAGCTATGTGTCTGGGCGAGGATATGCTGCACCACAAAATCATGAAGCTCACATCAGCTCAGGACGGGTTGAAACGGCGCCTATGGCGCAAACGATTAATGCTAGCGAGCAATCCTTACGGCAGTCTTTGGGAGCGGCTGTTCAACATTCACCGCTATTAGCGATTGAAGATTTAAAAATTCAAGAAGCGGAAGAAGTGCTCACGCAAGCCAAAGCCCAAGGGCGGTTCAAACTTAATCTGGAAGGCGTTGCCGGTCCGTCTGCGTCAGAGACTGTTTTCTCAGTCGTTGACCGGACAGACTCAAGTCTACGGATTCGCCGCGGAGCTAATCTTGATCTCTCACTGCCACTATATCAGGGTGGCCGTATTAAGGCTCAAAAAAAAGTGGCGGAAGTTGGGATTCAAGAAGCGGAAGCTAATTTTGACGTTGTTGAAACATCGGTTGCTCAGGAAGCAGCGCTGGCCCATTTTAATGTTATCAGGGATCGCAGGCTCATCAAAATTTATGAGCGCAACGTCGCGCTCTTAACCTCACAGAAAACAACGGTTGCAGCGTTGCTCGCCGCTGGTGAAAACACACTCACAGATCAAGCGCTTATTGATGCTAGATTAGCCTCTATAAAAGTCTCGTTAGAACAGGCTTATGCGAGTTTGGCGGCCAGTGAAAGCACCTATAAAAAACTTGTGGGTCGCTCTGCGCCTGATTTGATCCCAGCGCAGACGATTTCTCTACCGGAAAGTCTGGCCGAAATTAAAGAGGCTGCCCAGAAAAACAATCCACAAATCAGAGCCGTCCAAACACGGGCCGAAGCGGCATTTCATAATGTAGAAGTGGCGAAGTCTTTTGGTCGTCCCAGATTAGCGTTACAAGGCGTATTAAGAGCCGCTGAAGGACAGTCCGATACGATTAGACGAAACTCTGCTGCTGAATTATTGTTGAACTTAAGTGTACCGCTTTTATCCGGTGGGGAAAATAAATCCCGCGTGCGTCAAGCGGCGTTGGCACAATCTCGCGCTGAGCTTGAAAATCGATCTTTTCAGGATAATTTGAACGAACGAATTGAACAGCTCTGGGCAAATGTACAATCAGCGCGTCGTAGCCAAGCACCAAATCGGGCACAAATAGCAGCAGCCCAAAAAGCTTATGAAGCGATCTCTCAACAAAGAGATGCCGGGGTTGCGACATCGTTGGATGTGCAATCCGTCGAGCAAACATTACTTGATGCCCAGCTTAATCTCGTCCAAGCGCAAAACACAGAAGATGTCTCACGTTTCCAACTCCTAAGTCTCATGGGTGCGCTTTAAGCTGTTTCCTCTAAGAGTATGTTTTTTGAGCTATTCGCCTGATAGGCACGATATAACGCTCACTAATTAACCCTCGTGTAAGTGTGATTATATCATTTTTGTTTTGAGAACAGGCATGTCCGGGGAAGACTTTAGTTTATAGTGTCACGCTCCACATCCGTCATACGAGCTTCTTGAAATGCCGAAGATGTTGGTCCTTTTAAGACCATGAGTGAAGGTGTGAGGTCGATACATTAAAACCCATGTCCCTTTTAGGACATGGGGGTATTATGAGTTTAAGAAAGAGTGAATTAAAAAGCTTGAGCTTTGCAGGCGAAGGTCGAGATAGCGGATTCGAGGCTATCATTGGCCTTATCGTTGATTTGATCAGGAGAGTATATGTCTATGCTGAGATTTCGCACATCATTTTGAGCCGCAAGAAAATTATTGCCTTCACCGACTAACCGAACACCAATAGGACGTTGGTCCTCACAGGATATAAAGCGGTTTTGAAAGAAAGTCCCTTGTTCTGTATTTTGCCGTGTTGTGATTAAGGCATTGCCAGTTTCAGATGTTTTGAGGCGGACGCCAAAAACGCGCGTCTTGCGATTTTCTGGATCTTTAATCCGCACCGCGATAATATCGGATGAGCGCGTGGGCGTATTACGATTATAACTGGCCCATGACAGACGGGAGTTAGAAAGAAAATCTGAATTGACCCATTGTTCTTTAGCGCTGTCTTTTGTGACGCGAACCCAGTTCTCGTATTGGGAATAGGCCATAACTTTTTGGCCATAATCAAGGCTTCCGACGATTTTTCCTGCTACAGGGTTATCGCGCAGTCGTAAGGCTGTGGCATCAACCCAATAAGGTATAGGTTGTATCTCTCTTTTGATGCGTTTTTGGCTGACAACTTGATCGATAGCTTTTTCAGCTAATATGGGTAAGTCGCTGCTAATTTGAGCATTCGCATTATAAAATGCGCTGGATGCGCTGAATAGTGTCACTAGAATGAGCGTGAATTTTGGGTTAGACATAGATTTATCCTCTATAAACGACCTAAATTTTGCAAATTGACAATTTGATTGATCATTAAGGTCTAATAAAGTTTAAATATTTATATTTTTTTAACTACAACTTAACGCCAATTAAGAGAATTGACCTAAAAAGGAACAGTTTGCAGCGTAAAGTGGCATAAAAATTGCTCATCCTTTCCTGATATTATTTGTCAGGAGGTTTTGTAGTGGCTGTTTTTTTGTTTAGTAATGGCGATGATGTACATCGCGGAAGCAGGAATGAGTATAATCAGGTTGATTATGATGCGCATTTATCTGAATTTGCGATATTTCGAAATGATGATGGAAGTGTAACCGTATCCCACCCGACTATTGGCACGGATACGCTTATTCATATTGATGGCATTTGGTCCGATGCGGACCAATCATGGTACTCTATTGAGGACGCTATTGCTCAGACACCTAATGCACCTATTACTGTTGACCCAGCTCCGGAAGGTATCTTTGTTGATGACAGTGGTATCTTAGTCGGTACCGATGGAAATGATAGACTTGTTGATACATCAGACTTAAATGGTCTCTATGGCGGCAAAGGTAATGATAGGCTTATTGGCGAGGCAAACGCATATAGCCAAGTTGATTATGACGGATATGCCGA
>CAZNWH010000012.1:18109-27169 GCA_964576765.1 uncultured Hellea sp.
ATCCTGTCGATCCTGTCGATCCTGTCGATCCTGGCCCCAACACAGGTGTTGTAATTGACGGTGTTATTACTGGCTCAAATGACGTGAATGATACGTTGGTAGGCGACGGAGGAGATAACACATTTTTCGCAGGTCGCGGAACTGACCTTATTCAAGGCGGAGCGGGTAATGATACGCTCAATGTTGATGGCGACATATTCGAATGGACATATAGTGCCAATGCTGACGGATCTATCACTATGACTCATCCGACATGGGGCGAGAACACCTTAATTGGTATTGAGCAAATATTGTCACAGCGCTCAGGTGAAGTGTTCTCGATTGATGAGGCGATTGCTTCAACAAACGGATTGCCTCGTTTCCGTGTTGATAATGACAATGTTATCAACGGCACCAATGGCGATGACGTTATTCCTGGTGTAGATGGCTTACAGGGCTTTTATGGCGGTACAGGCGATGATGTCTTCTTGGGGACAGATGGATTTGACCAAATCAATTATGATGGAGCTCGCGCCGAGTACACTATTACGCAAAATGGCGACGGATCAGTCACGGTTGATCACCCGATTTGGGGAACAGATACGCTTAACGATATCGAAGGACTTGTCTTTACTGGCGTTGAACCTGGTGTTGGCGGGGCTCAAACTGCGCCGTTTGAATTTATCTCAGTAGATGATCTTTTCGCATAAACGCATCCAAATCTAAATTATTAGCCGCCTTGAACACATGTTTGAGGCGGCTTTTTTATGCGCGAGCGCATTCCTGAGAGCATGTCGGTTGACCTTATCAGTGCAAAGGCTTAACGCCTGCCCATTGACTCTACTGGAAATGAACACATGTCTATCGATGATTATATGAGCGCGAAAGCTTGGCCTTTTGAACAGGCTCGGCAAATTCTCAAGCGTCTGGATATAGAAAAAAAACGCGGTATTGAGCGCGGCGATAAACCAGTGATATTTGAAACAGGTTATGGGCCATCCGGATTGCCACATATAGGCACTTTTGGAGAGGTTGTTCGGACGACGATGGTGCGTAACGCTTTTATCGCCCTGACAGAGGGTAAAATTCCGACCAAATTGATTTGCGTTTCCGATGATATGGACGGCATGCGCAAAATTCCGCCGACAGTTCCTAATCCGGCTGAGTTAGAACCCTATCTACAACGTCCTCTTACGGATGTGCCTGATCCTTTTGGAACCCATGAAAGTTACGGTGCGCATATGAATTCTCGCTTGCGTGCTTTCTTGGATGGTTTTGGGTTTGACTATGAATTTTTATCAGCGACAGAGTTGTATCGCTCTGGTGCATATGATGAATTTTTATTGCGGGCTTTAGAAAAATTTGATGACATTATGGCGGTGATGCTCCCGACTTTAGGAGAAGAACGTCGGGCAACATACTCACCGTTTTTGCCTATTTCGCCGACATCTGGCCGTGTGCTTTATGTCCCTATGAAATCGACGGATGCGAAAGCAGGAACCATTACATTTGATGATGAGGAGGGAAAGCAGATTACGCTGCCTGTCACGGGTGGTAAGGTAAAGCTCCAATGGAAGCCTGATTTTGGAATGCGCTGGGCTGCGTTAGGCGTCGATTTTGAAATGTTTGGCAAAGATCATCAGGATAATGCCCCTATTTATTCGAGGATTTGTAAAATTTTAGGCGGGAACCAGCCCGTGCAATATGTTTATGAATTATTTCTCGACGAAAAGGGAGAAAAAATTTCTAAATCCAAAGGCAATGGGATTTCAGTAGAGCAGTGGTTGTCCTATGCGCCACCTGAAAGCCTCTCTCTCTTTAACTTCCAAAAGCCGCGTACGGCTAAGAAGCTTTACTTTGATGTCATTCCGAAAAATGTCGATGAGTATTTTCAGCATTTGGCGGCCTATCCGGATCAAGATGAAAAAGGAAAGTCAAATAATCCCGTCTGGCATATTCATAATGGAGAGCCGCCAACGGCCATCCCGCCGGTTAGTTTTGCGCTTTTGCTCAATCTCGTCAGCGCGGCCAATGCCTCGGATCGCGATATTCTTTGGGGCTTTATTGAGCGCTATGCGCCTGAGGCTACCCCCAAGAATAATCCAGCCTTGGATAAATTGGCAGATTTTGCGGTGCGCTATTATCAGGATTTTGTTAAACCAAATAAATCTTATAGAGTGCCGACAAACCAAGAACGCGCAGCGCTAACAGATTTAGCGGGACGTCTTAAGATCGTAACTGAGGCTGATAAAACTGATGGCGAGGCGCTGCAAACCTTGATCTTCTCAGTCGGTAAGGAACATGAATTTGAGAATCTGCGAAATTGGTTCAAAGCGATTTATGAGGTTTGCCTCGGTCAAAGCCAAGGTCCTCGGTTCGGCTCTTTTGTAGCTATATTCGGCCCAGATGAAACGGCAGGATTGATTGAAAATGCCTTGGCTGGAAAACTGAGCTAGATACTCAAAAAAAACGCCCTTATATTAAGGGCGTTTTAGTCTGTAGTCACACAAATGAAGGGGCGTTATTTGCATGACTGCAATTATAAGTATATTTTTGCGACCTTAATAAAACCCTAATTCTTGTCACATTAGGGGTATAAAAGAATTGTGACTGCTATTTTATTCTTATTTTTGACTAGTTCTGGTAGGGAAGGGCATGTTAAAATCTGTTCTTGTCATTTTGATTTGGATTTTTAGTAGCTCAGCATGGGCAAATTCTGCCGATATACGAGAGCTAATTAATTCAGGCGAATATATTGAGGCACAAGTCCTGGGTGTGAATTTACAAACTGCTGAAGGCTATGCGTTGGCTGCCGAGAGTCTCGCTGCGCAGATATTACTGGGAGAGGTCGATAAACTTAACCGACGTTCCAAAGATGCGCGAGCCTTATCAGAAAAAGCGTTAGCCCTTAATCCTGACCTTTATGCAGCTAAGCTTCAATATGCCTTAACGGATGGTTTTGTAACACGCACCAGCGGCGATATAACGGCGTGGCGGAAAAAATTACCGTCAAAAACCTTTGAAAAAATTCAAAGGTTTAGAACAGACTATCCAGAGGATCCCAAAGGCTTGGCCTTAGAAGGAGCTTGGCATTTAGGGGTTGTCCGTAAAGCAGGCCTAAAAAATGGCGAGAAATGGTTTGGGGCTTCCCTTTCAGAAGGGCAGCGCCTTTACACTCTTGCGCGCCAAAAAGAACCGGGAGATATTTTAATCGAAACAAATTTTGCTATGTCTCTTCTTGTCTTGGATGCAGCCCATTATAGCTCGTTTATGAAACCTGTCTTGGCAGCTGTTTCAGAAGCGAGGCCGGTAAATGACTTGGAGCGTAAAATCCAGATACGGGCAAATGAGGTTTTGAGAAATTATAACGATAGTAAACGGGTTAAAAAGTTGGCCGCGAAATTTTTAGACGGCAAGTAAAAATGATCGATAAATTACTGTGAGACCCAAACAATACGGGCCATCCATTGCACGTTCTTTTTAGACAAAATACGGTCATCATAATCCGGGTTAAGTGAGATAAGTTCAACCTTATGCGCTGTTTGTTTATGTAGTTCTTTCGCCATGACTTCACCGTCTATTGTCTTAACAACAACACGGTCTCCGCGGCGCACAGTTTGATTCGGAGCAACCAGAATTTTATCACCGGCTCGCAGGACAGGCGCCATACTATCCCCGGCTATTTGTAACGCATATACATTTTCATCTTCAACGCCCGGAACCCGCACATCATCCCAAGAGCCGCCTACGGGAAAGCCTGCATCATCAAAAAAACCATCATCGCCAGCTTGCGCCAGACCAATAACCGGTATGGAAGGGCCATGGCCGGGCATGCCATCGGCAAAGCGGGCAAAATCTTCAAAACTCATTCCGACAACAGCCAGAACCTTGGATAGGCTTTCCGTTGAAGGCCAACGATTTTTACCGCTATTACTTATACGTTTGGATTTATTAAATGTTGTTGGATCTAGTCCGGCTTGTTTAGCCAGCCCTGACGGCGATGTTGAAAAATATTTTGCTAAGCGGTCAAGCGCGCCCCAGATATCCTGATGAGAGAACATAAAATCACATGTAGGTAAATATTCCTACTGAGTCAAATAAAAACCTGCGATTTTTAAGGCGCAGGTTTTGAAAGGTCTTTGGAGTAGAGTTAATTATAAGCGGATTCGCCATGAAGGCTTGTATCTAAGCCTTCAATTTCCTGCTCTTCATTCACGCGGAGTCCCGTAGTAAACTTAAGGAAGCTTAAGATGACGAGGCTAACGATGGCTGACCATGCCACAACAGCAGCAGTACCAATGAGTTGTGTCAAGAAATCACCATCGCCTGTTCCGCCTAAAGCGGGGCTGGATAAGAAGGGTAATAATAAGATGCCAAGCATACCGCCAACACCATGAACGGCGAAGACATCCAGACTGTCGTCGATTTTCAATTTAACGCGAATTAAATTCACAGCGAGATAACAGCCAATACCGCCGGCAAGGCCAATTAAAAGGGCTCCGCCAGGACCAAGCACTCCAGCCGCGGGCGTCACAGTTGCAAGACCTGCAATCGTACCTGTGGCCGCGCCCACTAATGTTGGTTTACGTCCGCCCATTGATTCAAAGACTATCCAAACAAGCGTCGCAACGGCTGCGGAAATGTGGGTTACAAGAAGTGCCATACCAGCGCCGCCATCAGCAGCGAGCTGGGAGCCGCCATTAAAGCCAAACCAGCCGACCCAAAGCATAGACGCGCCAATCATAACGATGGCTGGACGATGCGGAACCGCCAGATCATTGGGGAAGCCCTTACGCTTACCGAGCATCATGACATAAATAAGAGCAGAAATGCCAGCCGTCGCGTGAACGACAAGGCCGCCGGCAAAGTCGACAACACCATCATTAAGCTGTGACAACCAACCGCCACCCCATATCCAATGTGTTACAGGCGCATAGACGAAGAGGAGCCAAAGGGCCGAGAAGATCAGAACAGGGAAAAATTTCACACGTTCAACAAAGGCGCCAACGATAAGCGCAGGTGTAATAACTGCAAATGTCATCTGAAAGGCCAAGAAAACTGATTCGGGGATTGTACCGCTGATAGCGTCTCGTCCAAGGTTTTTAAGGAAGAGATTATCCAACCCCCCCCACCAGCCATTGGCTCCGCCAAAGGCGATTGAATATCCGGCCACGACCCAAACGATTGAAGCAAGGGCTGCAATAGCATAGACCTTCATTAAGACTGAAACATAATTCTTCGCGCGAACAAGCCCGCCGTAAAATAGGGCTAATCCAGGCAAAGACATAAAAAGCACCAAAGCGGTGGCGGTTAAAATCCAAGCCGTATCGCCTGAATTTATAGCGTCTTCGGCATAGGCAATGGAGGGTACGGCTAAAGCTGCCAAACTTCCTATGCCTGCTTTAATAATTTTTGTCATGATGGTCTTTCCACTCAGATTATTTTATCTCTCGCAGATAGCGCCTGATTTTAAGGCGATGGAGTCAAGCTTTGTGCTTAGTAGGTGGATTACGCACCGCGCCCAAAAATTAAACGCAAAAAGCCCGACTCTGCACAGTCTATGTGCAGGCCGGGGGAGAAACTACGCCCCTATTTGAGGCGTGGTGGGAATTTTCTAAGGGTCAGATTAAGCCTGAACAAATTCTGGATAGGCCGCTACGCCGATTTCATGGGCATCAAGACCATCCAGTTCAACTTCTTCTGAGACGCGGATGCCAATAGTGGCTTTCATCGCGAACCAAATGATAGCTGAGATAACCGAAACAAAGACAGCGGTAGCAATTACGCCGATCAATTGTGGCATGAAGCTAACGTCTGGATTTGTGAACGCGACGGCGAGAGTACCGAATATACCAGCCACCAAATGAACAGGTATCGCGCCGACAACATCATCAATCTTAAACTTATCAAGAAGTGGTACTGTTAACATTGCTAGCAGTGAGCCAAGAGCGCCAACAAGCATAGCAGCTGGAACGGATGGAGTTAGTGGTTCCGCTGTAATTGCAACCAATCCCGCAAGCGCACCATTAAGTGCCATTGTGACATCAATTTTACCGTAACGCAGTTGCATATAGATGACAGCAATTACAACACCTGCGGCAGCGGCCATATTCGTGTTTACAAATATTTTAGCGATCGAGTCAGCATCTGAAATCGTTCCCATGGCAAGTTGTGATGCGCCGTTAAAGCCAAACCAACCAAGCCATAGAATAAAGACACCTAATGTGGCGAGCGGCATAGATGAACCTGGCATAGGGTTGACGCGGCCATCAGGGCCATATTTACCTTTACGAGCACCAAGAATGATAGCGCCTACAAGAGCGGCCCAACCACCTGTTGAATGAACGAGCGTTGATCCAGCAAAGTCAGAGAAACCCATGGCATCCAAGAAACCGCCACCCCATTCCCATGATGCTACAATAGGATAAATGATCGCTGTCAAGAAACAGGTAAAGATTACAAATGGCCAGAACTTGATGCGTTCAGCAACCGTTCCAGAGACAATTGATGCGGTTGTTGCGCAGAATACCATTTGGAAAAACCAGTCAGAATATTCTGAGTAGTTAAATCCTTCATCAGCCAAGCCGGATATGGTTGCGACAGTAGGTTCTAATACACTGCCATAGGGGGCGTGGAAGCCGCCAAAATAAGGTGAGGTGCCGCCATAGATCATATTATATCCGACAATATAGAACATGATGCCTGCAACTGAGTAGAGCATAATGTTCTTTAGGCACTGCATGGATACATTTTTTGTACGGACAAATCCGGCTTCGAGCATGGCAAAACCAGCCGCCATCCACATCACCAA
Source organism: uncultured Hellea sp. (assembly GCA_964576765.1). Classification (GTDB taxonomy): domain Bacteria; phylum Pseudomonadota; class Alphaproteobacteria; order Caulobacterales; family Maricaulaceae; genus Hellea. The sequence continues at coordinate 24,900 of CAZNWH010000012.1, forward strand.
GAAACCGCCCATAAGAAAAGCAAGTGTGTTGAAAATATTTTGTGTTGCGAGGTCAGGCGCTGCAACCATAGCCTCCTCAGCTGCAAACGCAGCATAAGGCGCTGCGAGCGATAACACGCTTGCGCCTAGTATAATTTTTGCCCATTTTGGCATATGTAATCCCTCCAATTCGTAGATTTGCCGTTTATGTGGCCTGAAAGCCTTGTGACAGCGAGCGCTTTGCATAAAGATGCGACGGGTAGGAATAGGGAGTGCATTTTTTGTGCGGGAATATTTCGAATCTGCTTTATTGTTGTGCTGGATTTAATTGGAGATGTTGTGAAGCCGAGTCTAATTTACAAAATTTTGCGACAACCCGAATGGAAAAGTTTTCAGGAAACGGGCATTTTTCTGGGAAGCACAGATGATCGGCGCGATGGTTTTATACATTTGTCAACGAGTGCCCAATTACAAGGCACACTTGATAAGCATTATATGCAAGGGGATATGATTATAATTGCTGAAGTGAATGTTTCTGGTTTAGGTCAAGCTTTGAAATATGAAGTCTCTCGCGGCGGCGCGGAGTTTCCGCATCTATATGATCAGCTTTTGATTGATAACGTGTCGCGCCATTGGGACTTGTCGCCAAATGAACAAGGGCGCTATGCGGTCTATAGTATATTGACGGATTAATTATGAGTTTTCTCTATAAAGTTGGAACGGCGGCGCTACGAGCTTTACCTGCGGAACCAGCTCATAAAACAACGATCAAAGCTTTGAAGGCAGGTCTTGGACCAGTCGCACCAAGAACGGATATATCTGAGCTTAAGACGGAAGTTGGCGGGTTAAAGTTGCCTAATCCGGTAGGTCTTGCAGCTGGATTTGATAAAGACTGCGAAGTACCTGATGCTATGCTAACGGCTGGTTTTGGGTTTGTGGAATGCGGAACAGTAACTCCGCGCCCTCAAATCGGTAATCCGAAACCGCGCCTTTTTCGTTTAACTGAGGACAAGGCTGTCATTAATCGCATGGGATTTAATAATAGTGGGCTTGATATTTTTAAATCGCGGTTAGAAAAGCGCCAAGGAAAAGGGGGGCTTGTCGGGGCTAATCTTGGCGCGAATAAAGATAGCGGTGACCGTATCGGAGATTATGTCAAAGGACTGTCATCATTATGGGGCCTGTCAGATTATTTCACGATTAATATAAGTTCTCCTAACACACCTGGTTTACGAGATCTGCAAAGCTCGGACGAAATGGATGAATTGTTAGGGCGTATAGCAGAAGCGCGCGCTGAACTTATGGGAGATAAGCCCAGCTTTCCGATGTTTCTTAAAGTCGCGCCTGATCTGAATTATAATCAAGTTGAACGCATTGTTGAACAAGCCCGTCTTTACGGCATAAATGCCATAATCGTGTCAAATACAACAATTGCGCGTCCCGAGAGTTTAAGGAGCGCCCATAAGGGTGAGGGCGGAGGCCTTAGCGGGGCGCCGTTGTTTCATTCTTCGACTGACATATTAAAAGAGTTTTACGCGGCGGCGGCGGGCAAGATAGATTTAATTGGTGTAGGTGGCATTAGTAATGGCGCGCAGGCTTATGCCAAAATTCGCGCTGGGGCCAAAGCTGTGCAGCTCTACTCCGCCCTGGTGTTTCATGGACCAGATTTAGTGATGCAAATAAATCAGGAATTGAAAACCTTCCTCAAAGCGGACGGGTTTACATCAATTTCAGAGGCTGTTGGGACTGCCTGATTTGAAGCAGGTCAGTTTAAGGACTTATAGAGACCGGGCATCCAATTTGAGAGGCGGCTTCGATAATTTTAGCATCAGCTCGGTTTGAGGAGTTAAGCTGTCTGAGAGCAATTCTGCTTCCCTGAGATGTTACCGAACTTGCGGCTGAATAGGCGGCGACACGGCCGGCCGTACTGCCTATCCCGGCAGGGACAAGGCCTTGTGTAGCCACGGCCGTTATAACGTTAAGTCCCAGAGAGGCTAAGAAATTTTGTCCGCCTTTGGCTTTCTGGGCTTGTTTTTGGAAATTGGTGACATTGTTATAAAAATTGACGCAAGTCTGATCAGTTGCGGCAAGCTTGCTTGCACCTGTAGGAGAAATTTTGGACGCATCAATGCCTGCCATCAGTTGATTTTGGCTAGGCACCGAAGCGCAAGAGGCGAGTGTAACAGTTAAACATGAAATGAGAATAGTCGAAGTATTAAGGCGCATGGGAGTCATCCTTGAATTAATGTTGAACTATATTCACAACAATTATTGAACAAAAGCTGAATGAA
>CAZNWH010000012.1:27269-32390 GCA_964576765.1 uncultured Hellea sp.
AATGTTGAACTATATTCACAACAATTATTGAACAAAAGCTGAATGAAATTGAAGGTAATCTAACCGGACATTGAATATGGCAGGCTTAAGATTCCTTTGAGTATTCCGGTAAACCAGCTTTTTACAATAACCCATTGCGAATGCTCGGATAATAGACTGCTAATGTTAAAGCTCTTGCAACGTAGTAGCAGAGAAAGGCAATCCAGATACCGTGTCCGCCCAGAGTAGGCGTGATGAGATGGTGAATTCCCAGATATATCACAACGGCGGCAATGCCAGCATTGCGCATTTCGCGGGTTTTAGTTGTACCAATAAAAATGCCGTCCATTTGCCAGGCGGCAAATCCAATGACGGAGGCAAGGGCGCAATAGGGCAGATAGGTTCGCGCGCTGGCAATGACGTCTGGGTCTTTCGTGAGTAGGTTGATGAAATATGGCCCTAGCAGAAATATGGCCACGCAAATTAAAACTGCAAAGACACATGAAAACTCTGTGGTCAGGCGTACAGCCTTGTCAAATCTCTCACGATCTTTAGCGCCATAGGCAGCCCCTGTTACGGCCTCTGCCGTATGTGCAAAGGCATCCAATACTAGAGCGACCATGGTAATGAACTGCATCAAAATATGGTAACCCGCCAAGAATATAACGCCTTGCGTAGCCGCTGCATTTCCAAAAAAACTAAAGCCCACGGTCAGTGCCATAGTGCGAATGAAAATATTGCTATTCGTGATACCCAGTTTTTTCAGGGCGTTGGAGTCAAGTAGGTTTGTCTTGGTTAAAGATAGTCCTTGAAATCCACCGCGTTTTTTAATCTCGCGAAAGACAAGCCATAAACCTGCACCAAGGCCGCACCATTCCGCGATAGCCGAGGCTATGCCAACCCCCCATAAGCCTAGGCCGAAACTGATGACAAAAAGCGGAGATAAGATCACATTGATCAGATTGAGGACGATTTGCATTTTAAGGGCTAATTGAGAGCGGCTAATGCCGACAAACCAGCCCATCAAGGCTACAGAGGCTAAGGTTGCTGGCAAACCCCATAATCTGGCTTGGATATAGATGTGCGCAGAGTTTTCTATTGTGGGGTCGGCTGTAAATATTTTAAACGCGCCAGCCAAAAGCAGCACTTGGAATATAAATATAAGACTCCCGATAAGAAGCCCTAACGGCACAGCTCTAAAGAGATGAGCCTGGACAGCGCCTTGGTCATTTGCTCCGTCAGATTGCGCGGTTAGACCGGCCGTACTCATGCGTAGAAAGCTAAAACCCCAATAGGCAATCGCATAAATCACCGCGCCTAATCCAATGCCTGCTAGCGCGGCCGTTGTGCTATATTGTCCGATTACAAATGTATCGACCAATCCGACAACCGGGGCTGCGGCATTGGCCAGCATAATCGGCCAGCTTTGGGCGAATACGCTCTTGCGGGTTAGGGGCATCCCGCTAGACAGGCTCATTACTCGGCCTTAGCCGTCAAATAATGTCCGTGCATTGCGGCGATAGGCTTATCATAATCCTCTTGCCAAGCTCTTACCCTAACATTGGCGACACGTGAGCCTTGTTTGAAAATAAGCGCGCGAGCATAAGTGTCTTTGGGGTTTCCTTTGCGTAGATAATCGACATTAACGCCGATGGGTTTAGCGAGGTCTTTGCCATCAGTTGATATAAAGAGCTGCGCAATAGCGGCAATTTCCATCAATCCACTAATGGCGCCACCATGCAGAGCAGGTAGGACGGGATTGCCGATATTGCTTTCAATATAAGGCATCATCAATGTAAATTCATCGCCGATGACTATAGGTTTAACGCCCAGTGTTTTAGCATAGGGAATACGACTTAGGGCTTGCTCGATATTGGTTGAATTTATCATGACTAAGACGCGTCTTTTTTAGACTTTGATGTCGTTTTAGATTTAGCTTTCTTCATGCCCATTGACCCTGAACCGGTCGCCATAAATGTGGCTTGAGCCGTTGCAACAGGATCGGTTTCATCCCCGTCATGGGCCACAGCGCGCAGGAACGCCACATGCTTAGTGGCTTTGTAGCAATGGGCTTGGGCAATAATTGTTTCACCCGGCTTGGCTGCACGCATATAATCAATGGATAAGTTCAGAGTTGCACAGGCTCCGGGGGTATCGAATCCGGCAATGGCCGCTAATCCGCAAGCTTGATCCAAAAGCGTTGTCACCGCGCCGCCATGGAGCACACGGGTATCAGGATCGCCGATAAGATCGGGGTTGTAAGGCAGGCTCATTGTAGCGCGGCCTTTGTCAACGGCGACGAATTTTATGCCGAGTTTTTTTGAATGCGGCGTTGCTTCCGTAAAAGCCGGACCCATTTCCCATAGGTGTTGAATAAATTCATCTGATGCCATGTCGCCTCTCGATTCGTTCTTTGTCTAAAGACATTCATAAAGCACGTCTATGATTTTGGAGACTCAGAGCAATTTTGTTCGTGTAATTTTACGAAAATTAAGAAAATGCCTTTATCGGAATATTCATTTATCAGAACATCCCACCCTAAAGTGTTGTTGCATAATGATTTAGGCGTGACATCGGCCAGTGCGGCTCTGCCGACCCAAGGTAAGATTATCACAGATATGCGCATGAATGATGATTTGCGTAAGTTGGGAGATAGTCACAATGCGGCGGATCCAGCTTTTGCCAAACTTAAGGCCGAGCTACTGGCGCAATATAATGTCGAGACAATTGAAGAACTGCCAGTGAATTTTCGAGGCGTTGTATCTGAGAAAAATGAAGCTCATCAGGCCGAAACACTGAATAAATTTGCGGAAAAACGTATGCAGCGCGAGCAGGCGCAGGCCGCGCATTTATCGGCCTATGGCTGGCTTTCGCCCTATCTCGCGATTAGTGGGGCATCGCGTAATCTCGCAGGTACAGATTTAAATACACATCACCGTTTCTTGCGAGAAGCGGAAGAGCTCCGGTTCGAATTCGTTCAGGGATTGAACAAGGCCCATATTGAGAAGCTGTCTTACGCAGATGATATAAATCGTAATAAGGGCGAGGAGGGCTGGCGCCGCGCGCGCGTTGATGCGCAAAACTGGCAAGTGCTACAAGATTTTAGGTTTTTGCCCGATCCTCCTAAGCAGCGCCTTTCACGGGCCTTAAACAGATTTTTTCCGCTTAGTATATGGTTGATAGGTCTGTTAGGGTTTGGCCTTTTCGCCTCGCGGAGGCTATCGCCATGATGCGCGAATTTAGATTTATGTTTCGCGACAAGGCCGTCTGGGTATGGATCGCCTTGGCATTCGTGTTTTCTCTGACAGCAATTACCTTAGGTATGAACGAGATTAGCCAGCAGCGAAGTGAATTAGCCGAGCTTCATAAGTTTGATAAGGTTGAACGCGAGGTCGCTTTGGACAATCAATCCGATTGGGGCTCGGCGGCTTATTACACCTTTTATTTGACCTCTGACGCGCCCTCCGATTTTGCATTTGCTGCCATAGGCCAACGTGATGTCAGCCCGTGGAAACACCGTATCCGCATATTGGCTTTGGAAGGGCAAATCTATGAAACGGATTCTAACAATCCTGACTTTGCTTTGATTGGCCGTTTTGATTTTGCTTTTGTTGCGACGCTCCTTGCTCCTCTGCTCGTCATTTTACTTTTATTTGATCTGCGTTCCGGCGAACAGGCAGCTGGACGTTTACGGCTGATTGAGGCCAGTGCTGCGAACTCTAAAACCCTTTGGCGGATGCGAGCGGCCTTGCGGATTGGATGTCTTGCTGTTGCGCTAAGTCTACCTTTGATTATCGGCGGGTTGCTATCAGGGACGTCTATCGTAACCTTTTTGCTCTGTATATTGGCGCTAAGTGTCTATCTAATATTTTGGACATGGCTGACATTAATTTTGACGCCAGCCACCCGCGCAGGGGCTTATAATCTGACGGTCATGCTCGGGATTTGGCTGCTGATAGGGGCGATTATCCCGGCCACATTAACACAGGCTATAGAGCGCGCTGTTCCCTTGCCTGATGGGGGCGAAATTATTCTAACACAGCGCGAGGCGGTTAATGATGCGTGGGATCTCCCTAGAGAGGCGACATATGATCCCTTTATGGCCCGTCACCCAGTCTGGGTAAACTATACGGCTTGGGATCCCGACGACGGTTTTGAATGGAAATGGTATTATGCCTTTCAGCAAGTCGGAGATCAGACCGTTGAACCCTTAAGCCTAGCCTACCGTGAAGGCCGCCGGAAACGAGATCATTTTGCTATGTGGTCCAGCGTCATATCCCCCGCGACGGCCATGCAGCGCAGTCTGGAACATCTAGCAAAAACCGACATGAAAGCCGCAATGGACTATGAGAAGCGTGTGCGTGAATTCCACACCGAATTGCGAAATTGGCATTACCCTAGACTATTTCAGGATCAACCTTTTGATGCAGACAAGGCGAAGCTTGAACTATCCAAATTTATTGAAGAGATGTATGGAGGAGCGGGCCAATGACTAATCTTGCTGAATCACAAGATCATAATTTGGAAACGCATCTTGAATATGCCGAACGAGCGGTTGCAGCGCATAATTCACGTCTTACGCCGATCCGGCGTCACATTTATAAATGCCTTTTGAAAACCGATACGCCCCTTGGTGCCTATGATATCCTTGATATGCTCGACGGCATTGGCTCATCAAAACCCCCAACCGTTTACCGAGCTCTTGATTGGCTTATAGAAATGGGGCTTGCGAGAAAAGTTGAATCTATCTCAAAATATATGGCGAAGACAGCGAACGAAGAAGACGAACACATGGCGCTCCTTCTGTGCCAGACCTGTGGGCATGCAGAGCCGTTTGATGCGGGGCCGGCCCTTAAAAGCCTTGGAACTTTGGCTAAGGCAAAAGGTTTTCAGGAACAGCAGACTGTCATTGAAATTATTGGTCAATGTGCCGAGCATAAAGACTGATATCTAAATTACAAATCACCTAAATATAGAAGACTACGAACGAGTTAGACTTTTGCTGCCGTTAGACAGCAGAAGAAGAATATAATTTTCGACTGATGCTGATGACCGATTTGGAGATAAATCTACTGTTTTGAGTGTCTTAAACTCGCCTCAAAACAGCCTCTGGCCAGAGGCGATAAACGCCCAATACTGTTG
>CAZNWH010000013.1:0-29485 GCA_964576765.1 uncultured Hellea sp.
GGTTTGAGAGCAGGTCTTTAAGCCCTTTCATACGCGGAGCCGCCTTGGCCTCGATTTCCATCCGCCACGCTTTCATAATCCCGTCACAGCTAGCGGGCAAAGCGCGGCCTGTTAGGATTTCGCGCGCGTAAAGTCCGACCGCTTCGGCAAAGCTATTATCATCTTTTGGCAGATCGGCATTATGAAAGCCCTTGCGCTTTGCTCGCGCGCTCAGTGCGGCGTCCAGATTGTCACCAAGACCCGCCAGATGTTGGCTGCCTAAAGCTTCGACGCGGGCTTGCTCCATGGCTTCGAAGACCGCGCGGGCAGGGCCTGTGCTGGGCTGGTTCTTGGCGTGTGTGAATTTGTCGTGCAAAGCAATGCGAAGAGCCAATCCATCAGCTTCGCCTCGCGCCTTGGCAATCTGTTCAGGGTTAGGCTTGGGCGGTAAGCTTGGGAGCATCACTTGATCGCGCACAATTCCGGCCACATCCCCGCCAAAGGACACTTCCATCTCCGGTTCACCCGAAATTGCCTTCGTCGCTGCGCCAAGGCAGCGTTTAAATTCATCTGCTGGAGATTTATTCATAGTTTTTAATCTAGCTTCCTCAGGGGTGGATGCAACCCTTCCCTTGAGCGACGTGGCTAATTGGCTAAGGTAATCGTGATCAGTCAAGAGATGTAATGATTAAGCCACCATTATAGCCGTAGCTGACTCCGGTAAATCTTTCCCAAAGGCACGTTGATAAAATTCGCTTATAATTGGGCGCTCTAGCTCGTCACATTTATTCAAGAATGTCAGGCGGAAGGCTTGGGCAAGGTCGCCGTTAAATATCCGCGCATTTTCGGCCCAGTTCATCACGGTACGCGGGCTCATCACCGTTGAAATATCCCCTGCAATAAAGGCATTTCGCGTCATATCGGCCACGCGCACCATAGAGGCGAGAATATCTTTGCCCTCAGCACTGTCATAAGTCGGGGACTTCGCGAGGACGATGGCTTCCTCACTGGCATGGGGGAGGTAATTGAGCTGGCAGACGATAGACCAGCGGTCCATCTGACCTTGGTTGATCTGTTGCGTGCCATGATAAAGCCCTGACGTATCGCCGAGGCCAACCGTATTCGTTGTCGAGAAGAGACGGAACGCATTATGCGGCGTGATGACTTTATTCTGGTCGAGCAATGTGAGGCGGCCTTGCGCCTCAAGTACGCGCTGAATCACGAACATCACATCGGGGCGGCCAGCATCATATTCATCAAAGGTCAGGGCGACAGGGTTTTGTAGCGCCCATGGCAGTAGTCCTTCACGGAACTCTGTGATTTGCTTACCGTCTTTCAGGACAATCGCGTCTTTGCCGACGAGATCAATCCGGGACACATGTGAGTCGAGATTAATCCGTACCATAGGCCAATTCAGACGCGCGGCGACTTGTTCAATATGGGTGGATTTACCTGTGCCGTGATAGCCTTGGATCATCACACGGCGATTAAAAGCAAAGCCTGCCAGAATAGCCTGCGTTGTTGGGCTATCAAAAAGGTAAGCCTCATCGACGGCGGGTACAAATTCGCTGGACTTGCTAAAGGCGGGCACCTCCATGTCAAAATCGACATTAAATGTCTTGCGGGCCGAGACAGTTGTGTCCGGCGCAAATATAGGGAATTGGTCACTCATGTCGCGGTCCATAAAAAGGGAATATGCTTGTTAAATTTAATCCGGTTTATATTAGCCTAGATTTGTTGTTTTAAGCACTTTCATCGCGCTGACAACACGTTGGAAGCTTTCTTCGGTATTACGTTTGCCCTGATTAGTATCAGGATGGAGCTGTTTAACGAGCTGGGTATAGCGTTTGCGCACATCATTTTTGGTTGCTGTATCGTCAAGACCCATATCATTAAGCGCTTTGAGCTGCATTTTAGACAGGCTACGGCGGCGCGGGGCTTCGGCTTGATCGGCAATATTGCCTTCACCGAATATGTTATAGCCTTCTGCTGTAGCCGCCGTGGAGCCTGCTTTGCGTTTCTTTTGACCCTTTGCTCGTTCGGCTGTATTCTTTTTAACATCCCATGTGGGGCGGTGACCATGCCGAGCGCCGACTTGCCATTCAGAGATATCTTCATCGGACATGCCTGAGAAGAAATTCCAGTTCTTATTATATTCGCGGGCATGTATTGTACAAAAATTATAATATTCGCGAAGACGATCAGGGCTTTTCGGTGCTTTACAGCCGCCCATCGTAACACAGCCGGACCAATCGCATTCTTGTTCGTTAGGGTCGACTTTTTTCTTTCCTTTATTGACACGAATGTCGATTCCTTTGAGTTTATATTCGTAATCTTTCGCCATGATACCTATATACGTTAGAGTGGATAATTAAGGACTGCACAAAATGGGCATTATTGCGTCAGCAATCAAGGAAAAATTGAAACAAAGTTTCAATCCGTCACACCTAGAGGTCATTGATGAGAGCCATAAACATGCTCATCACGCCGGAGCTAAGGCCCATGCCCAAGAAGGCGGAAGCGCGGAGAGCCATTTTCAAGTAGTGATTATTAGTGAAAAATTTATCGGATTAAGTCGATTGGCCAAGCATCGGGCGGTGCTTGATGTCCTAGCTGATGAAATGAAGCAGATACACGCGTTTTCGCTGGATGCGCGTGAGAGCTAATTTTCGTCCCTTTAATTTTCTCCTCTCTGGTCAGGTTCAAAGGTTTTAGTGACTTTTAAAGACCTTATCTGATTACGTTCGCGTTCTAATATCTCAAACCGATAGCCATAATAGGCAAATGTTTGTCCCACATCTGGTATGGCTTGGCTCTCATGAATAACGAGCCCCGCAATGGTGACCGCCTCGTCATCAGGCAGTTTCCAATCCATAGCGCGGTTGACATCCCTCACGGCAATATCACCTTGAATGATAGCTCCGCCAGTTTTTTGCCGTGCTACACCTTGGACAACTTCATCATACTCATCCTGAATGTCACCGACAATTTCTTCTAAAATATCTTCCAAGGTCAGGACTCCCATCAAGGCTCCATATTCATCCACCACTAAGGCAAAATGCTCCCGTTTTTGTTGAAAGGCTCGGAGTTGTTTCACGACAGATGTTGTTTCAGGGACGAACCAAGCATCACGTGCAATTTTTTTGGCATTGACCTGAGAAAAGTCACCTCCAGTTTTGGAAATAGCTCTAAGCATATCTTTGGCATGAAGAACCCCGACAACATTATCAATATCGTCTTGATAGAGAGGTACGCGGCTATGACCGGAATTTAGCATTTCTTTGACAATTAGTTCGGATTCAATGTCGGCATCGATCATCACCATGTTTTTTCGGTGGGTCATAACATCTTCAAGGTCAAGTTCCCCTATTTCGAGAACCCCGTAAATTTGGTCACGTTCGGTTTTAGCCATCCCGCCTTCCTCAAGATGAAGATCAACCGCGCCTTTAATATCGTCGGCCGCCGTCCAAGCCGAGGCGTTACTATCAACGCCAAATAGGCGCAGCGTTGCATTCACTATGATCTGTATGACGGATACAATAGGCGCAAAAATTTTGACGAAAAAACTAATGGGCCGCGCCACATGTAGGGCTAATTTATCGGGCTGTGAAATCGCATATGTCTTTGGCAGAACTTCTGCAAAAATCAGAATGAGGATTGTCATGACCACGGTGGCTAAGACCAGGGCTAATCCGCCAGCTCCAAATATATTTGTAAAGAGGGCCGTTGTCAGAACAGAGGCGAGAATATTGACCAGATTATTACCGAGCAAAATACCGCCTAAAAGCCGCTCGCGCATATTGAGCAATTTTGAAACGATTGAAGCACGTTTGTCCCCATCTTTTTCGGCTGCGTGCATCCGCGCCCGTGAGGCAGCCGTTAAGGCCGTCTCCGAGCTGGAAAAAAATCCGGAAAAAACAAGTAAACACAAGATCACTAAAACCATGATTATGTTTTCAGGCTGGCTAATGGCCTCACGAAATGAGGAGTTAGGCATATCGGCTTTCTAGAGTTTTAAGGTAAGTGAGGATGGCGGCTCGCGGCGTCGCTTTTTGGATAAAGGCTTCACCAATGCCGCGGTTAAGTATAAAGGTCAGTGTTCCGCCTTCATTTTTTTTATCCTGTTCCATATGCTTCATTAAGGCATCAGCGTTTTTCAAAAGATGTTTAACATCAGCAAGAGAGATGAGGTTTGTCTTTTTTATGTGAGATTGAAGGGCTTGGACGTCCTTTTGGGGGCATAGACCTTGCGCGGCACTAAATTCTAAGGCCATTTCCATGCCAGCGCTAACAGCTTCACCGTGTAGTAGATCGCCGGAATAGCCTGCTTCTAATTCCAAGGCATGACCAAATGTATGCCCGAGATTAAGAAGCGCGCGTTGACCACGTTCTTCTTCATCTGCTGCGACTATTCGAGCTTTGGTTTGACATGAAATTTTGACGGCATAAGCGATGGCTTTAGGGGTTAAATTTAAAACTTCAGGGCCGTTATCATTCAGCCATTGAAAAAAGGACAGATCCCCCAATAATCCATACTTTAAGACTTCTGCATAACCTGCTTTTAATTCCCGCTCAGGCAAGGTTTTGAGTACTGCTGTATCAGCGATAACTAATTTAGGTTGATAAAAGGCTCCAATCAGGTTTTTCCCAAATTGATTATTGATAGCGGTTTTGCCGCCGACAGAACTATCGACTTGGGCCAAGAGCGTGGTGGGCATCTGAACGAATTGACAGCCTCTCTTATAGATACTTGCCGCAAAGCCCGTGAGATCACCAATGACGCCGCCTCCAAATGCAATAAGGGTATCATTACGGTCAAATTCTGCTTCGAAGAGTGAATTCAAAACTGCCTGAAGGCCCTCAAAACTTTTTTGGCTTTCTCCAGAAGGTCGAACAATCATGTGAACGTCATAGCCTGAAAGCGCTTTTTCAAGCTGCGCCCCATAGAGGGCATAAACGGTTTCGTCCGTTACAACGGCAACACGTTTGGCGCGTAGAAAAGGGCTGAGAAATTTAGCTGTATCATGCAAGAGGTTATCGTTGATCAAAATGTCGTAACTTCGCTGACCAAGTTCTACAGAGACTGTTGTAATATCATTTATCAGCATTCAGGTATTCTCCTGTGCCTGAATGGCATTGATAACACGATTTACCGTCCTGATATGGGGCCCTTTTACAATATTGACCTTTATGTGAGCTTCTTCGTAAATTGGGTAGCGTTCATCCATAAGCTGCCGCATTTTTGCTTTTGGGTCTGGGACTTGTAAGAGGGGCCGCGTGTTTTTTCGGCTAACCCGTTCCATAATGGTTTCGAAATCTCCTTTGAGCCAAATGGTTAAGGATTTGTTTTTCAAAATCTTTCTTGTGTTTTGAGGGATGAAGGCTCCGCCGCCTGTAGCTAAAATTATAGGTTTTCCGTCTAAAAGACGTTCAATAACTCGTAGTTCGCCTTCTCGAAATGCCTTTTCTCCATGGTCGCGGAAATATCCGGCAACCGTACGCCCGGAAGCTTGCTCAATTTCTTCGTCACTATCATAAAACTCCCGGCCAAGTTTTTTGGCTAGCCGTCGTCCGACAGTGGTTTTTCCCACCCCCATCAAACCAACAAGGGCAATGGGTCGTGATGTTATGTCCGGGCTCATGAGCCTATTCCTTGCCTCGCAAATTGTTTTAACATGTAATTATTACTGCTGCTGGCAGTATTTGCGAAAATTTGCCTTAATATGAGCGTAAAATGAGCTATGCTCAATACTTAAAGCGTATTATGCGTCAAATATTAAAAAGGTATATTTGTGAAAAAATTAACTATCAGTGCTATCCTTATTGCCCTCTTATTAATTTTGGGGTGCATCTGGTTGGTTGCAGGGGCCTCGCCAAAACATGCCTCGCAAGAGATAGTTACGATTGAGTTACCCGATACATATGAAAAATAGACTATAGTCATGCGAAAAATTTTTCTCACAACAATATTGAGTTTCTGCCCCATGGTTTCATGGGCGCAGTCCATTGAAACAGGGCAACTCGGGGCCGCCCAAGCCTTTGATGCGGGAGTCATAGATAGCCGTAGCGGCGGTCTTGACGCAGCGCTTTGGCAAGGAACATCGGCAAAAATAGCTGTGCACCTTTTGAAAAAAGCTCCTCTAAGTAGTCAAAATAAATTGGTGCAAGACCTGATTGAAGCGGTTGTTTTTAGCGCTGGGGTTCCGCCTGAAGGCGCTGATGCCAGCTATGATCAACTTCGCTTGAAAGCCGTGATGAAACTTGGTGATAAGGCGGCCCTAGAAAATATAGCCTCGCGTAATCCGGATATCGCGCGCGATCCGGGGGTGCGCGCGGACCTCGCCTTAGCGAGCGGAGATATTGCGGGGGCCTGCACGGTTGGTGATAATATTACTGAGGGAAAAGGCCGTCCCGTATGGGTAAAACTTCGGGCGTTTTGCCATATAGACCGAGGTGAAGAGTCTGCTGCTGAGCTGGCGGCGGAACTGCTACAAGAGACAGGTCATGAGGATGCAATATTTTATGATTTGATGAAAGTTCTGACAGGAGCCTCAAAGGAGTTACCTAATATTGACAATATAAACGAACCCTTATTGGTTGCGATGGCCAAAAAAGCGGCGGGGTCTGCAGGGGTTTCAGAAAACTCGGTTGATGTTTTGGACAGCAATGTGCCGTCTTTTTCACGTTTGAAAGCTGTCTTTAAGCAAGCCGACAATTTAACGGATGATCAAATATCATCCATTTTTTCGCAGATTGCGTATCAGGATGATAATTTAGCCGGCGGAACGGGAGTCGATCATACGTCATTTGATTTGGAAACAGCAAAAGCTGACCCAACCGCTCGCGGCATGGCTCAGCTTTTTCAATTGGCGACAGCCACGGGTGACGCTCGCTCCTCTGCACAGGCTATGGCCCTTGTCCTTGAACGAGCTGATAAGGATAAAACCTTCCCACGGTTTGCTAAATTGTTTGAAGCTGACATAGCCATTATTCCGGCAGAATTTCAAGCGGAGACTAATGTTAAGCTCTTTGCGCGCGCAGCGATTGAGCGCCGTGACGTCGGGACACTACAAGGGCTTTATAATGCTATGGAGGATGGGCCCGAAAAGTCGCGAATTGCCCTTGTCTCAGATGCGCTTGGGAATGGATTTAATTTAGGGACCTTAGGGAAGGATATTGAGGGCCGTCTTGAGGGGGAAGGCTCTGAGAAGCGCCGTGCTATCAGGGATACATTTATTGCGGTAGCACTGGGCTCACGTTTGTCCGGTGAGGCTGGCATAGCACTTGAAGGGGCTGGAAATGGGATAGGAGGGGCTGCAAAAGCTGGCGATTTACTCGCCTTAATGTCTGCTGCCCGGGCAGGATCCAGAGCGGAAACTGCATTACGCGCAGCTATTATAATTGAAAAATCACCCTTGAATGACAGGTCTCTGGCGGGCGTTATTGAAGCTCTTAGGATAGCTGACCTTCCACAATTTGCGGGACGTTTGGCGGCTGAAGATTTTCTATCGCGCTTATGACATCAGAAAGAGAGATCGAGTCTTTTTTAGAAATGATGAGCGCTGAGCGCGGCGCTTCTGATAATACACTCGCGGCCTATAGGCGTGATTTGGAAGATTGGGCGATAACTCTTGGGAAGGCTAAACGTGATTTACTTACAGTTGGGACAGGTAGTTTGGAAACCGTATTAGCGGGTTGGGCCAATAAAGGCCATGCACCCTCTACGGCCGCGCGTAAATTATCCGCTCTCAAGCAATTTTGCCTTTTTCTTCAAACAGAAGGATTGCGCGAAGATAACCCCGCGCATAATTTGAAGGGACCAAAACAAGGACGTCCTTTACCTAAAATTCTCTCAGAGGCGGATGTTGACGCCTTGTTTTCTGTCGCTGAAGCCAATCAATCTGAGAAAGGGTTGAGACTTCTATGTTTATTGGAAATTTTATATGCAGGGGGCTTGCGTGTTACGGAATTAGTTACGCTTAAGAAAAATGCGGTCACGCGGCGGGATGGATGTCTGATGATTAAAGGAAAAGGCGGTCGAGAGAGACTGGTGCCTCTTACGGATGCGGCGCAGCGGTCTATTAGTAAATGGCTTGAAGTTCGTGACCATACTTTACCGACTAATGTAATTGCGAGAGATCGTGCTAAGGCTTTTTTGTTTCCAAGTTCGTCCAAGATGGGACATTTGACGCGGGAACGCTTTGCTCAAATGCTCAAAGATTTAGCGCAAAGGGCAGGATTAAATGCCCGTAAAATTTCACCCCATGTTTTACGTCACGCCTTTGCAACGCACCTTTTGGCGCGTGGTGCGGATCTACGCTCAGTCCAAACTTTACTGGGGCATGCGGATATATCGACAACGCAAATTTATACTCATGTGCTGGATGAGCGTATGCGCGAATTAGTTGAAACAAAACACCCGTTGGCGAAATAAGTCTATGAGTAAAAACACACTCTATCACCCAAATTTGGACGAAGATCTGGATATCCTTTTGAACGAACTTTGCACGGAATGGGATTTTTGTGCAGGCGTGAAGGGTAAGGATCTCGTCAAAGAGGGTAAAGTTTTAACGTCCAAAGTTTTTACGGAAACAGTTATCTTGGCTGAGGGTATGGTTCTTACTAAGGAAAAGAACTGGATAAGACGTATTAAACGTAAATTCGTCCAAAGGTATGGCCATGAGGTGAGTTCAAAAACGTGGAAGCTTTAACGCTTTACCTCTCCTTCTTTGCCGCTATGGTGCAGCGGTTTACAAAGGAATTAGCTAATTTATGGTTCGTACGTATCTTGATTTTGAACGGCCAATTGCCGAGCTTGATAATAAAATTGAAGCGCTGATCGCCAGCGATGGAGAGGCTGCTGCGGGTATATCAACTCTACAAGATAAATCTCGTGAGGAGCTAAAAAAGCTGTATAAGAAAATAGGGCCTTGGGAAAAAACTCAAGTTGCTCGTCATCCGTCTCGCCCTCATTTTAGTGAATATATAGAGGGTTTGATCAGTGATTTTACGTCCTTGTCGGGGGACCGAAAATTTGGTGATGATCATGCTCTGTTGGGCGGTCTTGGAAAAATTCGCGGCCGCTCAGTCGTTGTTATAGGGCATGAGAAGGGTAAAGATACGGAAAGTCGATTGAAGCATAATTTTGGCATGGCTAACCCTGAGGGCTACAGAAAATCTGTGCGGTTAATGGATATAGCACAGCGATTTAAGTTACCTGTCATATCATTTGTTGACACAGCAGGAGCCTATCCAGGATTGGGTGCAGAGGAACGAGGGCAGGCTGAAGCTATTGCGCGCTCTATCGATAAAGGTTTATCTCTTAAGGTACCTTTCGTTTCAGTCATTACAGGAGAAGGTGGCTCTGGGGGAGCGGTCGCCATCGCTACGGCGGATCATGTTATGATGCTGGAGCATTCGATTTATTCAGTGATCTCGCCGGAAGGCTGCGCCTCTATTTTATGGCGCGATGGATCGAGGGCCAAGGACGCTGCACAGGCTATGAAAATTACGGCTCAAGATTTAAAAAAATTAGGTGTCATAGACAAAATTATCAAAGAACCTATTGGCGGCGCGCATCGACAAAAAGCTGAAACTGTTAAAGTTGTAGGCGCGGCCATTGTAAAATCTCTTGATGAATTATCTGAGCTAGATGGAACGGCTTTGATAAAACAGCGCCGCGATAAGTTCCTTAATATTGGTCGTTCATTGCTTTAAATAAAAAGCCCTGTCCTAAGACAGGGCTTTATGGACTGTCTTTTCTATTGTCGATTAAAAGCCAGCGGCAACACCGATACCTGCCCAGAAAAGGTTGTTATCAGTACCAGCGCCAATAGTAGGGTCGAAATCTAATGTGTCTTCAGATGAGAGCGAATAATTAACACCGACATAAGAGGATACAGCATCTGTAAAAGCATAGCCCAAAGATGCAGACGCTAACCCATACTCATATGACCCCCCACTGCCTGCATCAACAAGGCCAGCTGTTATACCAAGATCAAGACTAGTTTTGTCAGCAACAGGAAGGCTATGGCTTAATCCACCTTCAAGTGTGAAAGCTTCAAGCTCAAAATCATAATACCCTGTAACAGATGGAGCTAGGAGTGTATCAAGTGCAAAACCAAGACTGACTTCATATGTGTCGCCACCATCAGGAAAGTGGTACCAAGTCCCGCCAACACTTCCGCTGATAATATCTGTTAAACCAAATGAATATCCTGCGTAAAAATCAACTTCATCTGTATCGGCAAGACTGTCAGACCCGAGCCCTGTTGACGCCCAAACACCGACAGCGAAATCACCAACAGCGACTTCAACACCAGGCTGTATTGCTTCAGATTCAAATGATATCCCGCGGAATACATATTCGCTAACATAATCAATAGATGTAGAGACGCTGACATCGCCTGCTTGAGCCGCCAAAGGTGTGGCTGATGTTATTGCGAGAGTTGCCGTCGCAAGAAGGAACTTTTTCATTTTTAACTCCGTAGTAGGGCCTTTGAGGCCGCTGTGAAAAACTCATGAGCGGCAATTACGGGGTCTGTGATGTTTTCGCGACGGTATTTGCGATAAATAGCCGAAAATAGTATTTCGTGCTTAGAGTCAGTGCGGTTGTGATGAATAATGATGCAAAAATAAGCATAAGCTCTTGAATTTGAACTTTAGCTGATTTTTTTTTGGGCGTGATGTTTTCGCATCACACTAAAATGGTCTTAAACAGCCTTACCATGACAATGCTTGACTTTTTTACCTGATCCGCAAGGACAGGCACTATTTCGGCTAACCCCTTTTAGCTGCTCAGGCGATATTTCAGTCTGCCCGGCTGGCGGGGCACTTCCTGCCGCTGATGGCGCGCCCATCATTTCCATGGGCGAGCGTGCGCTCACATTGGCTTGCTGTTGGACTTGTTGTTGTTCCATCATGGTTTCTTGCTGACGCTGCATTTGAACATTGATTAAAAGCCTTGTCACAGCTTTTGTGACGCCTTGGCGTAAGTCTGTCAGGAGTTTGTCAAATAATGTGAAAGCCTCAGATTTATATTCGTTCAGTGGATCACGCTGACCATAAGCCCGCATGCCGATGACTGATTTCAGGGCGTCTAATTGCTGTAGATGTTCGCGCCAATTCTGATCAATAACTTGTAAAAGAAGTTGTTTTTCAACGCGCTGCATTTCTCCAGCATCAATGCCATTTGTGAGTTGGGTAAAGGCATCATCTGTTGTTTTTTTCAGCCTTACTAACATTTCTTCGTCAGCAATACCTTCTTCTTTCGCCCAATCGGCAAATGGAATTTCCATGGCCAGTGTTTCTTTGGCCGAGTTACTCAGCCCCTCAATATCCCATTGTTCAGCATAGGCTTTTTTAGGGACATGCGTTTCTATTAGTTCTTCACAAACATGATGGCGAAAATCCTCAATGACATCGGAGACATCATCATCTGTCATAAATTCCATTCGCTGCTCAAAAATGGCTTTGCGCTGATCATTCATAACATTATCATATTTGAGGACATTTTTACGAATATCAAAATTCCGAGTCTCAACGCGTTTCTGAGCGGTCTCGATAGTCTTGGTCATGACTTTGTTGGTTAATTCTTCGCCTTCTTCCCACCCAAGTTTACTCATCATATTTTTAAGGCGGTCACCTCCAAAAATACGCATCAAATCATCTTCGGTGGATAGGTAGAATTTTGACCGTCCCGGATCGCCTTGGCGTCCCGTACGGCCTCTAAGCTGGTTGTCAATCCGGCGGCTTTCATGACGCTCTGTGCCCAGAACATATAACCCGCCCGCCAATAAAGCTTTTTCTTTCAATCCTGCGATTTCTAACTTTATTTGTTCTTCTAATTTTGTCCGTTCAGCCTCATTAGCCTCGGCCGGAATTTCTTGTTCAAGGCGCATGTCTAAATTTCCGCCTAGCTGAATATCAGTTCCGCGCCCGGCCATATTGGTTGCGATGGTAACGGCGCCAGGAACGCCAGCTTGGGCGACAATTGAAGCTTCTTGTTCGTGATAGCGCGCATTCAAAACACGGTGCTCAATATCACGATCTTTCAAAAATTGTGACAACGCCTCTGATTTTTCAATGGAAACCGTACCCACGAGCATAGGTTGGCCTTTTACTGACGCCTCTTGGATTTCATCGACAATGGCGTTAAATTTTTCGCGTTCGGTTTTATAAATGGCGTCTTGATCGTCGATCCGCTGAATGGGACGGTTGGTCGGAATGATTAAAACGTCCAGATCATAAGTTTCGCCAAATTCAGAAGCCTCGGTCTCTGCCGTGCCTGTCATACCCGAGAGTTTTTCATAAAGACGGAAATAATTTTGTAAGGTGACCGAAGCCATGGTTACATTTTCAGGTTTAACATCGACGTTTTCTTTGGCTTCGATGGCTTGATGTAATCCTTCGGATAACCTTCGGCCATCCATCATACGGCCTGTAAATTCATCAATCAGGACAATCTCTTCACCTTTCACAATATAGTCTTTATCTCTGAAAAATATTTTGTGTGCTTTCAGGGCTTGATTGATGTGATGGACAATTGTGACATTTTCAACGTCATAAAGGCTTTCACCTTCTAAGAGGCCCATGTCTCGTAAAATGTTTTCAATTTGCTCATTTCCGGCTTCATTGAATGTCGCTGTCCGCGCTTTTTCGTCAATGTCATAACCATCGTTGCTAATGGACGGAATAATCGTATCAATCGTGCGGTAAAATTCCGATTTATCGTCAGTAGGGCCCGAAATAATGAGCGGAGTACGGGCTTCATCGATAAGAATGGAGTCAATTTCGTCAATTATTGCATAACTATGGCTGCGTTGGGACATTTCTTCGATGCTATATTTCATATTATCACGAAGGTAATCAAAGCCATATTCATTATTTGTGCCGTAGGTAATGTCACAATCATAGGCTTCTTTGCGGCCATTCCCGTAAGCTTCGTGATCGTTAATACAGCCTACGGATACACCCAAGAAATTATATACTTGTCCCATCCATTCGGCATCTCTACGGGCTAAATAATCATTAACAGTAACGATGTGAACACCCTCACCAGATAAAGAGTTCAGATAAGCCGCAAGTGTAGAGACAAGTGTTTTACCTTCACCTGTTCGCATTTCAGCGATTTCGCCGCGGTGAAGCGTGATGCCTCCAATTAACTGAACATCGTAGTGACGTTGACCCAGCGTGCGTTTGGCAGCTTCACGAACTGTCGCGAAGGCTTCCGGTAACAAATCATCAAGAGATTCACCTTCTTTATGGCGTTTTTTATACTCTTCAGTTTTGAGCCGTAACGCGTCATCCGTTAATGATTCAAATTGCGGTTCAAGACTATTGATCTTTTCGACCAATGGGCGAAGTTTCTTCAGTTTTCGGTCATTTTCTGTCCCGAAAATCTTTTTGGCGATCCCTAACATGGGGGCTCCTTTGGGAAGGGGTACAGCATAACTCTTAAAGAGTTAGCTGAAACCTCGACATATGCTTTGTGGTGACTTAGTGACGCTCATGCTTTAAGTCAATGAATGGGCCGAAAGTAAAACAGCAATTTTCGTGATTTGAGATTATGAAATATAATAAATTTTTCTTCCTCGCTCTTCTGCTCGGCGGCCTCGTTCTAAATGCTTGTCAAGACAGGCTGATAATGGCTGATAACTCTCTCTTCGGAGAAGGTGTGGTTCGGCTTGGGGATACCGAAGTCGCATCCATTGATGGAACTAAAATATATCTGTCCGATGTTGAACGAAGCGCCGCAGCGCAAGGATTGATCGAAGTGGGCTCACCTCTGACCCCAGATCAGCCGATTTTTCAAAAAATGCTGGATGAACTTATCGATCAACGACTATTAGCCTTAGATGCTCTACGCCGATCATTTGATCAAGAAGATGAAACACGCCGTCGTCTCTCAGTGGCGCGCGAGCGTATTCTCGGAAACGTCTTGGTCGAAAATCACCTTAAGGATAAAGTTTCAGAGGAAACTGTGCGGCGCATGTATGACGAGCAAGCCGGATTACGCGACCGCGGGGTAGAAATTCATGCGCGCCATATTTTAGTTAAGTCTGAAAATGAGGCTCAAAGCTTAGTTGAAAGATTGGCTGAGGGGGCAGATTTTACTGGTCTTGCAAAAGAGTTTTCAGAAGATGAGGGTAGCCGCGATAAAGGGGGTGATTTAGGATATTTTACCCATGATATGCTCAATGAAACATTCACAGAAACGGCCTTTAAGACACAAGTGAATAAAATATCAGCACCTTTCAAAACTGAATATGGGTGGCATATAATTGAGGTTCTAAATCGCCGTAAAGCTGCACAGCCTTCATTCGAAGACATGCGCAGTGAGATTTTAAATTTTATGACTTATGATGAAATTCAAACGCTTTTAAAGACGCTACGAGCGCAGGGAGAGGTTAAGCTTCTCTTTGGGCAAGCTGTTGTAGATACTGAGGACGATCTTAAGCAAAATCCAGTACAAGCAGGTCCTGATAATGAGTAAATATAAAGTCTCCCCCTTCGCTCCAGAAACTTTTCCTAACCTTCCTCCAATCGCAGGATTTACAATGGCGACTGCCGAGGCTGGCGTTAAATATCAAGGACGAACAGATTTATGGGTCATGCGGGCAGACGCTGGAACTCAAGTAGCAGGTGTCTTCACCCAGAATTTGTGTCCTGGGGCTCCGGTCGATTGGTCACGTAGGGCTCTTTCGATGGCCACAGAGGGGCCACGACTGGTTGTTGTCAATTCAGGAACAGCCAATGTGTTCGGAGGGCAAAAAAGCCGTGATGCAGTGAGTGAAACTGTTGAGGGGATTGCCGCCTATTTTGACTGTGAGGCTTCAGCGGTCCTTCTGGCCTCAACCGGCGTCATCGGAGAACCTTTAGAGGCTTCTAAACTCGTAGCTAAGTTTCCTGAAATCAAGGCTGATCTGAAATCCGATGGCTGGGAAGCTGGGGCCCGAGCAATTATGACAACTGATACGCATGCAAAGGGTGCAAGTGTTACGTCCATCATTGATGGCGTTAAAGTGGGCATTAATGGTATTGCCAAAGGGTCTGGTATGATCGCGCCGGATATGGCGACGATGCTCGCATTTGTAGCAACTGATGCCAATATTTCGCAAGAGGTATTGCAAAGTCTTTTGTCCGAGCTGACCCAATCGACCTTTAACGCGATTACGGTCGATAGCGATACATCGACTTCAGATACACTTTTATTATTTGCGAGTGGAGCAGCCAAACATCATAAAATAGTCGATATTGATGATCCCGATATATCTGAGTTTAAATCAGCTTTACAGAGCGTTCTCCATGATCTTGCGATGCAAATTATCAAGGACGGTGAAGGCATAACGAAATTCGTGACGATTAAAGTAGAGGATGCAGTGAGTGATATAAGCGCTAAAAGGATTGGTATGAGCATCGCAAACTCTCCGCTTGTCAAAACGGCTATCGCAGGAGAAGACGCGAATTGGGGCCGTATTGTTATGGCTGTTGGTAAGGCGGGAGAGCCTGCTGAACGTGATAAGTTATCCATATGGATGGGCCCGCATTTATTGGCACAGCAAGGGCAAAGAATAGAAAGTTATTCTGAGCTTGATGGATCAGACTATATGAAAAACGATGAAATCGAAATTAAAGTTAATCTGGGATTGGGTACAGGCCGCGCAATCGTCTATACCTGTGATCTTACTCATGCCTATATTGATATTAACGCTGATTACCGAAGTTAAGAGGGGCTATTAACCCTGTTTGCTAGTGAGATTTTAAACAATACTATTTAAAGGGTATAATTAATGGTCATATATGTAGCTGCTTGTGCTCTTATTGATGTAGATGGGCGGGTGCTTATGTGCCAGCGGCCCAAAGGTAAGTCTCATGCAGGGTTATGGGAATTTCCAGGGGGTAAGATTGAACAAGGAGAACGGCCAGAAGAGACGATCGTGCGCGAATTGCGTGAAGAGTTAGGTGTTGAACCCTGTGAAGAGTGTCTTCAACCTTTTTCATTCACATCTTATGCCTATGACGATTTTGATCTTTTTATGCCTTTATTCTTGTGCAGACAATGGGATGGCTTTGCGCGCCCTCTTGAAGGACAAACTTTGAAATGGGTTTATCCTGATGAATTGTCTGATTTAAATTTAGTGCCGGCCGATATTGAATTGGCTCTTGAGTTAAGAGATAGGCTGCCACGTGGGAAGCGGTTTGTGAGGTGAAATGTTGAAATTATTTCTTAAAGATGAGTCAGGCGCAACAGCCATGGAATATGGTTTGATTGTAGCCTTGATCTCTGTTGGTATTATAGGGGGAGCTTCACTTGTTGGTGCGGCCGTTAGCGATAAACAGGATGGAATAGCAGACACAATCTCTAAAGCGGGAACCGAATAAGGCCCTATGCGCCTTACTTAATTTTATGTGCACCTAAGGCTTCAGATAGGTGCATTCTGGCACTCCCTGGCTTTAAGGGTTTTTGTTGACTGTCATGGGGCGACCATCCCGTGAGCCACAGCACTTCGAATTGCGTCCGAAGTTTCCCTCGATCTGAAAATAACTGGTTATAATTTTTCTTCAAATTCTTGAGATATAATTTCCCTAGGTATTTATCTGTCCTTGCAGATAAGATATTTGTTTCGCCCAAATCCCGTAAATCCTTGATCAAATGTGACAAGTTTGAATAGTTGACCGTAAATCTGTCAATATCGACCACTGGCAAATTAAGCCCTGCATGTGATAATAATTGCCCGGCTTGAGAATGGGTGATCATCGGGAAAATATGTGCGGATAATCCTTTAAATATAGCTTCGTCAGTCTGGTAAAAAGCTTGGCGGAGCTCGGTTAAGGTTTCGCCGCCAAAAACTGCGGCTATGAAAACACCATCCGGTTTAAGGGTTAGAGCCGCGTGAGATAAATCATTGGGGAGATTGTTTTCGCTTTGCAAATCAAGCAGGGATATTATCAGGCCCGGTTGCGATGCAGACTTTGAAAGATCACCTAAATGCTCTGCAAATTGTATGTGTTTGATTTGACGTTCAGGGGGCAATCTTTTTGCAAGCTCCTGTCGTAAATCAAAGGGGCCGACCAATATGGCCTGTTCAAATTGACGGTTTATATCCTGTAACCGTTCAGCAAGATCATCAAGACATCGGTTTAATAAAAAAGAGATTCCATGTCTGCTCATACGTTTGCGCGCGCGCGCGCGCCTTAATGATCGAAGCCGCTCATCAAAGATTTGCATAGGAACACTATTCTCTGCCATAAGTTTTCTATGGTATCATCTGCGGCAAAAGAAAACCTTTTCTTACGGTATGGAACGTCAGCGGTCGATATCATTTTACCGCCACAATCTCTGTTAACAGGCGATATACGTGATGCAGGGTCAGATGGAGATATTTGGTCACGAATTAATTTTTTGGACGAACCGTGCTGCGCTTGTTGTGGTTTTCCGTTTGAATTTGACCAAGGCGATGATGTCCTTTGTGGTAGATGTATCAGTAAAAGCCCTGCTTATGATAAAGCGAGAGCGGCTTTCCAATATGACGATGAATCGCGATCCATGCTATTGGGCTTTAAGCATGGGGGACGCACAGAAGGGCTGAAGACATTTGCGGCGCATATGCGCCGTGCAGGGCGTAGTTTTTTACCTGAGGCCACTTATCTTGTCCCTGTTCCTCTCCATTTTTCACGGCGGGTAAAACGGCGTTATAATCAATCCGTTCTTTTGGCACGGGCACTGTCCCGTATATCGCCACCTAAATTAGCTCATGACCTTCTTAAACGTGATCGAGCGACGCCGACACAGGGAGGGAAGACAGCCTCAGGGAGGCGGCGGAATGTTCAAGGCGCTTTCACAGTTTTTGAAGGTTCTAAAGCGCGAATAAAAGACGCTCATATTGTTTTGATCGATGACGTCATGACAACGGGAGCAACGTTGGAATCCTGCGCGCGAACTTTAAGGCGCGCAGGGGCTAGACGTATTGACGCTTTAACATTAGCGCGGGTTGTCAAAGCGGTTACAATCCCTAAATAAAGGAGGAGGATTATTATGGCGAAAATTGAAATTTATACTAAAATGATGTGCCCTTATTGTGTTAAAGCAAAAGCTCTTTTCAAAAAAAAAGGAGCAGCATTTACTGATATACCAGCTTATATGGACTCTCGTAAGCGCGCAGAAATGAGAGAACGTTCAAACGGACAAAACACCTTCCCGCAAATTTTTATAGATGGCAAACATATTGGCGGGTGTGATGACTTACATGCGCTTGATGCAAAGGGGGGACTGGATCCCTTATTAGTTTGATCCGTATAGCGGCCATTCAATTACGCTCAGGTGTTTCAATCGAGGAAAACCTCGTTGCAGCTGAAGATTTAATACGTTGTGCTGTATCTGACGGGGCTGAATTTGTAGCGACTCCGGAAATGACGCATATTTTACAACGCTCTCCCAAGGGCCTTTTCTCGGAAATTAACGAAGAAGGTCTAGATAAAGGGGTCGCTCATTTTGGCGCTTTAGCGAAAAAGCTAAATATAGATTTACTCATAGGGTCTTTAGCGATCAAGACGGGTGAAAAGAGAGCTGCCAATCGTTCATTTTTATTTGGAAAGAATGGAATCATAAAAGCGCGATATGATAAAATTCATCTTTTTGATGTGAGCGTTTCCCAAGAAGATACTTGGAAAGAAAGCCGTATTTATGACCGTGGAGACCGGGCCATTTTGGCTGACATAGGCGGAGTTACCTTAGGCCTTTCCATTTGTTACGATCTGAGGTTTGCAGGGTTATATCGTGATTATGCTCAAGCGGGCGCTGACATTTTAACCGTGCCTGCCGCTTTTACGCGCCCGACGGGTGAGGCTCATTGGGAGAGTTTGCTAAGAGCAAGAGCGATAGAGACAGGGAGCTTTGTTATAGCTCCGGCTCAAGGGGGCCGGCATGAAGATGGAAGATCGACTTGGGGTCATTCCATAATCATTGGCCCATGGGGCGATATACGTGCCGAGCTTGAACATGATGAACCAGGTTATATTTGCGCCGATATTGACTTAAATGATGTAAAAGAGGCTCGCCGTAAAATTCCGTCTTGGAACTATAACTCTGGCTATAAAATATAATGATAAAATATGATCTCATATGCCGTCATGATCATGCCTTTGAAGCTTGGTTTTCAACTTCGTCAGATTATGATGATCAGCGCAAAAAACGATTAGTGCAATGTCCCTTTTGCGGGTCAACCAAAATAGAAAAAGCTATTATGGCGCCCAATGTCTCAACCTCCCGAAAAAAAGAGTCTAGGGCTGCAAAACAGACAGAAGCGATGGCTATAATGAATGCTGCCGCCTCTAAAATTCGTAAAGAGATCGAAGATAAATGTGATTATGTCGGTGAAAAATTCCCCGAAGAAGCTCGGGCTATCCATTACGGAGAAAAAGAAGAACGCGCTATTTACGGCGAAGCCACAGCCAAGGAGGCTGCTGAACTCCAAGATGAAGGCGTAGGGATAGCGTCTTTACCCGAAGTTCTGTCGCCTAAGTCGTCCAAAAAAATGAATTAAGCCGCCAGTGGGATTGGATTAGGTATAGACCGCGATGGCAGAATAATGACATTTTCATCACCTATATCAATCACAGTATCGCCGCTTGTAATCGCCCGTAATATGTCAGGCGCATTCGCAAATGGCCCGAGGGCTATTAAGAGACTGTCTTGAGCTTCTCTATTAGGAAGCGTCGCGAAAGCCCTGGCTTGATTGATAGATAAGTCCCCGCCGAAATAGGCTCTCTGTAGGCGTAAGCTTAATCTTGAGATGTTGAGTAAGTCTTTAACACATTGTTTAGATATATAAAGCGTCGTGGCGATTTCCATTAGGCCAAAACCTTGTTGGCGAAGGTTTAAGACCTCTTCAAATTTTTCTCTATTTGTCAGAAGACTTAAATGGGGGAGAATTTGAGCCGTATCTTGATCAACTATAATATAGGGTATTCTGACGAGTGAGCGCGGCAGCGTTCCAGAAAACCGCATGCGGCGAAGCGCAGCGAGTCTTTTTTTGCCATCGATCACAACCAACTTTTTCTCACGGGGCATAACAGTAATAGGATTAAGGAGCCCGTGCTTTGAAATAGATAATTGAATTTGCTGAACGTCTTTAAGGCGTTCGCCAAATAATATACGCGTTGTTGGTGTCTGAAAGTCAGACATGTAAGCCGATTTAATCTGTGCGGGCATATTATAGCCTCCATTTTTATATAAGGCTTAGCTCCGTAACGATTACAGGAACTATACAGTTCCATGACAAATTAATTAATATCGTTAATCGCTATTAACCTTATATCTTCCTGAAATTAATCACGAATAAGGCATAACTATGTCGCTGAAGCTGAACCTAAACTGACAGTTATGGTTAATAAATGGTTAACAAAATTATGACTTTAAGCGGTTTTAAGGCCAATAGTGACGTAATTTATGGAGAGATCATCTGTAAATCGCCATTTACTCGTCAAAGGGTTAAGGCTCATGCCAATACTAGGTTGTGGATTTAGACCAGCATTTTTAAGCCATCTTTGAATTTCAATAGGTTTGACGAGTTTCTCATATTGATGCGTCCCGCGCGGCAACCAGCGCAATATATATTCTGCGCCGAGGATAGCAAAGCTAAAGGCTTTAAAGGTCCGGTTAATGGTTGAACAAATTATAAGCCCGCCAGCTTTGACCATAGCGCCGCAATCTTTCATAAAGTCCGGTGGATTAGCGACATGCTCGATGACTTCCATATTTAGAACAGCGTCAAAGGGAGTCTCTTTGGCCTGTACAAGCTGCTCTATCGTACCGTGCCTGTAATCAATGTCCAACCCGACTTGCTCAGCATGGGTTTTGGCTGTTTTCAAATTTTTTTCCAGCGCGTCAACGCCTGTGACATGCGCGCCTAATCGCGTTATCGGTTCACAGAGAAGTCCGCCGCCACAGCCTATATCTAAAATACGTAAGCCTTTTAGGGGTAACTCTATCGAAGGATCACGGCCAAAATGCTCACATAATGTTTCCTTTATAAATCCAAGACGGGCGCCGTTCATGATGTGCAGCGGTTTGAAAGGCCCGGCCGGATCCCACCAATTCTCAGCCATTCTTGCAAAACTTGCCATTTCCGCAGGATCAACAGATACACTGGATATTTGCTTGGGGGGTGTGTCGGCGTGGCCCATTTACGGTTTCCTATTGCAATAATCCCTCTTTAGACCCTGATTAGCAATTGCGTAACCCGAAAGCCCCGCGTAAAAGCGCCGCTGTTTTTACATTAAGGATTACTAATGGCGCGGATCGTCATGAAATTTGGTGGAACGTCTGTCGCGAACCTAGAGCGCATCCGTCATGTTGCGCGTTTGGTCGAAGCGGAAGCCAAAGATGGTAACGAGGTCGCGGTTGTTGTTTCGGCCATGAGCGGCGAAACTAACCGTCTTGTGGCCTTGGTTGACGCGCTAGACGCAGATACCCCTGAACAAGGCGATGCCAAGGGCCAGACGGTAGGCGGCGCTATAGAAGACGAGTACGATTCTATTGTAGCAAGCGGTGAACAGGTGACATCGGGCTTGCTGGCCATTGCTCTGCGTCGCCGCGGGCTCAAGGCACGATCTTGGCTGGGCTGGCAGATACCCTTGCGTACAGATATGGCCCATTCCAAAGCCCGCATTGCTGAAATTGAAAGCTCAGCTATTGGTCCCTCGATGGAAGGTGGAAATGTCGCTGTAGTGGCTGGATTTCAAGGGATTAGTGATGATGGCCGTATCTCGACCTTAGGGCGAGGTGGCTCCGATACATCAGCTGTTGCCTTGGCTGTCGCTCTCAAGGCTGATCGTTGTGATATTTATACAGACGTTGACGGGATTTATACGACCGATCCCCGTATTGCCAAAGATGCAAGACGTCTGAACCGTATAGCTTTTGAGGAAATGCTGGAACTGGCCTCATTAGGGGCCAAAGTTTTGCAGACCCGCTCGGTCGAGTTGGCCATGAATAATAATCTGCCCATCCGTGTTTTAACATCGATGGCCGAAGTCGGGGATGAAAATCCCGGAACACTAGTTTGTAACGAGGATGAAACTATGGAAGAACGTGTTGTCTCAGGTGTTGCCTATTCGCGCGATGAAGCCCAAATCACATTACTTCAGCTCCAAGATCAACCTGGGATGGTTGCCAAAGTGTGTAAGGCGATGTCTGAGGCTAATGTAATTGTCGATATGATTGTTCAAGGCATTTCTCGTAATGATAACGCCGCCAACTTAACCTTTACGGTTGGAAAGCGTGATTTGGACAAAGCGCTCAAGGCATTAGACAAAGCTAAAGGCGATATTGGATTTGAAGGCATAAAGTCTGATGATAATGTCACCAAAGTTTCAGTTGTTGGAATTGGCATGCGTTCTCATACAGGTGTGGCTCAAACCATGTTTGAAGCTTTGGCCGAGCGGGCTATCAATGTTGAAGTCATCGCGACATCAGAGATTAAAATATCCGTTCTGATTGACGCCGAATATACAGAGCTTGCTGTGCGCGCTCTGCATAACGCCTTTGGACTGCATGAAGCGGGTAAACTCAAAGTGAGTGCGCCTTAAATTTTCTCAGTAATCTTGATTGCAGCTTTGCAGCCTACTGTGATGATGCGGGAGAGCAGTCCATAGGCCGGAGCCTCATGGGCGCCTGAGTCTATGGCCATATCGCGGTGAGCTAGTTCATCTTCACGAAACTGCGCAAATGTCGCGGCGAGGGCTGGCTCTTCATCTTTAATTTCTTCGACTTGTTCGCCGTAATGCTGTTCAATCACGTTCTCGACTGCTTCGGTACAGGCATGGGCGGCTTTTTCGCCCATCAAGGCCGTTACGACTCCCAGCCCATATCCTGCAACGTTCCAGATCGGTGTCATAGCCGTCGGGCGGACATTGCGCTCCACCAATAATTTATCAAAGGCGTCGAGATGTTTTTGTTCTTCGGCTTCCATCTCCGCGAGTTGAACCGCGATGGATTGTGTTTTAGAGCTGCGCCGAAAAACGGCTTGTTGTCCGCGGTAAATAGCGACCGCGCCATATTCACCAGCATGATCAACCCTGAGCATTTCTGCGATGCGGGGATTACGTTTATGTCCTGATAATTTGGGCCGGGCCTTAGGCATGATTTTTTCCCTTTACTGAGAGCCATAGCACCATACCCACTCCGGCTAAAGATGCGATTGCGTTCCAGGCTGCCATAGACAGGCCAAGGAAATGCCAGACAGCTTCAGTACAGGCGGGAGGTTTAATCGGGCCGTCTAGCCCGCCCAAGGGGTTGTTGGGGTCAAAGCCGCTAAAATTTCCGCCTGCTGAGCAGGTTTTGGGACCCTCCCACCACTTATATTCAACCCCCACATGCCAGAAAGCCATCGAAAAACTGCCAAACAGACCAAGCGCGATGAGCCATATCATAGGCTGCAAAAGGCTTGGTTTATACATAGCAAGAGCAATAGCGCTCACAGCGAGAAACAAGACGGCTTTATGGGCATGGCGCTGCCAATAGCACATAGTGCAGGGCGCGTAGCCAAACCCATATTGAAATATCCAAGCCCCAAGCAATAATCCGCCAGAGAGGAGGATAGCGAGGAGCGGAGCATGTTTTGCATCCAATGTCATGGGCTTAATATAGGGCGATATTGACCTCACGTCACGTGACGGATTGACCATTTATAAGATCCTTGTTTTCGCTTTTATGGGGAAGTCTCTTGATTGAGTTCTCAATATAGTATTAACTATTTTTCAAGGGGTGCACTGTATAAGCTTTTCGGTGTTAAATTTGACGACTAAAGCCATACATATAGGAACTGAGCTTCGTGATGCGCGCCTCGCGAAGGGGTTGAGCTATGCCGATATTTTTGCCAAAACTAAAATCCGTCCCGAATTTTTAAGCGCTATAGAAACTTTATCTAAAGATGATTTACCGAGCGTAGGGTATGTTCTGGGTTATGTCCGTAGCTACGCAGAATTTCTTGGCTTAGATGGTCGTTTGGCGGTTTCGCGCTATAAAATCGATAGTGAAATCCCCGATAATCTAGGTTTGCGTAATCGTCCGCATTTTGTTCCAACCCGTAATATCAAATTGCCACGCGGGTTTGTGCCGGCCATGACCGTTTTGGCTGTGGCGGGGATGTTGGTTTTTTGGTACGGTACTCAAACCGAACTTCAGGCTTCTGTCACTCAGACGCCGGATCTATCAATTCTCGAAGAACCGCAAGCAGCGATGACCAACCCTGATTTATTAACCGTGCGAGCGTTAGCGCCGAGCTGGATACAGATTAAAAACAAAGCTGGCCGGGTCTTGGTGTCCCGTATCTTTGTCACGGGCGAGACATGGCAAACATCGCGCGGTTCGGGAGCAACGCTATCGGCGCGTGACGGCGGCGCCGTACGGCTTTACATAGGCAAGACCAATGCAGGCGAGCTCGGGGAGCGAGGCGTTGCCGTGAGAGACCTGCCTTTGAATAATCCTTTCCCACCTGAAGCAAGCTTAACTGAGACCGAGCAGACTGACATAGTCCTTCAACCGTAAAGCTACTTGCCGCGCGCATTTACCCTGATTTTCGTCTTTTATCTGACACAGTCCCAAGGTAGAGAGGGCACATGAGTGCTGATCACAAAGACATAAATTCCATTCGGCCATGGCGGAGCATAGAGCGCCGTAAATCCCGTCAGATCATGGTTGGCAAAGTCGCCGTCGGCGGTGATGCGCCGATAGCCGTGCAGTCCATGACA
Source organism: uncultured Hellea sp. (assembly GCA_964576765.1). GTDB lineage: Bacteria > Pseudomonadota > Alphaproteobacteria > Caulobacterales > Maricaulaceae > Hellea. Next base: position 24,733 of record CAZNWH010000013.1, read on the forward strand.
AACACGATCACTCATGACGTCGCAGCGAGCGTCAAACAAATCCGTGGCCTAGAAGAGGCGGGCGCAGATATCGTTCGCGTCTCTTGCCCCGATCCTGAAAGTTCTCTGGCGCTTAAAGACATCGTGAAAGAGATTTCCGTTCCCCTCGTGGCAGACATTCATTTTCATTATAAACGCGGCATCGAAGCCGCCGAAAACGGCGCAGCGTGTCTTAGGATTAATCCTGGCAATATAGGCGGACAGCACCGGGTCAAAGAAGTCGTAGCCGCCGCGCGTGATCATGGCTGCTCCATTCGTATTGGCGTTAATGGCGGTAGTCTAGAAAAAGAGCTGCTGGAAAAATATGGCGAACCTTGCCCTGAAGCCATGGTTGAAAGTGCGCTCATGCATGCCCGCATGCTTGAGGACGAAAATTTCCGTGATTATAAAATATCCGTCAAAGCCAGCGACGTCTTCCTGACTGTAGCGGCTTATCACCAACTTGCCGATGCCACAGACGCCCCGCTCCATCTGGGTGTGACAGAAGCGGGCGGAACGCGCATTGGCACGGTTAAATCCTCCATCGGTATGGGTAATCTTTTATGGGCCGGTATAGGCGATACCATACGGGTGAGCTTATCCGCCGAGCCTGTCGAAGAAATAAAGGTCGGCTTTGATATGCTCAAATCGCTGGGCCTTAGAACGCGCGGCGTGAATATTATCTCGTGCCCGTCCTGCGCGCGGCAAGGCTTTGATGTGATTAAAACGGTGCAGATATTAGAAGAAAAGCTCGCCCATATCAGCGAACCGATTTCGCTCTCTATTATTGGCTGCGTTGTCAACGGCCCCGGCGAAGCGATGTATACTGATCTTGGCTTTACGGGCGGGTCGGCGGGTTATGGTATGATGTATGCTGCTGGTAAGAAAACAGGTAAGACCGATAATGATGACATGGTCGCTGATATAGTTGCTAAGGTCGAAGAGCGAGCGGCGCTGTTAAAAGGTCACAGAGAGGCCTTAGATGCAGCGGAATGATTAATGTTCAAGACCTGGCTTTTTAGTCAATCGCTTTATGATCATATATAAAATGAGACCCGATATCGCCGCTATGGGCAGGTAGGTTTTAAGTTTTTCGCCGGCTATTTCGCCTAAGGCAAAGAAAATACCATAGATTAGACCAATATAGAAAATAGCGGTCAGGCATATCGAGGCTGCAAATTTTGCAAAGGAGAGTTTAAAAAAGCCTGCGGCTATATAGAGCGGAATTCGCGCGCCGGGTAAAAAACGAGAGATGAAAATTGTTTTTAACATATTATCTGCAAGTTTAGCTCGGGCTTTGTGAACGGCGGGTTTGTCAGAATGTTTTCGCGCCCAAGCTTGTGTAATCGCCGCTCTTCCAAGCCAATATTTCCACAAATCACTGAATATTAAGCCAACCGAAATCGATGTAAATAATCCCAAAGGATGGCCCATTTTGCTTATGATGGCCGTTACTGCGCCTATAACAGCTATATCTTCTTGCACAAATGGTGCGATGAAGGTGCAGATATAGATAAACCATGCATTTGCATGCAAAAAATCTTCCATCATTTATCCAATCTTATGCAGCGGCCTTATAAGCTTTAAACGCGAAGAGAGTAGAAAGGGTAAAGAAAATAAAATGGGCAACGTTTAAGGCTTCGGGCACAAAATATTTTCCAATAGCAGGCATAAAGAGCAGCGTTGAAAACACCAATAAAATCAAAACAAACGGTGTAAAGATCGCGAGCCATTTTGGATAAAAGGTTTCGTATTTGAAAATAGCGAAGGCTAAAATTGCGGACATAATCATAACCTGAAAACGAATGACTTGAAGCAAAGGCAAGCTCATCTCATCCACTTTCGTCTGAATAACCGAGACTGCCGCAGCGGCCTCACCTGTATGCGCGGCAATGGATTGGACTAACAGGCCTTGATAAGCATTAGAGATCAGCCATCCGAAACCGGCCATAAATCCAAAAACCGCCAGAGACATAATCGTCCAGCCTAACCGTGTTTTGTGCAGCTTTAGCATTCCAACTATGTGCCAATAACCGATAATGTAAAAGGGCGCGCCAAGCACGCTCAAATAATAGCCGCGTTTTAACTCGGCTTCACTGGGGTGCAAAAAATTAGCATAATTATTGGCAGCCCCGTGATTAAGCTCAGGCGCATAGAGGAGGAAATACTCGCCTATGCCTGTGAGCAAGGCCGCAAACATCCCCAATAAGCCTGTTATAAATAGCCATTTGGGGGTGACTTTAACAATAAGGGATTGAGAGGTGGTCACTATTCTTCATTCTCTAAAACGAGGACCGGTTCTACAACAGGTTGAGGACGGTCGACTTTGACAATCTTATTTATCCCAGGATTTGGGAGCGTTTGGATTGGCCCTGTCAAATATTGAATATCAATCGAGCTAACTGTTTCAGTTTGCCCAAGACCAAAATAAAGCATATGCGAGCTATCTGAACACAGGCCTTCACTTGTAATGAAGTGTTTCGTCAGAGTTTTGCCTGAGGCGAGTTTTGCCGTAGCCACCGCGCCCAAAGACTTAGCTGTATTAGGCAGTTCAAGTTTGAGCCAATTATTACCATGACCATTATTCATCTGGACTTTGGATTGGCCTTGTAAATTTGCCCGCACCATATCCAGCGCGCCATCATTATTAAAATCAGTAGCCAGCGCGGCGATTTCAAAGGCTTTATTGACAGTATTAGTTTCTTTTTCCTTATCGGCAAATTTTCCGTTTTCCGCTTGGAATAATGTCCGACCGGGAAGGTAGATCAGGTGATTATAAGGCAGCTGCACATAATTTTCCGAGATGATCAAATCTTGTAAGGTGTCAGCATTAAAGTCTTCAAAGAGCATACCCCATGAGAACTCATAATCTCTCAGATTGGTTTCCTCGGCTGTATCCGTGAATTTGAAATTCCCTTCATTTTTAAAGACGATGATATCGGGATTGTAAATCTGGTCTTTGGAGAGGTCGCCGCGAACAATCCGGTTCATCAAGGGCCCCATATTGCCAACATTTGAGAAGGCGAGATCAACGAGGCCATCATTATTATAATCCCCGATAGCATTACCCATAGGATAGCCATATTGGCGTTTGGACAGATCATCAGAATTATTGGGGTTTTCGACGCTCGTGAATTTAACGGTTCCCGCAGCGGTTCCATCTGCGTTAAACGGTGTATCATTTCTCCATGTGCGGACTTGGCCCGTATCGTGTGAAACAACGAGGTCCATATCACGGTCGCCATCAAGATCGACGAAATTACCTTGGAAAGTATTATGGATATAGGTCATGCCAGAAGACTCTGTGATATCCGTAAACGTATTATCGCCATTATTAAGGAAGATCAGGCTGCTTGCGCCATAACTATGATCATTAAAGCCAGTTTGGCCCACGACATAGCGGTTCTTGATATAAGCTGCGACATACATATCGACAAAGCCGTCATTATTAACATCGCCTAGAGCGACAGAGAGCGGCGCTGAAATTTCATTAAAGGGGAGGTGTAAGCGCTTTTCTTTAAATTTTCCATTCGTATTATAAGAAATGAAGACATCATTTTCGCGCGCGATAACAAGGTCATCCCAGCCATTTTCGTCAACATCGAGTACAGCAACGCCAAAGGTCTCAGGGTTTTTCGCCGCGCCAATATTGGTCTCTTGGGAAATATCTTTAAAACTACCATCGGCTTGATAAGCATACATCACATCCGGTTGTTGGATGCCCCCGCCCAGATAAATTTCATCGACTCCGTCATTGTCAATATCAATGACGGCAGAGGCGAAAAACGGTAGGCTCTTTTCAATCGTGTACTCATGGGTAAAGGGCAGGATGGTTTCTTCAAAGGTTGGAACTGAGGCGATATCCTGATCTGGATAACGGTCTGTATTAGCTTGGTGAAAGAAGAAGCCTAAAAACCAAACAAGTCCTGCGATAACAACAACAGGGATAAGTTCAACCCAGAACAACCAATGTTTCCAGGAGCGTGGTTTGAGGGATCTTGTAAAGCGTCCAAAGCGCGTGTTATGCTCACTCGTTTCATGCTGGCGGTTCACCAAGAATAAAATAATACCGGCAAAGAAAACAGTTACTGCCGAAAAGAACAAAGCCCCATTATCATTATTGACATTAATGCCGAGTTTGGAAAATAGGTGGAAGAAAATTGCCCCGCCCATAAGCGCGCTGGCGGCCAATCCCCCCCAGGCATGTAAGCTCTGTCGATTAACGCGACTTGGCTCATCTGATTTACTTACCTTGCCCTTAAGCCAGACGAAGGCCGGAATAAGCAATATGATAGATGTGATGAGTTCGAGTGAGCCAATAACATAGGCCCCTATCGCACTAAATGTTCCGCCTATAGCCGAGCCTAAAAATCCTGACATCCATTTCCCGATCGTGCCAAAAATATGCTGGGTTTCAGGCGCGCCGCTAAATTTAAAGGGAATGGAGGGCAAAAACACCGCTACAATAATAACAACTAATATCCAACTAAGGATCATCCGAGTTTTAGAAGCCGTTAGCTTGTCTACTGAATTGGTCATTTTATGTCTCTTTGGTATTTAATTATCTAACTAATTTCATAGGCCCTAAATAAGCCACACTCCATATGTTTAAAGATTAATTTCTACAAGCTTTAACTTATCACGATTTTCTAACGGCGAATGGCATAGCCGTGAGTAAATGTAAGGGCTTTACAGCATTTGACAAACGTATTGTCTCTGGCGAACATGATTTATG
>CAZNWH010000013.1:29585-31702 GCA_964576765.1 uncultured Hellea sp.
GTAAGGGCTTTACAGCATTTGACAAACGTATTGTCTCTGGCGAACATGATTTATGGCTCTTAAATCTTATAATCCTCACCTCGTTATCACCGCCGCGCAGGCTCTCGCAGCTGAGCTTTCTGCGAGAGCGAAGGAAATGGAAACAACGCGGCGCTTGCCTGCTGATCTGGCAGCCACCATGGCCAAGGCGGGCGTGTTTCGCGCGATAACCCCTGAAAGTCTTGGCGGGATGGAAGCCCCGCCAGAGATTTTTATGGAGATGCTTGAAACACTGGCCAAGGCCAATGCTAGCGCCTCTTGGTGCACCATGATTGCCTGTACTAGCACGCTCCCTGCGGCGTCACTCTCACCTGATGTCGCGCGTGAGATTTACAGCGCGCCTGATGTAATTGTCGCCGGTATTTTCGCGCCGATGGGTCGGGCCATAATAGACGGTGATGATTACATTTTAACGGGGCGCTGGCCTTGGGGGTCGGGCAGCGCCAATAGCCACTGGATTGGGCTGGGCGCGATGATTGAAGACCCGGAAAAAAATAAAGCAGAGCCGCGCATGTTGATGGTTCCCACTCAGGATACAAAACTGCTTGATACGTGGCACGTTGCGGGTTTGCGCGGGACAGGTTCTGGCGATATTACCGTGAAAAACCTACGCGTGCCCAAAACCTATAGTGTGGCCAGTACGTTTAATGAACTTGTAGAGACAGGACCGCTTTATACTTTTCCGCCCTTTGGCTTGCTGGGTATTGGTGTGGCCTCAGTCGCGCTTGGCAATGCTGAGGGCGCATTAGAAGAGTTTCACGCGCTCGCATCTGCCAAGAAAAATCAAGGCTCATCGCGCACACTTTCCGAACGGCAAAATATCCAGTCGCGCTACGCCGAAAACCTCGCCGCGCTCAAAGCCGCACGCGCTTACCTCTGCAAAGAATTAGACCTCACATGGAGGCAAGCCCAATCCGAAGGCGCGCAATCTGTCGAGCGGCGCGCGGCTTTGCGCCTGGCCTGTACCCATATGACGCGAACCGCTGCGGATGTCTGCCGCGCCGTTTACGATATGGGCGGCGGGGCTGTGGTGTTCGAGGACAATCCTATCCAGCGCCGTTTCAGAGATGCTCACGCCATTACCCAGCACATCGTCACGGCTCCCGCGAGTTATGAATTATTTGGCCGCGTTCTCTTTGGTCAGCCCACCCAAACGAGTATGATTTAATATGTCTATTTTCCCTCTCATAGATAAAGCTGATCTCCCGGAAAGCCTTATCCCGGCTTGGGAGCGCAGCGTCGAGCGCCGCGGCGAAGCCAAGATCGTGGGCGGCTTTGCTCACGCGCCGGAGCTTTGGCATTGGTATGTGGATCGCTTTTATGGCGAAATGTTTTACGCAGGCGATGTTCCTACCCGATATAAAGAGTTGGGGCGGTTGCGCCTGTCCCAGATTCATGGCTGCGCCTCGTGTAATCGGGGCAACCGCTTGGACGCCAAGGATAACGGCCTGTCCGATGATCAGATCAGACATATTGCCAATGCAGATCACCCCTGTTTTGACCCCGCCGATAAAGCGGTTTTAGCGCTGGCTGATTTGCTCTCCCTAAAAGGAATGTCAGGCCGCGTGCCGCAGCGTCTGGACACAGCAACATATGCCGCGCTTTCGGCCTATTTTAGCGATGGCCAGATCTTGGAATTATCGCTCGCATTGTCTATGCTAGCGGGGATAGCCAATTTTCTTTTCGCCTTTGATTTGGTGGAAAAGGAAGATTATTGCGAATTTTAGCTTCACACAATATTCATTATGAATCCGATTTAACCTCAAAGTTAGGCTTTGTTCAGGGTCTTTGTGATAGCTCATAATAGCGCGCCGACTTAACGTCATGATGTGGGATTAAGACGTAGGCGGCCTGTGACTTATAGAGAAAGATCGTGACGTGAAGACTTCAATCAATATAATATCATCCACCTTTTTTAGTGTAAAATTTATAGGCTCAATTCTTGTTTCGGCGCTGGAGTTACGCCGGAAATAGTCAGTGAAGTTTTCTTTCGAGAAAGAATTTTTAGAATGAATAAAAGCGTTCATTTTAACATTTAAATTCTCGGAAAATTACCCCCAAATGCATCCAAAAGACAA
>CAZNWH010000014.1:0-30676 GCA_964576765.1 uncultured Hellea sp.
GATTAAAACTGCCATGGTCATGGCGGCGGGTCATGGCACGCGCATGCGGCCTCTAACGAATGATCGTTCTAAAGCTATGGTCGAGGTCGGGGGAAAGCCGCTTATTGATCATATGTTGGACCGTCTTGTTGATGTCGGGATTGAACGCGCGGTCGTCAATGTGCACGCCCATGCCGATCATCTAGAGGCCCATTTAAAAGCGCGAAAGAAAGGCCCTGAGATTATTATTTCAGATGAACGCGACGAGCTCTTAGAAACGGGTGGGGGCGTAGTCAAAGCCTTGCCGCTTTTGAGGCAAGACCCGATTTTAATTTGTAATATTGACGCAATTTGGATTTCCTTCACTCCTGTGTTGGAGCGTTTAATATCGACATGGCAACCTGCCAAGATGGATGAATTATTGCTTTGTGCGCGATCAGATTGCTCATTGGGTTATGGGGGCAAAGGTGATTTTGACATTCATGAGGATGGTAGGATTACACGCCGTTCAGGCGAGAGTGCGGAGCATGTCTATGCCGGGGTTCAGATTTTTAAACCAGCCTTGGCCAAACCGTTCAAACTCGAAGCTTTTTCGCGCAATAAAATTTGGGATGCGAGTTTAAAACGTCGAAAAATTTTTGGCACGGAGCTCCCCGGCTATTGGATGCATGTTGGTGACCCACGCGCTGTTATTGCCGCCGAAGCTGTTTTGATGCAAGCGGCCTTGAATGAACCCAATGTCTAAGCCGCATGTTTATAACATGCCTTCCGGCGTTCCGTTTTTACCATCTTTGGCGATGGGGCTTCGCGAGATCTACGCAGATCGCCTCCAAGATGCTTTAATTTTATTACCGACCCGCCGCGCTGTTCGCGCCTTAGGCAATGCCTTTGTCGGGGATACGGGGGCCAGCCTGCTGCCGCGTATGCGTCCACTCGCCGATATTAACCCTGAAGAACCGCCTTTTGAACCCGGGGAATTAGCGGGTCTTGTTAAACCGAGTATTGATCCCATGCAGCGCCGTTTTGAAATGGCGAGGTTGATCTTTCATTATCATAAAAATATTTCAGAGCTTCCCCTCGATGCGGCGGGAGCTTTGGCTTTGGCTGACCCGCTTATCTCTATCCTTGATGATGCCGATATGGAGAAAGCTGATCTGTCGAAAATTTCAGAGCTTGAAGACATTCAAAAATTTGCGGCAGAGCATTTTCAAAATGCTATCACGCTCTATAAGATCGTGCAGGATTATTGGCCAAAACGCCTTAAAGAAATCGATGTGATGCAACCGTTTGAGCGCCGCGTTGCTTTGCTTGAGGCTCTTACAGATATATGGACAGATGAGCCGCCCAAATATCCTGTGATCATTGCAGGCTCGACAGGTACCCTGAGGGCGTCGGCCAGGCTCATGCGCTGTGTGGCTCAAATGGATGAAGGCATGATTATCCTGCCCGGCCTTAATACATCTGTGCCGGATGAAGCTTGGGCAGATGTCGGGGTACAGCACCCGCAAAACTCTCTTAAAGCCTTGCTCAAAACGATTGGGATAGAGCGCGCGGATGTTCCTGATTGGGCTTATATGTCAAGCGGTTCAGCTTCGGATATGGATGCTCGCCGCCGCGTGATCTCTGAAGCTCTCGTCCCTATAGAGGCCACAGGAGATTGGCCTAGCCGAATTGATGGTTTGCGCAAAGGCGCGGCGAAAAATACGGACGACCCTTTTGAAAAAGCGCTTAGTGGCTTGTCCTTGTTAGAGGCGGATAATGATGAGGAAGAGGCCTTGGCTATCGCGCTCATCATGCGAGAAACATTAGAAATGCCCGATAAAACAGCCGCCTTAGTCACGCCCGACCCAGCATTGGCGCGGCGCGTGAAAGCGCGCCTGCGGCGCTGGGATGTCGAAGTTGATTACTCACAAGGCGAGCCATTGGAAGAAACGCAATTAGGGGCTTTTTTAGCGGCAATATTGGGCCATGTTCAGGCACGGAATAGTCAGGTCAATCTTGCCGTTCTTTGTAAACACCAGCTTATGGGAATAGAAAATATAAAGACTGATTGGCTGGCGTTTGAAAGACAATTACGCGTCGGTCGTGATCGCCCTAAGCTCAACGCCTTTGCATTGATACCCTTTTTAAATAGGGCTTTTACGCCGCTTTTAGCGCTTGAAGAGGCCCCTGCCAATATTTGGGCCCGCGCCTTAGCCGAAACGGCAGAAGCTTTGGCCGCAACGCAGGATAACCAAGGCGCGGCGCGTCTTTGGGTCAATGATGCCGGCGAAAAAGCCGCCAGCCTCATCGAAGATTTAATAGCATATGGCGATTATTTACCTGATATGGATATCCAAAGCTTTTCACGCCTATTGGGTAATCTCATGCGCGGTAAGGTCGTTCGCCCACGTTATGGGACGCATCCAAGACTATCTATCTTGGGTCCGCTTGAAGCGCGGATGTTAACGGCGGACCACTTAATCCTTGGAGGCCTTAATGAAGGCGTCTGGCCCGCAGCTCCCTCAATTGAACCGTTCCTATCCAGAGGTATGCGCCGAACTTTAAAACTATCATTACCTGAACGCAGATTTGGTCTCTCCGCACATGATTTTGCGGAGCTGGCGGCGAATCCAAATGTTATTTTAACGCGATCGAAACGTTCCGATGATGGCCCCAAAGTTAAGTCACGCTGGCTTTGGCGGCTGCAAACTTTGATGCGGGGCGCGCTTGGCGAGGCTGCCGATATCGCTTTTTCCGCTAGTCAGGATTATTTGAACTGGGCACGGGCTATGGATTACGTGCCGCCTGCGCAGGTCGAAAAAAACCAAATTCAACCGCCTGCTCCGAAACCTGACCCGAGCGATCGTTGGCCGCGCGGTCCCAAACTCTCCATTACGAAAATCAAAACATGGATACGCGATCCTTATTCTATCTATGCTCAATATATTTTGGATCTCGTTCCATTGGATGATTTAGACCGGGTCTTGGATGTGCGTGATTACGGCAATGCGTTACATCAAGGGCTTGAAGATTTTACAAAGGCCTATCCCAAATCCCTACCTAAAAATGCGCAGCTTCGTTTAGTCGAAAGCTTTAAAAGGGCCATGGAAAGCCTGAATTATCCTGATTTTGATATAGCCAAAGAAACAGCGCGTCTTGGTAATATCGCGGCCCAAGTCATTCCCTGGATGACTGAGCGTCGCGCAAGCGGATGGTCAGTCAGGGGCGGTGTGGAAGTTAAAGGTAAGCTTAAGCTCAAAATTAAAACCCATGACTTTACACTAACAGGGACAGCCGATTTAATAGAAAAAGGCCCGCTAGGCTATGCTGTGACTGATTATAAAACCGGCGCGCCGCCCACAGCGGCTGTTGTTAATGTCGGCTTTGATCCCCAACTGCCTTTATCTGCATTAATGCTCAGAGAGGGCGTTTTTGACAAACAAGGAAAAGGTGAGACAGAAGAGCTAAATTATATTCGTTTGAAGGGGGTGGGAGACAGTACTCTCGTCGAGCCCAGAGCTAATATTGCGGGGAAAAACCAAATTGCGAAATCGGCGTCTGAGCATGCAGATTTTGCCTATGAGATATTATCCAACCTCATTGTAAATTATGCGCAAAAAGACACGCCCTATTATTCGCAGCCGCGAGCGCAATTTACCCATGATTACGGGCAATATGATCATTTGGCCCGCCGTGATGAATGGATGCGGGTTGGCGCTGACCCTGCGCCGGGTGAAGGTTAGTCATGAGCGATAACCCACACTACAAAGCCGCTGTAAAGGCACAAAAGCAAGCTTCTGATCCGTCCGCCTCGCGCTTAGCCTCGGCCAATGCAGGTTCAGGTAAAACAAAAGTGTTGGTTGATCGTGTATCTCGTATTTTGCTGCAAGACGTACCTCCCGAAAAAATACTGTGTCTGACCTATACCAAGGCCGCGGCCTCCGAAATGCAAAGCCGATTGTTTAAGGTGTTGGGAGATTGGTCCATTCTTGATGATAAAGATTTGGATGAGGCATTGACCGAGTTAATGGGACAAGCTGGTCATGGTGTTGAGCTGAAAACCGCGCGCCAATTATTTGCTAAAGCGCTTGAAACGCCCGAGGGCTTGAAGGTGCAAACCATTCATGCCTTTTGTGAGCGAATATTAGCCCGTTTTCCTATTGAGGCTGGCATATTACCCGGCTTTGAACCCATTGATGACGGTGAGATGAAACCGCTACGTGAAGCCGTCAGAGATGAGATTTATAAAGCCGCCATCCAAGCGCCTGATGGAGCGTTAAATAAGGCTATCCGTCTTTTGACATCGGCCAAAGCCGACCAAACGCTCGAAGATTTGTTCAAATGGATGTCATTTGGGAGCGAAAAAATTAAACTTTGGGACAATAATGGCGGTCCCAAGGCTCTCGCTGAGTTTCTCGATATAGACCTCCCTTATCAATCTGTTGATGAGCTTAAACGCCATGGCTGGGAAAGCGCGCCGAAAAGTCAAATCACCCAAGCCGCGAATGAGATGTTAGGGAGTTCGTCCTCCGGAGACGTTACACGCGCAGAACGGATGTTGGCCGCTTTTGCGATTGAAGATCCCGTAAAAGCATGGGAACAATATAGCTGCGTTTTTCTGACATCTAAACAAGACAGCGCCATAAAATCCTTAGTCACAAAAAAGGGCGGGGAATTTGCCCAACTCTTTTTTTCGAATGAACCCGCAGATGGATATGATAGTGAACGTGAACGGGTCTTGCGATTGGTGGATAAAATAAAGGCGATAGAGTGTCTTGTTCTGACCGAGGCCTTTTTCACCATTTCCCGCGAATTTATAGGCCGGTTTAAGAGCGCGAAGCATATCCGCCGCGGCCTTGATTTTAATGATCAGATTATTTTGGTGCGAAATTTATTATGCCGGAGCGAGGTGTCCGATTGGATCCGTTACAAATTGGATGGCGGGATTGAGCATGTTCTACTGGACGAGGCGCAAGATACATCACCTGAACAGTGGCAAATTATTAATGCTTTGTCGGAGCCTTTTGTTCAAGATAATCCTGACCGAACTTCAAAACATCCGAGAACGCTTTTTGCTGTCGGGGATGAAAAGCAATCTATCTATTCCTTTCAAGGGGCTGAACCGGAGCGGTTTATAGACGAAATTCAAAAACATAGCGCAGGCGATGCTAGCAAAGAAATTCGCATGAAGATGTCTTTTCGCTCTGCGCCTGAAATTTTGCAATTTGTCGATCAGATATTTGTCGAGAATAAACTCATTCAGCAAATGTTTGATGCTGAAAGCTATGCCCCTGCCTCGGATTTAGTCCGTCATACGACTAAGCGAGAAGATCATGGACAAATTGATCTTTGGCCCGCCGTCAATCGTCCCGAGATTAAGTCCGATAAAGAGCCTTGGGATACCAGCCCTGTTGATGCCATTGGGAAATCTGATGCGCGAGAACAATTAGCTCTCGCCATTGCCGAGCACATCCGAGATTGGATCAAAGATAAAGAACCTGTCTTTGACCGCGAGACAGGGACCACCCGTCCGATGCAGGCAGGCGATGTTCTTATCCTTGTCCGTCAACGTAACGCGTTTTTTGATGCTGTTATTCGAAACCTAAAATCTGTGGGTGTGGCGGTCGCGGGGGCAGACCGTTTAAAACTCAAAGACGCGATTGCAATTAAAGACCTTTTATCGCTGGCACGCTTTACGCTCTTGCCATCCGATGATTTGTCCTTGGCTGAAATTTTAAAAAGCCCCTTTTTTGGATTTGATGATGACGCGCTTTTTGACGTTGCGGCGCGGCGAGGGAAACAAAGTCTGTGGCAGGCTCTGCAATCCAAGCGGACCGATATATCAAAGCCTCTAGACAAGATGATAGGCTTTTCGTCGCGCTATGCACCATATGAGTTTTTCACGCGGGTTTTGGATATGCGTGATGAGACGGGCATTACTTTCAAACGTAAAATTTTTGCTCGGCTCGGTTTAGAAGCCAAAGATGCGATTGAAGCCTTTTTGGCCCGAGCGCTTACCCATCAACGACAAAGCTCCCCGTCTCTTCAGCATTTTGTGCAAAGTTTTACGCAAGACGAACAAGAGCTTAAACGCGATATGGATGGCGGCATAGGCCAAGTGCGCGTTATGACAGTACATGGCTCCAAAGGGCTCGAAGCGCCTGTTGTTTTTCTGCCCGATACTACGCAAAAGCCGACAACATCTGACGCAGTGATAAAGGTTGAAGATGGATTTGCGCTTGTACCAAGCGTGAATAAAACACCTGAAAAACTTGCAGCTTGCAAAGAGGCCGCCAAGGGCAAGCGTCTGCAAGAATATTTACGTCTCTTTTATGTGGCCCTCACGCGGGCGGAATCGCGCCTTATAATTTGCGGCTATAAAACGGGACAAAAGGCAGGAACCGTGGCGAAAGGCTCGTGGTATACCCATGCTAAAAGAGCTTTGGAGGGCTTACCAAGCCATAAAATTGATACGCCGTTCGGCGAAGGTCTGTCTTTTGGGAAAGGAGCCATGCCGTGGAGGACACAAGTAAGTGCTCCCTCCTTAGAAACAATCTCTCTGCCTAAGTGGATATCAGCACCAGCTCCTCCTGTGAGGCGCGCTAAACGACAGGTCACGCCGTCACATTTACTAGCTCCGCCGCCCAATATAGATATGCCGGTTAGGTCCCCGCTTAACCAGACGACGGAAAGGCGGTTTGCGCGAGGTAACCTAATTCATAAATTACTGGAAATATTGCCGGAGTTTTCACTAGATAAAAGACCAGAAATCGCGGATAAAATACTATCGGGTTATGTGGCTCTAAACATCGCCCAGCGAGACCAAATTTCAAATGAGGTCTTTGCGGTTTTAAATAATCCAGACTTTGCAGATATTTTCGCGGCTGGTAGCCGCGCTGAAATTTCCTTGGCAGGCTCTGCCAAAACACTGCCGGAAGATATTTATCTCAATGCTCAGATTGACCGGATTAGCGTGACTAAGACCCATGTTTATATTATCGACTATAAATCCAATCGACCACCGCCCCAAACACAAGACGGGGTTGCCGATATTTATTGGGGTCAAATGGCGGCTTATCGGGAATTGGCCAGAGACATTTATCCCGCCCATAAGATCATTTCGGCGCTGTTGTGGACGGATGGCCCCTCTTTGATGGTGCTGGATGATAAACGTCTAGATATGGCCTTGACGCAGATTGCCGGGCTTCCTACCTAGAGCCTAGAATATTAAGACCCTTATTAAAGACACTATGGGAGGCTTATATGCCAACAGTTAAAGTATCCGATGCCAGTTTCAAAACCGATGTTATCGAGTCTGAAACGCCTGTCCTTGTCGATTTTTGGGCCGAATGGTGCGGGCCGTGTAAACAAATAGGCCCTGCGCTTGAAGAAATATCGGAAGAGATGGGCAATAAGATCAAAATCGCCAAGGTCAATATTGATGATGATCCTGAAACGCCCAGCAAGTTCCATGTTCGTGGTATCCCGACCCTTATGATCTTCAAAGGCGGCCAAGTCGTCGCCACCAAGGTCGGCGCAATGACAAAGACAAAACTCTCTGAATGGGTGAGCGAACATACGGACGACACCCCAAACGCCGCTTAAACCGTCATTATTTTTTAAATTTAGCTGACTTTTTTGCCGCTTTTTTATTACTTATGGCGGCATTATAAGCTTCTTTTAACTTTCGGCAATTTTCTTGGCTTTCCGTCCCTAGCTTTCGGTCTTTAGATTGAGAGTTGCACGCGTTGTCACGTTTATCTTTTAAGCTTAAAAGGTTTCGTAAAGGTTTTACATTTGGGTCAATCTTGATGGGTGTACCTTTGGGAGCCATCTTCAAGACGACAGGATTAGGAAAAAGATTGACATTCGCGCCGGTGGCGACATCTGTCAGTAACATACCTCCGGTTAAAGCTAGGACTGGAGGCACGGCTGCTGACAAAGCAGAGGAGGTTGAGGCTGCCGGAATTGAGGATGTAGCCAAAGATACACCTGTGGAAATAGCTGTCTGAGCAGGTATTAAGCCAAATGTGACCAGACTAGCACTGGCCCCTACAGTTCCACCTACTACGGCACTGCTAATAGTTGCTATCCCTGTTGTTAACACGGATCCGGCTGCAATTGCTCCAGCCGTTGCAACTGTTGTCCCAACCGCTGTAGCAGTTGTTGCGGCCATATTAGCGGTAAAAGCCGCCGAGCTGGAACTATTAGTAATAAACATTTCTGCATTTTCATAACCGCTTTGTTCCAGCTTTACGATGAATTCGGAGCGTCTCGGCAAAGCTATAGAACACGGCGTTGGTTCACAACTTTCATATATAGGAGGAATGTCTCGATTTTGTCGGCGAGCTTTTTTACTCACAGCAGTTTCAATAGTTGTTGTCGCTTTCGCCCCTTGTGGGACAGTATCGATGCGGAAATAATCGGTGGCCCCGCGATTCACAGTCGCGCAGCCGGATATGATTATACTGACAAGAGGGAGCGCAAGATATTGTCTCATGGCGCCGTCTCCTGATCTGGTTTTGTGTCTGATAAAGGCGCCAGAAAAGCTGTCACAGGATTGGGAGACAAGGACCTTCCGGCACCACTTCCAGCGTCAACAAGTGCAGAAACTCCCAATGTGCGGATAGCATCAAGTACGATTAACCCGCCCACGGGAATCGATCTTAAGAATTCTGGTGCTCCTGCCTGAACGTAGCTTCCAGGAGGTATACCGGCGACAATCGTTCCTTCAGGTGTGGTGGCCTTGCTTGTCGCATTTGTAGATATAAGTTTAAATTTTATACTCTCATGACCGTCTTTGCTTACGGTTATAAGGGGCGTAGATTTTCTTGGTAGGTTTATTTTACATGGAGTTTGCCGGCAGCCAAGATATCCGTCAACCGTGTTTTTTTCATTCTTTGATTGAATATCGCTAACGGCTTTTGCCCCAACAGGTTCAGAGTTGATAGTGACTAACTCATGAGTTCCGCGAGTGAGCGTTGCGCAGGCGCTCAGTGATAAGCACAAAATGCCTAAAATTATTTTTTGTTTCAACATAATCTCTCCTGTTAATATAAATGAAGGAGTTTGAAAGAACTTCAATTCAGATAGAGTAACAGTGTATTGCAAATCATGAATTTAATTTAAGAATTTCACCGGCCAGATAAAGCGAGCCGCAAATTAGAATTCGCGGAGGAGTGTCGGATTTGTCCATTTTTTTGCGCGGTAGAGTCTCGCTCGTTTTTATAGCGTACCGAATGGCTTCTGTAACATTACTGGCGACTTGTCCGACAAGGCCTCGTTTTTCAGCGATCTCGACTAAGGTCTCAGGGGCTAAAGCTGTATGGCCCGGAATAGAGACGCCGATGATGGCGCGGGCAAGACCTTCATAGGCGTCTAAAAATCCCCTTATGTCCTTATTGGCCAATATGCCTGTTATCAGAATAAGTGGCCGCGATTTTTGAGTTTCCAGGTCAGCCATAACATTGGCTACGGCCCGCGCGGCATGGGGGTTATGTCCACCGTCCAGCCATAATTCGCCCCCGCTTTTAGAGACCATGTTGGCCAAAGCGCCTGAGCTTAAATTTTGCATACGGGCAGGCCAAGAGACAGAACTTAACCCTTTCTCAATTGCTTGTTCGGGAATTTGCATGTGGCGAGCAATCGCGATGGCCGTTCCGGCATTCATGATCTGATGCTCGCCAATCAAGGCGGGAAGGGGAAGGTCAAGGAGCTGTTTGTCATCCTCGAAGACAAGACGCCCATGTTGCCGATAGGCGCGGAAATCTTCGTTCCAAAATTTGGCGTCACTGCGAGCTTTATTCGCTTCTGCGTCTAAGACAGCCTGCACAATATCCATTTGCGGGCCAATAATGACAGGGACATGAGCTTTCATGATACCTGCTTTTTCCCGCGCTATGCCTGCAATATCTCGGCCTAAAAATTCTGCGTGATCATAATCAATGGGCGTTATACCACTGCAGGCCGGTGTTATCACATTAGTTGCGTCATATCTTCCGCCCAAGCCAACTTCAATCAATGCGATATCGGCAGGGCTTTCGGAAAAGGCTAAAAACATTGCCGCTGTTGTAGCTTCGAAAAAAGATAACGGCTCTCCATTATTGGCGGCTCTTACGCGGGTTAAGATATCAACAAGCGCGTCATCAGAAACTTCTTCGGAGCTAACAACAATACGTTCGCGAAAATGCACGAGGTGTGGAGAGGTATAGACATGAGCTTTAAGCCCTGCAGCTTCAGAAAAGGCGCGTAAATAGGCAATGGTTGACCCTTTGCCATTGGTTCCAGCGACATGAACGGTTGGCGGTAGGTTTAAATGCGGATTTCCAAGCGTTTTTAAAACTCTCAATATACGATCCAACCCCAGATCAATTTTTTTGGGATGCAAAGCTGAAAGTGTCGTTAAGGCCTGCTCGACGGTTTCTTTATTAGGCATCTTCGAAATGATGCTCGATATCTGTTTTCATAAGAACCGCTAAAATCTGGGCTAATGTTTGGCGCATATCTTCCCGTGGGACGACGCGGTCTATCATCCCTTTTTCTTCTAGGAACTCTGCGCGCTGAAATCCTTCTGGTAGTTTCTCTCGAATGGTTTCTTCAATCACGCGAGGGCCAGCAAAGCAAATCAAAGCTCCGGGTTCTGCCAGATGGATATCGCCGAGCATAGCATAGCTGGCAGTGACGCCGCCTGTTGTCGGATCACACAAAACAACAATATAAGGCAGTTCAGCTTCGCGAAGTTCTTGGACCGCGATTGTTGTCCGCGGCATTTGCATAAGGGAGAGTGCGCCTTCTTGCATCCGCGCGCCTCCGGCAGCCGTGAAAACAATAAGGGGGATGTTTTTAGCTACGGCATATTCAGCCGCTTGAATAAAGCCCTCGCCAGCCGCCATGCCGAGCGAGCCGCCCATAAAGGCAAAGTTTTGAACAAGCACGACGGTCTCGATGCCTTTAATTTTTCCAACGCCAATACTCATAGCGTCGGGGTCACCAGTCTTGGCGCGGGCTTTTTTCAGACGGTCTGTATATTTCTGATCATCTTTAAATTTAAGTGGGTCTTTGGCAACATCCGGAATATCAACAGTTGAATATTTAGCATTATCAAAGGTGTAATCCATGCGCATTTCAGGCCCAATACGCAAATGATGCCCAGCAGGGGTAACATGCAGCAGTCCAGGCAGGTCAGCGGAGAAGACCATTTCTCCGGATTTAGGACATTTCATCCAGAGGTTATCAGGACTGTCCTTTTTGGAAAAAATATCTTTAACGCCCGGCGGCGTAAGTTTGGATAACCAATTCATAGTTTAGGTTTTGCCTTATGTTATGGCTCGGAGCAATAGCGCTATCAGCATAAATTGAAACAGTTGAAAAGCTCAAAGATGGTGGTAGGAGTTAAAAATGTCCTTTGGTTCTCATGCCTATATCGCTGACCCTCGTAACAGCTCAGTTTTATTTAATGTGAACGGCGCGCTCCTACCGAGAGATAAAGCGGTCGTGAATGTCTTTGATTCCGGGTTTATGTTGGGGGATGGTATTTGGGAGGGTTTGCGGGTTCATCAAGGAAAGATCGCCTTCCTTCAGGATCATCTCGACCGTCTCTGGGAAGGGGCGGCGGCTCTTGATTTGGATATAGGTATTTCACAAGAAGATATGAGCGTGCGGCTCTATGAAACTCTTGGCGCTAATGACATGAAAGAGGATGTGCATATACGGCTTATGGTCACGCGTGGTCTGCGTAGCACGCCCTATCAAGACCCGCGCGTTGTCATTTCTGAGGCCACCATCGTCATAGCGCCGGAGTTTAAAAAGGCAGACCCCAAGACTGCGGAAAAACCTCTCTCGCTTTATACGGTTTCTGTGCGCAGGGGCCGCGCCGATGTGCAAGACCCGGGATTGAATTCCCACTCGAAAATCAATTGTATTACAGCCTGTATTCAAGCCATTAAAGCGGGTGCAGATGAAGGCTTAATGCTTGACCCCCAAGGCTTCGTCGCCACCTGTAACTCGACTCATTTTTTTATTGTCCGCAAAGGTGAAGTCTGGACTTCAAGCGGGGATTATTGTTTGGGCGGTATTACACGCAGGAAAATTATTGATCTATGCAAAGTCAATGATATCCCCGTTTTTGAAAAAAATTTCAGCCTTGCAAAATGCTATGGTGCGCAGGAAGCCTTTACGACCGGAACCTTTGCAGGACTGGCTCCTGTAGGAGATATTGATGGGCGCAAAATTGGCAACGGTTCACGGGGGCCAATGGTCAGGGCGCTACAAAAACTGTATTTGGATCACATCCATGCGGATACAAGCTCATGATTATTGCCATGTGGTCGGGGCCAAGAAATCTGTCCACAGCGATGATGAGAAGTTTTGGAGCGAGAGATGACTGCACAGTTATCGACGAGCCTTTTTTTGCGCCCTATCTGATAGCAACAGGTAAAGCACATCCGGGCCGGGAAGAAACTTTGCGGCGTCATGAAAATGACCCTGACGCTGTGGAGCGGATGTGCCTGACACCGCCAAAGACTGACTATAGTTTTCAGAAACATATGCCGCAACATATGGTGGAGGGTTTTCCTATGGGCTGGACAAGCGGGGCGAAGCATTTTTTTCTTATCCGTGAACCTGGGCGCGTTATAGCCTCTTATGCTCGTGGGCGTTCTGAATTTGTGATCGAAGATTTAGGCTTTAAATCCCAGCTTTCACTTTGGCAGGCTTTGGGTCGTCCGCCCGTAATTGATAGTTTGGATATTTTACGCGCGCCTGAAATTATGCTCTCCCGTCTTTGTGCAGCGATAGATATTCCTTGGGATCCGGCCATGTTATCATGGGAGGCGGGTCTGCGGCCTGAAGACGGAGCGTGGGCGCCTTATTGGTATCATTCTGTTCATAAATCGACGGGGTTCAGCCTGCCGCCAGAGGGACAAATTATATTAGAAGAAAAGCTTCAACTCTACGAAAGGGAAGTTCAAGCAGACTTTGATATGTTGTTTGAAAACCGGTTGCGCCCTTAAAACTGTGCCAAAATGTTACTCCTTCACGGGCTGCGATATGAACATTTATGTGACTCGCTTATTGGATGTATGAGATGGTTTTTCTTGGAAATTCGTCCACATTGACTGTGTGAATGGAGTTAATTATGAAAAAAATAACCCTCGTGACAATACTGGCTGTAGGTTTATCGTCTGCTGCCTCTATGACTGCAAATGCCAATGATGGAGCAGGTTTTCATACCAGCCTTGAATCTGGCGTTAAAGTTTATCGTGGCGCGCCTTTGCAAATTAACCATCAAGCTGTTGCCAGCTATAAAGCTCTGGAACTTAAAGAACGCAAGATTGAGAATCAAAACCGTCAGGCTCAGGCAAAGCTAAAGTCACAAAATAGAATTGCTCAAGGTCGTTTGGATTTGGACAGACGGATTGCCTTTACAGATAATGAAATTTTCAGCCAACGTCGAAGCCGCTTTGGTGGACAAAGATTTGTAACGGGAGGGTTTAACAGAGGTTTTGGCGCTCGGTTTAATAATAACCGCTTTTTCGGCGTTAATGGTATTTCTCGTAACACCCGCTTTTCCGGCGGATTTGGCAAATCTGGGAACCGGTTTAAGTAATAATCACCCAAATCAAGAGACTATGCGCAGGCTGTGCATTGTGGATCTTTGGGCAGTGTTATTGTTCTGGCTTCAGCTTTTAATCCATCATAAAGCCATAGTTTCCCACAGAGCGGATTACCGGCCTTGGTGATGAGTTTTATAACCTCCATTGCCATAACTGAGCCAATAATACCGGCTAAAGCCCCAACCACGCCGACCTCGGAGCAGGTTTCAGCGTTTGGGGGTATCTCTGGAACGAGGCAGCGATAGCATGGCCCGTCACCATTTGAAAAATGAGCGCTGACTTGCCCGTTAAAGCGTCCTAATGCGCCTGAAACGAGAGGTGTTTTCAAGGCTAGGGCCGCATCATTTATGGCAAAGCGCGTTGCAAAATCATCCACGCCATCAATAATTAAATCGTGACCCTTTAGCAACGACTGGGCATTATCGGGGGTTAATCGGATCACATGGTTTTTGGTGGAGATGTCAGGATTTAAATCAGCTAGCGTATCCGTCATGACTACGGCTTTTTCCATCCCAATATCTGTCGTTACAAATTGAACTTGCCGTTGGAGGTTGGAAACATCAACAATATCATCATCAATGATGGTGATATGGCCTACCCCCGCAGCCGCGAGATATAGCCCGACAGGGCCGCCCAGACCTCCAGCACCTATAATGGCTACGCGCGCTTCAAGCAGCGCCTGTTGTCCCGGCCCTCCAATTTCTTTAAGGACAAGATGTCGGGCATAGCGTTTGATGGAGTCGGGGGTCATATAAATCCGAATTGCCTTAAGTGCGTTTCAGCAACATCATGATGATTTGCCCAAGCTTGCCATGCGCAATGTGCCCAAGTTTCGACTTGCTTTAGATGCTCATTAAGCTGCGTGATATGCACTAGATCCATGACCGTTATCTTGCCTAAAGATATTGGGGGGTTGAGCCAGTTAAACAGAGTGGAGTTTTTTTTTGAAGCTTTACTAATTTTCTGCATCGCGATCAACGCTCTGTCTGGTTTAGCATTGTGTTTGAAAATGAGGGTTGTCGAAATCAAGTGAATATTGATGGATTGAACAGCTTGTGGGGATTTATCTCCCGGGTGTTGGAGAGCATAGGCATCCACAGTCATGCGGTGATTTTTAAAAAAGGCTGGATCAGAATATTCACGGTCTAAAACTTTGCCATAGGCAGCCCAGCATGCGGGAGAGGCTCCGAAATACCGATGTATAGGGCCATCATGTTCAGGCAGGTCTACGCCGCATTGTGGGCATACGCTCATCTAATCAAATAAAGGTGTTGAGAGGTAACGCTCGGCAAAGCTGGGGATGATTGTGATTATGCGTTTACCTTTCATATTTGGTCGCGCTCCGACAATCAGACTGGCCGCGACGGCGGCCCCAGAACTTATGCCGATGGGAACACCGTCTTCTGCTGCAACATGTTTGGCTGTCCCGAAGGCGGCTTCGTTATCAATCGTCACAACATCGTCGATCAGATCAGTGTCAAGTATATCGGGTAAGAAGCCTGCTCCAATACCCTGAATTTTATGAGGCCCTTTTTCACCTTTGGAAATCATGGGTGACCCAACAGGTTCAACAGCGATGATTTGAATATCAGGGTTTTTCTCTTTTAAAAACTTTCCAGCTCCGCTTAAGGTTCCGCCGGTTCCAACGCCGGATATGAAAGCGTCAACTTGCCCTTCGCAATCGTTCCAAATTTCAGGGCCTGTTGTCTTGTAATGAATCGCAGGGTTAGCCGGATTGACAAATTGTCCGGCTTGCACAGCGCCGGGTGTTTGTGCGCAAATTTCATCGGCTTTGGCCATGGCGGCAGGGATGCCGCCAGAAGCTTCCGTAAGAACAAGCTCGGCGCCTAAGAGCTTCATCATCTTGCGCCGCTCAATCGACATTTGTTCGGGCATAACGAGAATTGCTTTATAGCCTTTAGCGGCCGCAGCAAAAGCAATCCCAATACCCGTATTACCCGATGTCGGTTCAACAATCGTTCCGCCCGGCTTTAATTTGCCAGAGGCTTCCAGCGCTTCGATCATTGAAATACTTATCCTGTCTTTAACAGAGGCAATAGGATTGAAAAATTCAAGTTTATAACATAGATCCGCTGGCACGCCCTGCGTGATTTTTGGAAAGCGCACGAGCGGCGTATTCCCCATCGTTTGCAGAATGTTGTCGTAAATTTTTCCGCGAATTAAATCTGACATATGATCCTCTCTTTTGCCATTTCTCTATTTGGCGCAAGCGATACATAGAGGGAGAGAAGGGTCTAAGTCGAGGCGCTTTTGGCCGATTAGCTCGTCACAAGTAACGCAATAGCCGTAATCACCTGTATCAAGGCGAGCAATAGCAGATTTAATTCTCAATAGTTTTTTTTGACGAGAAGCTTCTTGGGCTTTGTCCATGGCTTGGACTTGCAGACTATCCATACGGGATAGACGCCCGACAGATTGTTGGTCGAGCTTAACGGGTTTTCGGTTGTCCTTAGCGGCCTCTGAAAGCGCGGCCGTCTCCTCGTAAAGAGCTATGAGTTTATTGCGGATGTGGTCTATATCCATGACGCAACATAACGCCTTCTCAAAAAAACACCATGAGATTGCGAAATCTGTTGATTATCGATAAACAATAAGGCACATATGAGTTATGACACCTCAATCCCCCTTATCTATTCATAATGTTTCGAAGTCTTTTGGCGGGAAAATCGCTGTCGAAAATGTCAGTTTTACGGTCCATCCCGGAGAAATTATTGGGTTTCTTGGGCCTAATGGCGCTGGAAAGACAACCACATTACGTATGGCTCTCGGCTTGATTAAACCTGATAGCGGTCATATCAAATTATTTGACGGCGAGCCGGGTCATGAGGCCAATTTCGGGCGGATTGGGTTTTTGCCTGAAGAACGCGGCCTTTATAAAAAGCAAACGGCGCGTGAGAGTATTGCCCATATGGCGCGCCTAAATGGTCTTAAGGGTAAAACCGCCTTCAAATTAGCTGATGATATGTTGGATAAATACGGCCTCTCTGAAGCCAAACGTAAAAAAAATAAAGACATGTCTAAAGGCATGGCGCAAAAAATTCAGCTTTTATCAGCTATAGCCCATGATCCCGAATTTTATATTTTAGATGAGCCTTTCTCGGGCCTTGACCCCGTAAACCAACAAGTACTTGAGGCAATGGTGCGTGAAATTGCCGAGCAAGACAGCACTATTATTTTCTCTACTCATGTCATGGAACATGCGGAACGCCTGTGTGACAGGATTATTCTTATGGCCGGTGGGCGTATCGTTTTTGATGGGACGACAGAGGACGCTCTCGCCAAAGCGCCACGCCGTATGGTTATTGGCTCGGATAGCCAAGGGTTAGAAGATGCGGTCTCGCCTTTCGCTAAATTATTAGAAACACGCGAAGATGGAGCGCTCAACCTTATTTTCAAAGATGATGCTAAAAGCCAAGATGTCTTAGAGCGCTGTGTAAACCAAAAAATAAACCTCACGCGTTTTGAACCTAAGCAACCGACGCTTCACGAAGCTTTTGTTGCCATGGTCGGAAAAGACTTGCTCGCTACCATGGAGCTTGAAAATGAGGGGGCCGCATCATGAATATACCTGCTATAAATCTGCGCAGAACGCTTTTAATCGCGCGCCGTGATTATTTGGGTTACATTAAAACGTGGGGATTCTGGATATCATTTGTTCTGCCGGTTATCATTGGTGCGATTATTATGGTGGCTATGGTGATGGGCGTGAATGTCTCACCGACGAAATATGAAACTATTTTAGACGAAACGGGCTTACATGGGGCGGCCATACTCCAAAAAGACAAAGATAAAAATGATGCTATATTAGGTGCGATGTTGACGGGTATTGGGAAGACAGTTCTGAATGAGAGCGATACTGAAACATTAGAAGAGATCATTAAGGCTGACGGTGCCGATGCTGGGAAAGCGTTTTTAGATCAAAAAATACCGGGTACAAGCAAACGACTTAAAGCTGTTGATTCTAAGTTGATTTTTGTGGCTCCCCCGGTTGATAATCTACAAGAGCTGAAACCTTATCTCTTAGGCGATAAAGTGATTACGCATGAAGGCAAGGATGTCAAACTTAGCGGTGCTCTGCATATTTATGATAATGGGGATTTAACAGCTGATTATTGGTCTTCTAACGTCACGGACAACCCGGTTCGCCGTTTAGCGGATAGTTATTTTAAAGATAAATCTGGTGATGAGTATCTCCAGACAGGAAATTTAAACCAAAAAGGTTATAAGAAAGCCCGAAGCGAGAGTCTGGAGGTCACCGCTTTCGACCCGACTAAAAAAGAAACACAGCATGGAGATGGCCAAGCCGTTACGGCTAAAGACCGTGTTCCTTATGTGGTTGCTTTTGGGTTGTCCATGTTCTTGTGGTTCACTGTCTTTTCCGGGGCCTATATGCTGCTCACGTCAATGCTCGAAGAGAAAATGAATAAGCTTTTAGAAATGATGCTAGCGACGACCCGCTTTTCCGAAATTATTTTGGGTAAATTACTGGGCGTAGCAGGACTAACCCTTACGATGATTTTGCCCTATATTCTTATGGGTATTGTCGGGGTGATTGGGTTTGTTCTCTATGGTGATCCTGAAATCGCCCAAGGATTAGCCAAAGGGTTTAATGCTCCAATGATTATATTCTTTCTGCTCTTCTTAGTGTTGGGATATATTTTCTATGGGTCTCTTTTTATTGCGCTCGGGGCTTTAGCCGAGTCCATGCAAGATGCGCAAACTCTGACAACGCCTATCATGTTCATTCTTATGGGCTGTATGTTTGTGGTTACAACAGGTTTGACATCGCCAGATGGCCCGCTCCTAATATTTGCGAGTTGGTTTCCATTATCCTCGCCCTTCGCCATGATTATGCGATTGCCGGCTAATCCTCCGCTTTGGCAGCTTTGCCTGTCAGTGGGCTTATTATTAGTGTGTACTTTAGGCGTTGTAATATTGTCAGGCCGTATTTTCCGCTTTGGAGTGCTATCAGGCTCTGGCGTTAAAGGCGCAACCGACTGGTTTAAACGCACGATATTACGCCGCAAGACAACATGATTTATTTGCGCTAATATGGGTTATGACAGATCCTTCTTATAGTGCTCGTCAGGCCATATTAAAGGCTATCTTACCTATAGTCGCTTTTGATGGCTGGACGGCTAAAAGCCTGACGGATGCCGTCGCTCAAACCGAATTACCAAAAGGGGCTGGCGAACTATATTTTCCTGAAGGTCCTTTGGAAGTCATCAGCTTTTGGTCTGATGAGATGAACCGACGCACAGAAGATAAGCTTGCAGTTTTAGATCAAAGCGACATGAAGATACGGGATAAAGTGACCGCGGGTGTATTGGCGCGCCTCAAAGCCATTGGTGTGCATGAAGAAGCTGCGCGGCGGGCGGTGGCCCGTCTAACATTGCCTGATGCGATAGGGCAGGGACCCAAGCAATTATGGATTTCGGCTGATACCATATGGCGGGCGATAGGGGATACCAGCACGGACGGAAATTATTATTCCAAACGCACAATATTATCCGGCGTGATAGGAAGTACGTTGGCTGTCTGGTTGTCCGATGGCGGGTCTGACAAAACTAAATCCCGTGAGTTTTTGGATGCGCGTATTGCCAATGTGATGCAGTTTGAAAAAGCGAAATGGGGCTTTAAATCCCGAACAAAAGATTGGCCTAAACCCGCCGAGATTTTGGGAGTATTACGCTATGGCGGCACCCGTAAACGTCGCCGACGCAGACGGGGATAGCTAATTTAAGAACAGCCTGTCGTCGTGCCGCAACTATCGCATTTTTGGCATGTGCCATTACGGATTAAAGTAAAATGCCCGCAATCCGGACAAGGGTCTCCTGTATAGCCTTGGAAGCGTGCTGTTTGTGCCGCTAAGGGCATGGAGGGGTTGCCTAAAGTTCCAGATTTTTTGACTTCAGCCTTTTGAATTTCCTCTATATCTATATCCGGTGCTTCTGAGTCTAGCTCTAAGGCGAGAGGGTCTTCTTTTTCGGCTTTAGGTACAGTAAAGGGAACGATATTATCATCGCCGGAATTTTCGCGGTTAAATCCTTTGGAGTAACCTGGTAGCATGAGCTGTTTGTCTTCCGGAGTCCGTCCCCCATGGCGTTCAGCCGCGCCGAGGCCGAGTTGATCTCCTGCAGCGGAATTAGGGTCGACATGGGCAAGGTCATCCCACCCTAGATAAGAAATACCAAGTTCGCGGAATATATAATCCAAAATCGAATTGGCAAATTTTATACGGTCATTTCCTGTCACATGTCCCGAAGGTTCAAAGCGCGTAAAGACATAGGCTTCGACAAATTCTTCCAGCGGGACGCCATATTGAAGTCCAATGGAAATTGCGATTGCAAAATTATTCATCAGGCTTCTAAAGGCTGCGCCCTCTTTATGCATATCAATAAAGATTTCACCGAGGCTCCCATCGGCAAATTCTCCTGTGTGTAGATAGACTTTATGTCCGCCCACTGATGACTTTTGAATATAGCCTGTACGCCGGTCCGGCAGGCGCTCGCGCTTAATCGGTTTTTCAACCACGCGTTCGATAATTTTCTCGACAATACGCTCCGCCCCAATCGCGGCTTTGGTCGCCGCGGGTTGATTAATGGCGTCTTCAAGGTCATCTAAATCGGTATCGGAAAAGACAGCGGAATTAAGAGGTTGTGACAGTTTGGAGCCGTCACGGTAAAGGGCAATAGCTTTAAGGCCCAGATTATGAGCTTGGTGATAAATATCCGCGCATTCATCTATAGTGGCAATAGCCGGCATATTGACAGTTTTAGAAATGGCTCCAGAAATAAAGGGCTGGGCTGCGGCCATCATCAAAATATGAGACTGGGCACTAAGTGCCCGCGTGCCAGTCCGTCCGCAAGGCGTCGCGCAATCAAATATGGGTAAATGTTCAGCGGCCAAATGCGGCGCGCCTTCTAGCGTCATAGCGCCTGAGCAATGAACATTGGCCGCTTCGATATCGTTCGTATCAAACCCGAGCAGTGGGAGAAGGTCAGAGCCATGTGCGTTTAATTGTTCTTCAGAAAGCCCTAGTCCACCCTTGCAAAATTTATCACCGAGTGTCCAGCGTGAGAAAACAAAACGAATGTCAAAGGCCTCCGGTAGAGCGGATTCGATAAGCTCTAATTCATGATCGCTAAATCCAACTTCTTTGAGGCGGGCATGATTAACACCCTCAGCGTTTTTAAGGGTTCCGTGGCCTAGAGCATAGGTAATGATATCTTTTGTTTGCTTTTCCGAATAACCAAGGGCGCTGAGCGCGCGCGGAACAGAGCGGTTGATGATTTTAAAATGTCCCCCGCCCGCGAGTTTTTTAAATTTCACCAGAGCAAAATCAGGCTCGATCCCTGTTGTATCGCAATCCATTAACAAGCCGATTGTTCCGGTTGGCGCAATGACGCTGACTTGAGCATTTCTATAGCCTGTCTCTGTTCCCATCTTTTGGGCTTTCGCCCATAGGTCAACGCCTCGTCTGCAAAGGCCATCAAAGGGACAGTCCGAGCGGTTAAGCGGTGTGGGTTGATAGGACAGTCCTTCATAGGCGACGCGGCCTTCGGCGGCTAGTCGGTGATTTTGTATAACGCGCATCATCGGTTTCGCATTTTCTTTATAGCGCGGGAAAGGGCCCATGGATTTCGCCATTTCGGCCGAGGTTAGGTAAGCAGCGCCTGTCAAGACTGCAGTTATCGCGCCCGCAGCCGCGCGGCCTTCAGTGCTGTCATAGGCGATGCCGGAAGACATAAGCAGCCCGCCAAGGTTAGCATAACCCAGACCTAATGTCCGGAATTCATAAGACCGCTTTGCAATGGCTTCGGATGGAAATTGAGCCATCATGACTGAAATTTCCAGAACGATTGTCCAAAGACGCGAGGCATGTTCAAAGGCTTTGAGATCAAATTGATTGTTATCTAGTCTAAATTTTATCAAGTTTAGCGAGGCCAGATTACAGGCCGTATCGTCCAAGAACATATATTCTGAACAGGGATTAGAGGCCGTTATAGGTCCGGACGCTGAACAGGTATTCCAAGCATTAATGGTATCATGATACTGAACCCCAGGATCAGCGGATGACCACGCCGATTTTGCAATCTTATGCCATAGCTCCCGGGCGCGTATATTTTTCGCCACGGCCCCATCCGTTCGACGAATCAGGTCCCATGTTTCATCATTCTTGACAGCGTCCAAAAAAGCATCTGTGACCCGCACGCTATTATTAGCATTTTGACCAGAAACGGTTCGGTAAGCTTCGCTATCCCAATCGGCATCAAGTTCAGGAACATCAATTGTATCAATGCCTTGACGTGCCAGATGTAAGGTGCGCTGTATCGCGCCGTCAGGCACACCGTCGCGGCGGGCTGCTTTAATTTCGCGTTTAAGCGCAGCATTTTCAGCGACGTCGAAACATTCTTCTTCGGTTCCTGAACAATTAATACAGGCTTTTATAATTGCATTGAGCCGCTTTTTTAAGACTTTCGATCCCGCAACCAATGCGGCAACTTTCATTTCTTCCGATGTTTTCCAATCAATAAAGGCCTCGATATCAGGATGGTCTATATCAACGATCACCATTTTGGCCGCGCGGCGAGTCGTTCCGCCAGATTTGATTGCGCCGGCAGACACGTCCCCGACTTTGAGAAAACTCATTAATCCTGATGAGGCCCCGCCGCCGGATAGAGGTTCGCCTGCGCCGCGCAGATTTGAAAAATTGGATCCGGTTCCAGAGCCATATTTAAAGAGACGGGCTTCGCGCGACCATAAATCCATGATGCCGCCTTGGCCGACAAGATCATCTTTAGCTGATTGAATGAAACACGCATGAGGTTGCGGATGCTCATATGCTCCGCTTGACTTCTCCACGTCACCTGTCTGGTAATCAACATAGCTATGGCCTTGGGCTGGTCCGTCTATACCATAAGCCCAATGGAGCCCTGTATTAAACCATTGGGGTGAATTTGGCGCCGCGATTTGAGCTGCCAACATAAAACGGAGTTCATCGTAGAAATTACGGGCATCATTTTCAGCGTTAAAATAGCCGCCTTTCCACCCCCAATAGGTCCAGCATCCTGCGAGTCTATCAAAAACCTGACGGGCATCAGTTTCTCCGCCATATTTGAAAAGTTTTTTCCTGCGCTTGGGTTTAGTATCATTAGCGACATGTCTTCGCAGCCAATCAGGGACATTATCCTCATCAACGGGTTTTAAAAGAGATGGAACACCAGCGCGCCGAAAATATTTTTGCGCCAATATATCACAAGCCACTTGTGACCAGTTTTCGGGAGCTTCAAATTCAACGGCTTCTGTAATAGACTCGCCCGAAATATCACGTATTTCGCTACGCACTTTGGCGAAGGTAATGTCAGCGTAAGGGCTTTTTCCTGCTGTCGTGAAGTGGCGTTTAATCTGCATAATTGTGAGTCTCTATATAACAAAATAAGGATTTTTCCTAATTCATTACAGCGTATCTTGAATCGTATATCGCCCAAAGTTTTTCTGCGATTCGGGTTGTTTCATCAAGCGGTTCATATTTATTTGCGCTTAACTTGCCTTCAAAGAGGCCTATATGGCATCGTTCCATAAGACGGTCATAAAGTATTTGAAATTTCCCGGCTTTGCCTTCCATAGGAAGCCGGAACACGGTTTTACCTGTGCTCGCCGCTTCGGTCAGCATATTGGTACTGTCCTCAGTCACGAATATAAAACTGGCACCGCCCAAAAAGGCGGTATAGGGATTAGGGCCAGATCCGTCATAGAGCCATGTATGCTCATGTTTTTGCACAAAATCTTCCCAACCTTTTCGAGCAAAGGCGGGTGTTCGCCGCGATGTTGAAATCAGAAGACTCAAACCATCATCCATGAGTCTATTGGCTATCTTTAAATGCGTATCATGTATCGCAGGCGTAAGTTTATGTGCCTTAGAATTTCCACCGATTAATAAAGCGGCCCGGGGTATTGGGAGTGCCTCTAATTGATCGAAAAATATAAGGCTGCGCTCGGTTATTTCTGCTTTGATAATGCGGTTGGGAGACCCGATCATTGTTTCTACATTAGGGCCCGTTAAATTGTCATGTTCTGGGGCTATTACGAGATCAAATCGAGACGGGTCAATTTTTGGATCTTGAATATAAGTTGTGAAACACTCGGGAGAATCTTTTTTAAGAGCTAGGAGAGGCGCTATGGCTTGTCGGCCACAGCCAATAGCAAAATCTGGTGGCATACCCATAAGACCGTAGTCAGAAGGGTTAGATTTCAAAGAATATTGAAGTCTCGGACTTGCTGCTTTAAATGCAGCGCCATTTTCAATCACATGGACAATGATCTTTGTGGTTCTTAAACGGGCGGCAGCTTCGGCTAGTCCCAAGGCTTGATTTTCTATACCGCGCCGCCCGTCTGAAATGACTAGGCAGCTAAGCGGCTCAGATGTCATTACTTGAAGGTAACTTCCAAAATTTCATAACCTTTTGACCCGCCCGGAGCAATGACTTCAAATGTGTCGCCGACCTCTTTGGAGATCATAGCGCGCGCAATCGGGGAGGTGATAGAGACTTTGCCATTTTTAACACTGGCCTCATCTTCCCCAACAATTTGATAACTACTTTCTTCATCTGTATCTTCGTTCACGATTTTAACGATAGCCCCAAATTTTACAGTATCACCTGACATCTTGGATGTATCGATTACTTGGGCGAGTGACAATTTTGACTCAAGCTCTTGAATACGGCCTTCAATAAAGCCCTGCTTTTCCTTTGCAGCATGATATTCTGCGTTCTCAGACAAATCGCCATGTTCTCTGGCGACTGAAATAGCATTGATTACTTCAGGGCGTTCCACAGATTTTAAGTGTTTTAATTCTGTCTCTAAAGCAGCGTGTCCGCCAACAGTCATCGGGTATTTTTGCATCATAAATTATCCAAAATTCTTAAGCCGCGCAGACATACGCACTTTTGCTCTGGAATCAAGAGAAAACGTCTCTTGAAACTGCAGCTATATTAATTAGGCGGTGTTAAAGACAGTTTTACGATTCTGGAAGCATTCCATTATGTTACAAGTTATTTATTGTTTTTCGATAAAATTTACTGGACTTTTGACGATAAATAAATTATCGATAAACAATAAAGAGAAATTCCCTTCGAACTGACGTTCTCTTTATCCTGTCATCGGAGGAGTGCCATCTTGCCGATGACGGGCCCATTCGAACATTTTGCGTCCGGCAAAATGTGTTAACAAAAGGAGACTCTGATGAGACAATTCATTAAAACAGCAACGATAGCTTTAAGTATAGGAGGGTGTTTTGCAGTCACATTACCCGCCTTGGCGGCAAACCCTACGTCTGAAATTGTGACAACCACAATAGACCAGCGTGACCTTGCAACGGAATATGGCGTGGAGCGTGTCTATAAAACCTTATCTCACAAAGCCGAAATTTCATGTGAAACCCCCGGTAGAGTCCCGGTATCGATCAAACGATATGAAAAACTATGTACACAAGACCTTCTCGAAGATTTTGTATTTGACATCGGGAATGAGAGCTTAACACGCTATCATGAAAATAGAATACAGTAAGTTAGCCTTTGATACGTGTTGAAGCCTTCCAAATTTGGAAGGCTTTTTATGGATGTTACAATGAAAAATGGCAGGGGTGCCACCCTGCCATTATAGATGTCCTATCCCATTTTCGAAAGGAGACGATAAATAAGTTTGGACGCTTACAGACTGCAAAAATAGAGAGGCAGAGTCAAGCCAGGAATAGGCTTAACCCATTGCTATCGCTTGTAAACTTTCTACTTGATAATCGTCTTTAGAGAGTTCTTTTAAGGCTTGGACACAGGCGCGCGCCGCAGCGGCTGTGGTGAAATAAGGTATCTTTTGCGTCAAGGCGGTACGTCTTAAAGAAAAACTATCATTTAAAGATTGCTTGCCACTTGTCGTGTTAAAGACGAGCTGCACGTTACCATTTTTCATTGAGTCAACAATATGGGGCCGGCCCTCATGAACCTTCTTAACATAATCAACTGTTATGCCCTGTTCTCTTAGATATTTAGTTGTACCGCCCGTGGCCATAATTTTAAATCCAAGCGTGATTAAATCTGCTGCTAATTCAGCCATTAAGGGCTTATGTTGCTCCCGAACAGAAATAAACGCTGTTCCTTTAGATGGTAAATTTACCCCGCCTCCGAGCTGACTTTTCGCAAAGGCCATACCGAAACTTTCAGCCAATCCCATAACTTCACCCGTTGAACGCATTTCTGGTCCAAGAACGGTATCAACGCCGGGGAAACGCGCAAAGGGGAAAACAGCTTCTTTGACTGCAATATGTTTTTGCGGTTTTACTGATAAATCAAACTCAGAGAGCTTCATGCCTGCCATGACTTTTGCGGCAATATTGGCAATAGGCTGCCCAATGGCTTTAGCAACAAATGGAACGGTGCGTGAAGCTCGTGGATTGACTTCGATGAGATAAACCATATCATTTTTCACGGCGAATTGCGTATTCATCAGACCTATTACACCAAGTTCAAGGGCCAAGAGTTTGGCTTGGCGGCCTAATTCAGCCACGATTTCATCAGATAATGTATAAGGGGGCAGAGAGCAGGCAGAATCGCCGGAATGTACCCCGGCTTCTTCAATATGTTCCATGATGCCAGCGACATAGACGTCCTCGCCATCACAAATAACGTCAACATCAACTTCAATGGCATCTCGCAAATATTGGTCGATCAAGAGCGGGGATTTGCCAGAGACTTTTACAGCTTCGGATATATAACGGTTAAGTTCAGCGTCATTATCGACAATTTCCATACCGCGTCCGCCGAGAACATTTGAGGGCCTGAGCACGAGGGGGTAGCCAACAATTTTGGCCGCTGCCGCCGCTTCTTTAGCATTACGGGCAATAGCATTATTGGGTTGTTTCAGGTCAAGTTTTTCAACAAGGGCTTTAAAGCGTTCACGGTCTTCGGCGCGATCAAGCGCATCGCGCCTAGTGCCCAATAATGGAATACCATTGGATTCTAAGGCTTCAGCGAGTTTTAGTGGAGTCTGTCCGCCAAATTGAACAATCACACCTTTCAAAGTGCCAGCTTGTTGTTCTGTCATAATCAGTTCGAGAACATCTTCTTCGGTCAGAGGTTCAAAATAGAGACGGTCCGATGTGTCATAATCTGTTGAAACAGTTTCCGGGTTACAATTGACCATGATGGATTCAACGCCAATATCTTCAAGCGCAAAGGCTGCGTGACAACAGCAATAATCAAATTCTATGCCTTGTCCGATCCTATTGGGCCCGCCGCCCAGAATAATAACCTTGTCACGGTTGGAAACCCGGGCTTCATCATCAACGGCACCCCCAAAGCTTGGGACTTCATAAGTTGAATACATATAGGGCGTTTTGGCTTGAAACTCTGCCGCGCAGGTATCGACGCGTTTATAGACAGGGCGTACGCCTAGTTTGCGGCGTGCCTTACGAACGGTTTGTTCCGTTTTGTTTGTGAGTTCGGCAATACGGGTATCAGAAAACCCTTCAGATTTAATCGCGCGCCATTCTTGTTCGGTTTTAGGTAGGCCATTTTCTTTTAACCAGTCTTCGGTTTTTACGAGGTCTTGAATTTGGCGCAGAAACCATGGATCAATTTGCGTATATTGAAATATTTTTTCAAGGGTAAACCCTTGCCGGAACGCTTGGGCAATCACCAAGAGACGGTCGGGCGCTAGAATTGAGAGCCTTGCCTTCATGGCATTTTTAAGTTCGTCCGCTGTCATTTGGCCAGTGGGGTCAATGATAATTTCATTAAGACCGGTGAGGTCTGTTTCAAGAGATCTTAGGGCTTTTTGTAATGATTCTGAGAAAGTCCGGCCAATCGCCATAGCTTCACCAACTGAACGCATCGCTGTTGTCAAAACAGGCTCTGCTCCCGGAAACTTTTCGAAGGCAAAACGTGGAATTTTGGTGACGACATAATCAATAGTGGGTTCAAAGGCAGCTGGTGTTGCCCCCGTAATATCATTATCAAGCTCATCCAATGTGTAGCCTATAGCTAGTTTTGCTGCGATTTTAGCAATCGGAAACCCGGTCGCCTTTGAGGCTAAGGCTGATGAGCGTGATACGCGTGGATTCATCTCAATGACAACCATGCGGCCATCTTTGGGATTTAGTCCGAACTGAACATTAGATCCGCCTGTCTCGACTCCAATTTCACGCAGTACAGCAATAGAGGCGTCTCGCATAACTTGATATTCTTTATCGGTAAGTGTCAGGGCAGGGGCGACCGTAATCGAGTCCCCTGTATGCACGCCCATCGGGTCAATATTTTCAATCGCGCAGATGATGATACAGTTATCGGCTTTATCGCGGACAACCTCCATTTCATATTCTTTCCAGCCGAGAAGACTCTCATCAACCAAGACTTGATTGGTCGGCGAGGCCATGAGGCCAGAGCGGACAATTTGCTCATATTCTTCTTTATTATAAGCCACGCCCCCGCCCGTTCCGCCAAGGGTAAAGGCCGGACGAATAATCGCGGGCAGCCCAAGTATTTTCAGTTTATTGGCCGCGTCGGCGACGCCGGCATTATAGTCAGGGTTTCCATCAGCATCTAATGGGGCTTCAACGATTTCGGCTTTCGGGTTTTCTAGCCCGATTTTTGTCATGGCGGCGGCGAAGCGTTCGCGGTTTTCAGCCTTGTCAATAACGTCAGCTTTGGCGCCAATCATCTCAACGCCATATTTTTCCAGTACGCCCATTTGCTCTAAGGCGAGAGCTGTGTTGAGCGCCGTTTGTCCGCCCATAGTCGGGAGGAGGGCGTCAGGTTTCTCAATGGCAATAATTTTTTCGACAATCTCTGGCGTGATAGGCTCAACATATGTGGCATCTGCCATGCCGGGGTCAGTCATGATTGTGGCGGGGTTAGAATTAACGAGAATAACTTTATAACCCTCATCTTTGAGAGCCTTACAAGCCTGAACGCCAGAATAATCAAATTCACAGGCTTGCCCAATGACAATCGGTCCTGCCCCGATTATAAGGATAGACTGAATATCTGTTCTTTTTGGCATGAATTAGGCCTTTAATTGCAGCGAATCTGGCTGAAAAGCCAAATTGTCTCCCCATAATGAAATCAGAATGTGGATACAAGTATTCAAAGATACAAAAAGTGTGTTAAACTGACCTAAAGACGGGGAAAGGTAGATTATGGTTTATCGCAGAATGAATAGGCGCACAGGTGGAACACGTAGGCGTCGCGGCGGGTTTAGGTGGCAGATTATGTTGCTTTTCGCCATTGGAGCAGGCGTATATTATTTCGCAAACCAGAAAACCGTGCCTTACGTATGTGATGCAGAATTTCGCGGCGCTGATATGTGTAGAAAACAGCTCCGTACCATGAAACAGGATGATGAAAAGGCGCTCGGTCTACAAAGCTATCAGCAAATATTACAAGATAATCGGCAGAATTTGGTTCAAAGTGGTCCAGTGGTTGACGCTGTCCGTGAAATTGGCGCGAAGATTGCGCGCGCAGCGTCTGACTCTGACCCAGGGTTTGAGTGGGCGTTTAATGTGATCGAATCCGAGCAAGTCAATGCCTTTGCTCTACCAGGCGGATATACCGCCATCTATACAGGTATTATTCCTGTCGCGGAAAATGAGGATGGTCTTGCGGCTATTATGGGCCATGAAGTCGCCCATGCGCTCGCCCATCACGGCGCGGAACGTATGGCTCAACAAAATATGCAACGCATTGTCGGTGCGGGTGTGGCGATGGGAGCCGGCGGCATGGATTTTGGCGCGCAAAAAGCCGTCATGGGTGTCTTTGGAGGGATTAGTCAATATGGCTTTGCTCTTCCGTTTTCGCGCAAACATGAATCCGAGGCCGATTATATCGGTTTAATTTTGATGTCCCGGGCGTGTTATGATCCACGCGAAGCGCCCAAGTTATGGGAACGGATGAGCCAAGCAGGTGGGGCGACGCCGCCGGAATTTCAATCTACACACCCTTCGCCGCAAACGCGGATAGATGATTTTAATGGTTGGATGGACGATGCCATTGATATTTATAATCAGTCTTGCCCGAATAAGATTAGATAGACATGCCTGACCGCGTATTAGTAACTGGAATTTCCGGGTTTATCGCCTCTCATGTCACGGAGCGTTTATTGGCGAAGGGCTATACCGTACGCGGGACTGTCCGAAATAAAATTAAAGGCCAAAAGACAGTGGATAAATTAGCGGCTCAAGGAGCTGATATTTCTCAGCTGGAACTTGTTGAAGCTGATCTGGGCTCTGATGCAGGCTGGAAGGACGCTGTTCAGGATTGCCGCTATATTCAACATATTGCGTCGCCTTTCCCGCTTGAAGCGCCGCGTGACCGGGAAGCCTTAGTTCCTGAAGCTCGGGCTGGAGCTATGCGTGTGATTGAGCATGGACTTGGCAGCGGGGTTGACCGTATCGTTATGACATCCTCTATGGTCTCGATGGTCGGGCAAAAGGGCCGCGGCGCGCATATGAAAGTGTTGGAATCTGACTGGTCTGATCCGGATTGGAAGCCTTTAACGGCCTATCCCGTCTCGAAAACACGCGCGGAAAAATCGGCTTGGGATTATGTGAAAACTCAAAACCTAGAAGAAAAATTGACGACAGTGTGTCCGGGTCTCGTCTTTGGGCCAGACACTTACAAAAATGGTGGAGCGTCTTTAGGTCTTCTGATTGCTATGTTTGCCGGGGACTTCCCGCGTACGCCTAAGATTGCTTATCCTATTGTTGATGTTCGGGATTGTGCAGCCATTCATGTGGCTGCGATGAGCGCGAAAGACGCAGGCGGTCGTCGTTTGATGGCTGCGGGTGAAACCTTATGGATGTCGGGTATTGCTGATGTTTTGAAGGGGGCTTATCCTGATTATAAGAAACTGCCTAAAGGGGATTTCCCGAATTTTATGGTACGTCTTGTTGGGTTATTTGATGATCGGGTCAAAGGGGTTATTCCTGATTTGGGAACATTCCATGAAGCGGATAGTAGCTATGTGAATAGCTTAACCCATGTCATTCCAAGGCCGGCTAAAGAAGCCATATTAGCGGCAGTTGAGAGTCT